>JAIOPX010000340.1 GCA_021413705.1 Planctomycetota bacterium | reverse complement strand
CCACATGGTAGCGGCCGTCTTTACGAGCCAGCTTGGCGATGGGGTGTCGGGGGTCAATCATGGATGGGCCAGCCATAGTTACACCTTATCTCGCATCAGAACATCATAATCTGTGGCACGCCCGGATGGAGCGCCGGCCGGGAATTTTTCCTCAGCCGCTTGCGGCCAGTCGCAATTGTCCTTGTCGCTTCCCTACAGCCTCAAGCCTGTAGCCTCCAGCCTAATCAGCCCCCCAACACACTCAAAATATCCGTTGAATCGACCAATACACGCCGCATATCTTCCATTTGCACCAGCACCTGGCTGGCCAGGATTTCGTGGGCCAGCACGGTGGCCTTGCCGTTGCCGGTGAGGATCGACGCCCCGATGGGGGGCAGATCCTTTTGCAGTTCCTCGTAGGTGTCGAACTCATAGCGCAGACAGCATTTCAGCCGGCCGCAACGCCCCGAGATTTTGGTCGGGTCGAGCGTGGCCTTCTGCAGCTTGGCCATCTTCATCGACACCGGAGGCATTTCGGACAGATGCGTATTACAGCAGACGGGCTTGCCGCAGTCGCCGTAGTCGGCCAGCAGCTTCGCCTCATCGCGCACGCCGATCTGCCGCATCTCGATCCGGGTTTGAAACTCGGCCGCTAGCACTTTGACCAGTTCGCGAAAGTCAACCCGATTCTCGCTGATATAGTAGATCACCACCCGTTCGCCACCGAAAACATGCTCGACGTCGATCAGTTGCATCTCGAGCTTGAGATTGTTGATGGCCTGATGACAGAACTCGAACTCGTGGCGCTCGGAGGCCCGCAGCCGCGACAAATCGTTCGAATCGTCGGCCGACATGGTCCGCAGGATCTGCCCCCCCTCGGCGTTCTTGAGATCGGCCTCGGCCCTCTCGTTGGCCTCGCACAACACCTCGCCCGATTCGAGCCCTCGCTTGGTCCGGGCAATCACCTGCGCCCCGCGGAGCAACGATTCATCGCGCGACGTATTGAAGACGCCCAATTGCCTCAGCGAACCGTAGCGGACGACGTATCGAGGCATGGAACGGGCGCAACGAGTAGTGACGGCGGAAGCTAGAGTACAATCCCCGAAGGTGTAGTATAACGGAGCGACGCGCGATCCACCAAGGGAAAGAAAGTAGGGCTATCGTTGGAGTCCAGCCTTCAGGCTGTCTTCGGCAAGCAGCCTAAAGGCAGGACTCCAACGCGAATTACCAGCATTGCCGACCCGTTTGTTGACACTTCTGCTGCCACGACCCTATAATTCCCCGTTCGCAGGGGATGGCCACTAAGCTCTGTAGGAAAAAATCAGCCGGCACGCGCTAGCGTCCGGTTCTGTGCGGGATGACGGCCCCAAACCGGGGGCTAGCGCCCTGCGGCTGATCGAACCGCCGTTTTCCGAGAGAATCTAGTGTGCCACGATCCTGCAACTCCAAGATGCATCGCGCTTTGTGCGTTCCCTCGCCGTCGCGCGGCATCCGTACCAACACAAAGCGTTTTATCGAGAGGAGTCATTCCATGGGTGCCGTAGCCGAAATCAGTGACCGCAATTTCAAATCCGATGTGCTCGATTCCAAGCAGCCGGTGCTGGTCGATTTCTGGGCACCCTGGTGCGGCCCCTGCCGGATGATCGCCCCGATGGTCGAAGAATTGGCCAACGAAAACAAGGGCACGATCAAGGTCACCAAGATCAACATCGACGACAATCCCGAAGCTGCCCAGAACTACGGCGTCAGCAGCATCCCCACGCTGATGATCTTCAAGGACGGCGAAGTCGTCGAGCGGATGGTCGGCGTCCAGCCCAAGAGCCGCCTGCAACAGGCGCTCGATGAGGCTAAGGGCTGATGAGCGATTGACGTTTCGGAAGCGGAACTTTCAGGGATGTGGATCTCCAGCATTCCGAGACTCCGGGGTTTTCTCCACGCCGAAGGCGTGAAACATATAAGCCCAAGGGAAGGCGACGCGAGTTACACGAGCGTGGCCGCCCCCCTGGGCATCTGGGCGCACTCATTCTCTCTTCCCTCCGCTCCCCGTGCGGCGGCACCGACGCACGGGGAGCGGTGGGAAGGTTTTTGCCGTGCGCATGTACCCTATTCTGGCGCTCTCGCATGTCGTCACATCCAGTAATTAAATGCCGAGGGGCACCCATCCTTATCCTCTCGCATTCGTCCCTCTGCCGCTCTACTCTTCCTACCCCGTTTTTCTTCCTTGATGCATTTTTAATGTGCAGCATCTCGTTTTTTTCGCCAACTTAGCGCGGTCGCCGTTAGCATTCAGTCAGGAGAATGCACATGGCTACCACTATCACACCAGCCCGATGGTTGGGTCGATTTCTTCGCTCCCTCAAAGCATGGTTGATGAAACCGATGCCATTCCCCCGAGACCACTGGTATGAGTTGCCGTGACATAACGAGGAACTGCCCGTCAATCCTACCTGTACTTTCGACGGCAGCAGACTAAAAAGGCAGAGGTACACTCATCCAGAGGATGAATACGCTATGCTGAATTTCTGCTACCGAAGCCTCTCCGTCGCGCTTGCTCCAATGGCACCAAGCTTCGACGTGCAAGCATGGCTGAGTTATTGCGGGAAAAAAGGTCGGTCGTTCTTCGCCACCGGTGGGCTTGCCTCGCCGGAAGCGATGTTTAATAACCAGAAGTAAAGGCGCACACTTTCGTTTCATGTTCTCGGTTGCCGGTTCGCCCGCCGGGGCGGGCGACAACCGGCAACCGAGAGCTAAGGTATTGTGCGAATCGATACTGGTTTCTAAACAGCGCTCCGGTGGGGCAAGCCCACCGGTGGCGGAATTGGGTTCTACTCACCGCCACGCTGCCGGCTTAATAGCGCATCCGTCTCACTCAGGCGGAACCGCGTGCTGACGACGGAGTGTTTTTCTTTGCCCGGCGCATACTTCAAATAGGTCGTGGCGACGATCGTGCCATCGGGCAACAGCTCCACGCCAGGATAACCGCAATCGCAGCCGGCGTGGCTGTGCAGCAGCTTCACGCGATATTGGCCGGGCTTCGCTTGCCGGATGTCTTCATAGGTGCCCACCCAGGCGACAAAGTGGCATTTCGTCGGGCTGCTAAGCGCCCGGTCGCGGAAGGCGATCACAAGGCGGCCATCCTTGGTATAGGTGCCCATGTGCCGATCGCCCGTGAGCCCCCAGGGTGCGTCCACCGGCTTGCTCCAGGTTTGACCTTCGTCGCGGCTGAACATCATGAGGCTGCGGCCTCGGTGGGTGTTCTCGCGTATGAGACAGAGTAGCTCCCCGCCATCGGGCGAGCGGAGGACGAACGGCTCGCACGGATTCTTCCCATCAACGGCAGCGACCACGCGCGGCTTCGACCACGTCAATCCACCGTCAGCCGTGATCGTCTGCAATACCTCAAGCGGTTCCCTGTCCGCACCACTTGGCCCCTTGTGGTAGAGACCGAGGTAGCGCCCGTCCTTGAGGCGTGTCATACAGCTGAACGTCATGACGCACGGAAAGTGCAGCGGCGGCATCTCTTTCCACGTCTTTCCGCCGTCGGCGCTCATGATGCTCGGCATACCCGGCCCGCCCCGTTTGCCGAGCGAGGCCGAAAACACCCACAACCGCTCCGTTCCGTCCCGATCGACCAGGCGGTAGATGCTGGGGCAGTTCTCATGTTTGGCAAAACCTTTCGGCAGTTGCTCATCCATTCGAGTCCACGTCAGTCCACCATCGTCGCTGCGGGCCATGGGCCCGGCCGCCCCGCCATGTTTGATGGTCCAGACGCAATAGATCGTTTTTCCATCCGGCATCAAAAGCGTAGTGGGATGGCCTTGGTAGATCGTTTCCGTTCCTCGCGCGATGACGACCTGACGAGCCTGATCGCCCGAGATGTCAACGAAAGGCATATCGGGCTGCTCCTCGGTCTTGCGCGGTTCCGTAGCGGGCAGTGCCACGGGCTGAGCAAGCAGCAAAGTGGTGGTGAAAATTGCGAACATACAGCGGGTTGATTGAATCATCAGGGGCTTCCTCATTTCGACGAAGGACAATTTGATCCCGGACACCTGAACAACTTACAAGTTCCGCCATTCTAATTGCGCGGATCACCGTATCACAATTCGATTGTGATCTGGAACCCGTCGTCGAAAGGCCACTTCTGAACTCGCGATTGAGTAAGCATCTCGAATTGGCGAAAAACCGCAAGAATTATCCTGCGGAGCGAGCCGCAGGACAGCCATCTTTGGGCGGGCCGAGAGACAACTTTTCGGCCATTCTCTTTCCACCTTGAGGAGGATAAAGTGTTGATGCTTGCCACTTTGAAATGGATGTCCCCTGATGACCTCGCATTAAAATGGTTTCGAGCTGCGCAGCGAGCCGTTGATTAAGAATGGAAGTGTATATGTCATGGCAATTGTTCACTGATGCGGAAATTGCTACTGCAACAGCCAAACCACAGCCACCCGAGGATTCTAGACCACGACGATGCCCAAGCTGTGGAGAGTTTTGTCTCCACCATTATTATCGTGATTTTCCGCGCACCCCGGAACTAACTGGAATATCTTGGTTTTGGTGTGCAACCTGCCTGAAGTACAGGTCTTTTCGAGGTCCATCACTGAGAGACGATTATCTATACACCGATCCCTTGGGAAAGCTCAGCAAGAAGGAATTTGCGGCCCTGGAATCTTCAGGTTTGCTGGATTACCTCGAAGATTTGTGGAACCAAGGCACCCTGCCTCAAAAATTTACTCTGCGCGAAGGTGCTGCGGGGATGAGGCGGCGGAGCTAAGTTCCGCTAAAATGTGGGCCTCCAGAATCCAAAGGAGTCCCGCCCATGCCTGTAGCTAACCCGTGGACCGACCCCAGTAACCTCATAGCGTTAGGAGGTGTCGCTCTCGGCTTATTGGGGTTTCTTTTTGGAATTCTCTCATTTTTTTGGAATCGCCGCGAGAATCGGTTGGATGCCCTTCGTCATGTCCTCGAACCTATGGTTCGTGCCGCTCAAAATCTGAAGCTTGCAAATGATCGGCGTCGCACCGCCGACCAGCTTCGACAATCCTTCCCCGATCCGAAACTGGCACCTGAATCCGTTGATCGAATCAACAAGTCAGTCCAGGAATATAACGGCTTGATGGAGAAATTCTTTGAGAACTTTCGAACAGCCGAGGCAGAATTGGCTGCACGTTCTTTTCGGTTTCCGGGTAGGATTGCACGAGCCGCAAGCAAGACCCAGGAACGCCTTTCAGAATACGGACAATTGGTGAATGCTGGAAAGTGCGACCAAGCTGAATTACTATTCGCCAAATTCCGCGATGACTATACGACCATCACTAGGTATGCCAGAGGATGGCGGCTCAATGATCCCATTGAAGGTTGTCGGCAGTGGTTAAAGCGTAAACGCCAAGAGTCGGAAGTTGAAGACCGCTACGACCTAACACCCGAAGAAATGAATGGGATTATGGAGTTAGTAGAAAAACGAGCAACCACCCAAAGCCAGAAGAACTTCGCCGTTCACCCACCGAAGAAATTGCTTGACAATCCTGAATTGGCGAAATCAGACAATGTCATCAACGAGCTTGAGGATTCCGTTTTCGTAGTCGTTTTCCAAGATGGCACAAGCAAAATGCTGTCGTTCGTTGAACTGATGGTGTTTACATACAACTTGGTTTTCCTCAAGCTTCAATGGGATGAACTGAATACAATGGTTTCGGCGGCTCGACCAGCGGGGAACAGACATTATGAGATCACCCTTCAGTTTGCCGTGAATGACATTATGCGATCAGAGATGGTTAAACTTTTGCTCGAAAAGATTACCTTTGAGAACACGCCAAGCGATGCGTGACTCAAGCCTCTTTCCTTCCTAATAAGGGGCCAGAAGGACAGCCATTCAGCATCGAAGTGACTCAATGTCTTGTATCCTAGTTGAGTTTTCCAATGTCCTGAATTGTCTGTTCGCAGGCTCCTGCTGCTGTGGTTTCCTCAGGATGGTCTGAAGAATAAGGCCATGACACTGGTTGGGCTTTTGACGGCGCTGTCTCTCCCAAGTTTTCTGCCACCCCGAACGAATTGGAAAACCTTTTTGCTCGGGTTGGAATAATTGGCTTTTTTTGTTTCCAACAAAATTCCGTTTTTCAAATAATTTTTGAATTTCTTTTCACCCGAAAATGCATCGCTGGCCTACTTCTGATTCTTGAAATTGGCGCGCGTTATTGGTATAATGAAATAACAATTCACGCGACCAACAGACTATGACGTGGTATCATCGCCCCGCCTGAGAAAGCCTCAGGTACCAGGCAGAGCCCGCCCGGCACACTGTGCCTCCGGCGGGCTTTTTGCGTCTGGGTAGGCGAAAGGAGGGGTGGGGTCAGGGAGAGGCTCAAGGAGTGAACGGGCGAAGAGTGTGAAGGGTGCGAAAGGGTGTGGACAGAACCACGGACGAGGGTGTGTACTGGCCGTGGACAAAAGTGTGGACAAGAATCGCAAGATCTTGCCAGGGTGAGTTTTAGGGCGAGTGAAAAATTTGTGCGAAAGATGTGGACGCGACAACGCATCAACGAGCGGTTGCCGAATCAGCTGCAACCCTGATGGCTGAGCGGATAAGAGTAAGAAAGTTCTTTGGCAATTTAAAAATCTCACATCGGCCATCGTTGATCCTGGTGGCTGATGCTCCAAGAGGCACGAATCCCGGCGCGCCAGGACGAACGGTAGCGCGAACAGATGCGCGAACACTTGCGCGAACGGATGCGCGAACGCCAAATGCGATATTCGCGGGGAATACTGGGTAATGTTCTCTTTTACCCCCTCCCCCCTACGTTCGCACTCCCAGGCACTGCTCGCTGGGGTGCCCACTCCGCGCCCTGGTGCCTTGCAGGCAGAGAGCCTGATGGCGCCAGCACTGAATGCAGTGCATCGTTCGCGCGCGATTCTAGTTTGCAATCAACTGCGGCGGCGCTTCTGGCCGATAACGTAGGCTAGCCAAACTTTGCCGGTTGCAGGGACCGTGCGGGGGGCGGCCATTGCCTGCGGGAACATTGGTCTGTTGGAGCACCGGACATGAGTAGCCAGGATATTTCCCGTTTGCTGCGGGCGTCGGAAGCCTTGCCCGATGGACCGGCCGTGGAACGGCGGATCGATCCGCCTCACCTGCCCGCACCGGATCCGAGCCTTCCGCCCGATGCGGCGCTGAGCACCGCCGCTTCCGCCGTGCTCGATCTGGTCAAGCTGCGCCAGCATGCCTCCCAACTGGCAGGGCATCTCGACGGCGTTCGCGAAGACCTCGATCGCCGCGAGTCGGAACTTAACTCTCGGCTAGCCGACGCGGAAAACCAGATGCGCTCCGCCCGGCTCTGGCTTCGCGAGCGCGATGAGGAAATGGCCACCCGGCTGGCGGCGCTGGAGCATCGCCATAAGGAGGTTAAGCAGGACGAGCAGCAACTGGCGGACGAACGAATCGCCATGCAGCGCCAGTTGGACGATGCGGACCGTCAGCTTGAGGATGTTGCCAGACGGGAAGCGGAATTGGAGACTGCGCAGCAAGCTCTCGAACGTCGGGAAAATGCCAGCGAACATGCGTCGCTGGAATTGGCACGCAAGCGGGCCGAACTGCTGGGCGAGGTCCATCGGCGGCAGCAGCAGATCGACGCCCGGGAGTTGGCTGTGCAGGAGTTGTCGCACAGGCTGCAGCGCGGCATCGAGCAGCGCCGCGCGGCGATCGAGGAAGAACACCAGCGGCGCGAGGCCAAGTTGCGGCTGATGGCCCTGGAAGCCTATCAGGATGAAATGGAACGGGCGAACGCCGAGTTGGCCGCCCGGCACCAGGAATTGGCCGACGCCGAAGCCCTGTTGGCCGATTCGCAGCAGCAGGTGCGCGACGAGCAGGAGCAGCTTCGCCAAGCCTGGCAGCGCCATGAAGCCCAGACCGCTTCGCAGCGCGAGGGGATTGTCCGTCGCCAGCGTGAGCAGGAAGACGAGTGGCGGCAGCGGC
>JAIOPX010000032.1 GCA_021413705.1 Planctomycetota bacterium | reverse complement strand
GCCTGGCTGCAACCGGCGCCTCCGTAAATGTAGGGTACGCGCAGCGTACCAATTCATGGACTGCGAACACGGCCGAAACCGACCAAAACATTCAACCTGTGAAAAAACGAACCACCTAACCAATCACTGTCACGCTTCGCGTGACCTACATCCAAGGACCAATATCATGGCCACCGCCGTTCGCGACAATCTGATCCGTGTGAAGCAAGAACTGGCCGCCAAGTATGAGCGGTTGATGAACATCACGCCCAGCACGCCGCGCAAGAAGACCTATAAGATCCGAGCCGCGCGCTATCGCCGCCAGGCGGAGCAGCTTGCCCGGGATTGAGGTAGGATTTTCCCATAAATTCCGCCTTCCCAGCCCCTCTGCGCGGGCCTTCTTCGCGACGTAGACTTTCAGGATAGTGCCGGCCCGGCTGATCGGGACCGGTTGCACGGATCCTGCCTGGTCTGCGATGAACGCTGAACAATTACGACTCGCGGAAGCGACGGACGAGAGCCAACCTTGGCGCAAGTGGGGCGCGTATCTCAGCGATCGCCAATGGGGCACGGTGCGCGAAGACTATAGCGCCACCGGCGAAGCTTGGGACTATCTTTCGCACGACATGGCCCGCAGCCGCGCCTATCGCTGGGGCGAAGACGGGCTGGGCGGCATCAGCGACGACCGGCAGTTGCTCTGCGTCGCTCTCGGGCTTTGGAACACGCGGGATCCCATTCTCAAGGAGCGGCTCTTCGGCCTGACCAACGAAGAAGGGAACCACGGCGAAGACGTCAAGGAGCTGTATTACTATCTCGACGCCACGCCCACGCACTCCTATCTGAAGATGCTCTACAAATATCCGCAGGCGGAGTTTCCCTACGCGCGCCTGGTGGAAGAGAACCATCGCCGGGACCGCAGCCAGCCGGAGTTCGAGCTGATCGACACGGGCCTCTTCAATGATGATCGCTACTTCGACGTGTTTGTCGAATACGCCAAGGCCGGGCCGGACGACGTGCTGATGGAGATCACGGCTTACAACCGCGGACCTGAAGCGGCGCCGTTGGTGATCATGCCGCATGTTTGGTTTCGCAATATCTGGAGTTGGGACGGACGGACCAAGCGGCCC
This sequence comes from Planctomycetota bacterium, assembly GCA_021413705.1. Lineage (GTDB taxonomy): Bacteria > Planctomycetota > Planctomycetia > Pirellulales > UBA7805 > JAIOPX01. The sequence goes on along the minus strand of JAIOPX010000032.1, from coordinate 36,732 downwards.
GAGCTGTCGCTGACCGCCGATGGCACGCTCGCCGCGACGCATCCGCTGTTGGGCAACTATCGCGTAGTGGCTCAGGACGGAGGACAGTGGCTGTTTACCGAAAACGAAACCAATTTCCGCCGGCTCACGGGGGCGACCGATAGTTCGCGCTATGTGAAGGACTCGCTCAACGACTTTGTCATTCGGGGAGACGTGGGCGCGGTTAATCCAGCCCATCGCGGAACGAAAGCGGCGGCCCTCTATCGGCAGACGATTCCTGCAGCCGACAAAGCCACTGTGCGATTGCGGATTTCTGCAACCGGCGATGCGGCGCCAACGTCAGACGCGCTACGTGCCGACTTCGACGCCGTGTTTAAACAGCGCCGCTCCGAGGCCGACGCCTTCTACGCCGACATTCAGGAAAAACTTCCTTCCGACGATGCCCGTAATGTGCAGCGGCAGGCCTTGGCAGGCATGATCTGGAGCCAGCAATATTTTCACTACAACGTGGCAACGTGGCTCGATGGCGACAAGGCTCAGCCGCCGCCGCCGAAGGGCCGCCGCCATGCGCGCAATTCCGATTGGCGGCATCTCAACAATGCCGAAGTCCTCTCCGTGCCCGATAAGTGGGAGTATCCCTGGTTTGCCGCTTGGGATACGGCGTTCCACACGATCGCGCTGGCGATGGTCGATCCAGAGTTCGCCAAGAACCAGTTGGTCGTCATGACGCGGGAATGGTATCAGCATCCCAACGGCGCCCTACCCGCCTACGAATGGGCGTTCGGCGACGCCAATCCGCCGGTCCACGCCTGGGCGGCCTGGCGCGTGTTTCAGATGGACCGCTGCCGCCGCGGGGATCAGGGAGACACTGCCTTTCTGGAGCGCGTGTTCCACAAGCTGTTGTTGAACTTCACCTGGTGGGTCAATCGCAAGGACGCCGGCAATCGCAACGTCTTCCAGGGTGGATTCCTCGGGCTCGACAACATCGGTGTCTTCGACCGCAACATGGCGCTCCCCGACGGCGGCCAACTCGATCAGGCAGACGGCACCGCCTGGATGGGCATGTACTCTCTCAACATGCTGCGGATCGCACTGGAACTTGCGACGCACGACAGCGTCTACCAGGATATCGCCACCAAGTTTTTTGAGCATTTTCTCTCCATCGCCGGCGCCATGACTTGCGTCGGCGACGACGACGGCCGCGGCATTGCCCTGTGGGATAACCAAGACGAGTTCTTCTACGACGTGGTCCATTTTCCCGACGGACGGACCTTTCCCATCAAGCTCCATTCTATGGTCGGGCTCACTCCGTTGTTTGCCGTCGAGACGCTGGAGCCGGAAATGCTCCAGAAACTCCCTGACTTCGACAAACGCCTGCGGTGGTTGCTCAAGAACCGGCCCGAGTTGGCCGATCTTGTCTCCCGCTGGCAAGAGCCAGGGCGAGGCGAGCGGCGGCTGTTGTCGCTATTGCGCGGCCACCGGATGAAGCGGCTGCTGAACCGCATGCTGGACGAAACCCGTTTTCTCTCCGATTACGGCGTGCGGTCCATGTCGCAAAAGCATCGCGAAGAGCCATTTGAACTCAACTACCACGGGCAGACGCTCTCGGTCGAATACGAGCCGGGTGAATCGGAGTGCGGAGTCTTCGGCGGCAACTCCAACTGGCGCGGCCCAGTCTGGTTTCCGGTCAATTACCTGATCATCGAATCGCTGCAAAAGTTCCATCACTACTACGGCGACGACTTCAAAATCGAATGCCCCACCGGCTGCGGCCAATACATGACGATCCTCGGCGTGGCGGAAGAACTCACCCGGCGCCTCTCGCGAATCTTCCTCAAAGACGAAAACGGCCGCCGCACCGTCTTCGGCCCCTACGAAAAGTTCCAGACCGACCCCCACTTCCGCGACCATCTGCTGTTCCACGAATACTTCCACGGCGACGACGGCCACGGCCTGGGTGCTTCGCACCAGACCGGCTGGACAGGGTTGATCGCCAAGCTCCTGGCACCCAAGCGCGTTGCGGAGTGATCGTCGGGGACTGTCCCAATTTTTGTCTCAGCAAAAATGGGACTGTCCCCTTAGGGTCGCAGCTTGACTTAGGAACAGATTAGCCGATAATTCAAACATCCAGCGCAACTACCAAAAACATTTACTCCCCGTCGGACACGCCTTAAGGCCTCGGACGGGGTTCTGTTTTGGGTAGCTCTCGTTAATGCCAGTTTTGCCACTATCTACGGCATCTACCGTGGTTTCTCCGCCGGTGGTTGCAATTGTTTTCGCTTCCGTTCAAACAATCCACTCACGACTCCTGCGCAGACAAAGGTTTTGGCTGCGTGTGAATCCAACGACTCCATTCGCTTTTCAAGTTCTGTCAGAAGGTCGTCGTTGCCAGCCGCCGCAGCGCCAAGCGAAAGCCATTCACCTTGAACCTTGGCAGCTTCGATCGCTTCCTTCCAATTTCTGGTCACTACCAACAAGTTTATCAGAGGTGTGGGACGTTTCGATGAATTGAGGAACAGGTAGTCGGAAAAGAGCCCATCCTCGATCGTCTGAAATGCTTCCGGCGGAATGGCGGCAGCCTTCAGCGCCACGCGACCGACCTCTTTGGATGCTCCAAGCTTATCATACTTGGCGGCAATATGGATGAGTGCATTTTTTCGCCAAGCGGCTTCGTCAATGCGATCCGCAGCGGATTCAGAATGGCGCAGTGCTTGTTCGCACTCTTTGTTATTGCCAAGTTCGAGGTGGATGTCCGCCACTTCGCACCACTGAATAGTCGCTGTATTGGAATTGCTGGCGGATTTGGCCTTCGCTTGGGCCGCAGCCAAATCGCGAGGCGGCTTCTGTAAACCCTGTGGCCGGTTGGCAATCTCACGAATGTAGCGACGTCGCTGCTCAAGTGAATCTCGCTCCTTCTGATCACCTGGCGCAATTTTATCCAGCAGGCTCAGTGCCTTTGGATACCTTTTGCCCACAAGGTGTGCATTGGCAATAAAAATCCACCCTTCTTTGCGCTTGTTGGGGCTTATCTGTTCGATTAATCGCTCGCTGACTGTATGGTGCCCTTGAAAGACTTGGGCCATTGCGGCGAACTTCAGCGCGTCATCTCTCTCTTCTTGATCCGGCAATTGTTTTACAAGTTCCAAGATTTCTTGTTCCGTCAAGTAGTGCCCCAATGCGGATGCCGTCATTCCTCGCCATCGTTTGTCGGTCACATCGCGTGCCGAGGCCAATGCTTTTTCACCAGTGCCGCAGTGAGCATGCATAACCGCCAGCGAGGCCGGAATAGAACTGCGCTGGTCGGGCTTATTCACACCATGAGAATACTCCAACGCCCGTTGCGACCAGGCCTCGATGGCGGCATCCAGCGGAGTCTTGGGAGGGGCAGCATCGGCTGCCAGAAGGCAGACACAACACGCCAAGTGAGCGGTGACTGAAATCATAAGAGTATGGCGCAAGATTAGTGCTGTCGCGGTTTCTACAATTTTATGGGTGCGTCACTCGCGTAGAGACCAAGTCAGCCGGCCCATTTGCTCACGCGATCAATGATTTCTTGGTGATCCAGCTCCTGCCCGGCATCGAGCTGCCGGAGTCCTTCATCAACTTTCCGTCGCACGTAGAGTTCTTCCATAATATCGTCCAACGACACTTCATCGGGCAATTGACGGATCATTTCAATCACCGCTTCTATGATGGTTGCGTGCATAGTTCAATTGCCTTCGGCCAAGTCGGGAAACGGAACATCTGTCTATTGTAATCCTTAGAATGAGAGTCAGGCAACTACTTTATGCCGGCCGCTTGTGCGCCGCGATTTCCCGGAAATTCAATGCCTGCGACCTCACAAGCATTGTGATACGCTGTAAAACTACAGCAATCGCCGTCGCCCAGGAACCGCGTTCATGACCGACCCACATGACAATCCTTACGCCTCGCCATCGCTCGAAAGCTCCACCATACCGGCGAGTGAGGTCAGCGAGGACGCAGTATGGATTCGTCAAAAGTACATCGGCGTCGAAACAACAATTCGCGCGATCGGCGGATTGCTATTTGTTGCCTGTTTGCCTCCCGCAGTGGTCGCGCTCGGCGGTATCCGAGACGCACTCGGATATGGTGACATTCAGCATAGCAATCTGACTAACGTGATCATTCTATTCACTTCGATTGCACTACTTGCCATAGGTCTCTTCATGCTTGCGATTGGATTGCGGAGATTTCATCCCTTGGCGCGAATCCCCGGCGCCGTAACGATGGCAGTGATGCTGGCGGCAACACTGTTTCTGGGGTGGCGCTGGTGGTTCTTCACGGGGACAATCGCCGCAGTTGAGATTTACGTCTTTTACATTCTGATTGGCAAACAGGGGCAGTTCATTTTTTCCAAAGAGTATGTGACTGTTCGTCGCCATACTCCACATATCAAATACCGAGCATCTGGGCTGGCATCGCTGATGCTCATAGTAGTCTTCGTCCTTTTGGCAATCGGTATGTTTGTTCCAGCGATTCCTTAAAGCCGAAGCGTGCCGTTTACTTCATCTCCCGCCGCGTCGCCAGCTCATATCCGCCCCACAAGGCCAACCCGACAGCCAGTGGCAGCAGGAAGTAGATCACTCGAAACGCCAACAGCGACGACAATACGTGGCTGGCGTTCGCGTCGGGCAGGAGCGTTAGCACGACTAACTCAAACACGCCCAGGCCGCCGGGTACGTGGGACAAATAACTTGTGACCATCGCCAGCAGATAGACGCCGAGGATTAACGGATAGCTGGCCGTGGTCCAGGGATCCAGCAGCACGTAGAGCACCGCGGCGGCCAGGGCGAAGTCGGAGGCGGCGATGATGATTTGCCAAGCGGTGACCCAGGCGGGCGGGATCTCGAACTTGTGCTTGCGCAAGATCGGCGGCAACCAATTGATGGCACCGAAGCCGAAGTAGGCGGCTACGGCGGCCAGCAAGATCACACCCAGCACGTGGATGTTGCTCACAAAGAAGCGAAACTTCTCCGAGATCGACAGCGGCTCGATGAGAAACACCACACCGGCCAGGGCGAACAGACCCAGCCAGCAGGTGAGCGTGATGACCGCCACCAGCCGGGCGATCTCTGGGAGCGACAACCCCCAGCGGCTGTAGAAGCGATAGCGAACCGATGTTCCACCCAGGAGCACGCCGAAGTTGTAGCTGGTCACGTAAGCAATTAGCGCCGCCAGCGCCACGCGCCGCAGCGGCACCTGGAGCTTGAGATACCAAACGGCCAGCCAGTCGTAGGCGATCAGCACGGTGTAGTTAACGGCCACCAAAGCCAGGGTCACCGCCAGCCGCCCCGGCGTGATCTGCCGCAGGGCGGAGAGTATGTCGTGGATGTTGTAGTGCTTCAACTCTTTGTATAACAGCCACAGTGCAACACCCAGGATGGGAATTGCCAGGAGCGGCGCCAGTTTTCGGAGTTTGTCGGACACTCGGGTCAGTTCCATAGTAGGCTCCTTCTGCCGGAAGGTGCCTGGGCAGCAGGCTCAGCGACAAGTCGGCAACACAGCCTGTTTAACAAATCCAGTCCGTGCCGCGCGCCCCAGGCCACGCCCGACAGGCGAGGCCTACTTTGTGCCCCGCAGTGTCGTCGATTGAGCCGCAATGTCAATATGCGCTATAATGCAGCTCATGGAAACCGAAGGCGTTTACTTCTGCGATGCATGTGGCGAAGAGATCGTGATTCCCTTGGACCCTTCGCAAGGGGCGAGCCAGGAGTATGTCGAAGACTGCCCCGTCTGCTGCCGGCCGAATGTGGTGCATGTGGAGTTCGACGAGGAGGGGGAGGCGAGCGTGTGGGCGGTGGGGGAGTAGGCCGCCAAGACGTACACCCTAACCTTGCCATTCATTCTTGCTCACCCTCGTGAGCTTCTGACGTTGATATTTGTTTTGGTGTTCTTAGTAACACTCCCCCGCGTGTGGCGATGAATGTGGATTGTGCGGAAGTTAATTCGTTTGGCTAGTAAGCCCCTGCCATAGTCTTTAGAAAAACTGGCGAGGGAGTCAACGGCGGGGCGCCGGGGTGGTAGAATCATGGCATGCCACTATTTCAACTTCCATTCCATTTACGAAACGTCGATCAGGGGTTGATTGCCGGCCTATCGTTAGGATTTGTGTTTCTGACGTTAACGATCTTGGCAGACTGCGAAGTATGGCCATTTCGTCTCCTAGTCGATCTCTTTATGACTTGGCGCATGGGAGCAATCAACGCGACAAAGCGATTTGCAGTGTTCAAGAAAATAATGTATCTCCTTGCTTGCGTGGTTCTTATGATCGCGTTCTTCTACGGGCTGGTATTGGTCGGCGTTATTGCCAACGGCACGCCGCCTGCAGCTCCTACAATCGAGGAATTTATGCGCAGTCAGCGCCAGAAAGGCCACTAACCGAGGTTCCCATTTCAGACTGACCCACTATCGAGCTTCCTTCCTTCGCGCGCAGCGTGTCCCGGCGCGCCGGGTCTTGGCGACTTCGCGCCTTTGCGTCGAAAACTTCTTCATTGCATCTTCAACCGAGCAGCATCCCAAGGGGACAGTCCCATTTTTGCTGAGACAAAAATTGGGACAGTCCCCGGTGTTATTCCGTTCACTTGGGCCGTATAATTCAGCTTCGGAGCCAGTACCTCTTCTTCTGCGACTGACGGAGTTGTCGCTATGCCGATTCGCCGCGTGTTTCTCGGGCTGGATGCGCCGGCGCTTCAGGCGGCTGCGCGGTGGCTGTTCGATACGTATGCCGCCGATGGTGTGGCTGACTTTGATCGCCTGACGCTGGTCGTGCCCGGCGGCAGGGCAGGGCGGCGGTTGTTGGATTTGCTGCTGACCGAGGCCGAGTCGCGCGGCATGGCGATGTTGCCACCTAAGATTGTCACGGCCGGCACGCTCCCGGAGGAACTGTATGAGCCGCAGCGGCCTTTGGCCGACAATCTTACTCAGCAGCTTGCCTGGTGCGCGGCGCTGCAAAGTGTGAGGCCCCAGGTACTCGCGCCGCTGATTCCCCATCCGCCGGAACCGGATGATCTGGAAGGCTGGCTGCCGCTGGCCGATATGCTCAAACGGTTGCATGGTGAATTGGCGGCCGACGCGCTGAACTTCTCCGACGTTGCCGAGCGGGCGACGAGCATTTCCGGCTTCAACGAACGTCAGCGGTGGCACGTTCTCGAAAATCTCCAGCGGATCTACCTCCAAACTATCGACGCCGCCGGACTGTGGGATCAACAAACAGCCCGGCTGGTGGCCATCGAACACCATGAGTTGCGTGCGCAGGGCGATCTGGTGCTGCTGGGCACGGTCGATATCAATCAGGCGCTGCGCAAAATGCTCGACCAGGTGGCCGGACATGTCACGGCTCTCGTGTTCGCCCCGCAAGACTGGGCCGATCGTTTTGACGAACACGGCTGCCTGCTGCCTTCGGCGTGGCAAGACCTGCATCTGCCGATCACTGAGCAGCAGATCCGAGTGGCCGACGATCCGGTCGATCAGGCCGACGCCGTCGCCAGGGTGATCGCCGAGTATGGCGGCCGCTATCGGGGCGATGAACTGATTATCGGCGTGCCGGACGAAAAGATCGTGCCGCAGATTTCACGTCAACTCCATCAATGCGGCCTGCCGGCCCGCTGGGGACCAGGACGTCCGCTCACCGAATCCGCTCCCTATCGCCTCTTGGCCGCGGTCGCGGAGTACGTAGCGCAACAGCGATTTCATCCGTTTGCCGCTCTGGTCCGCCACCCTGACGTGGAACAGTATCTAACCGTCTGCGGCGTGGGTGAGGACTATCTCATTCAACTTGACGAATACTATTGCGACCACCTGCCTGCCCGATTAGGGGAAAAATGGCTGGGCAAGGAGTCGCATCACGATCATGCCAAGTCCGCCTATGAGAAACTGGCCCGGCTGCTGGAGCCGCTGGCAGGCGCAGCGCGGCGACCCGATCAGTGGGCCGAGCCGCTGTTGGAAGTGTTGCGGGAAGTCTATCGAGGCCGTGAGTTCTATCGTGAAAATGTTCACGACGCGATGACCCAAAAAAGTTTGGAAACCATCCGTACCGCCGCAATGGGACTGCGCGCGGTGCCTCACACGATAGCCCCCAAAGTGAGTGCCGCCATCGCCATCGGCTGGGTATTAAGCCAGGCGGCCGGCGATGCGCTTCCTCCACCTCCCGATGCTGCGGCCATTGAACTGCTTGGCTGGCTCGAACTGCCGTGGGACGATGGTCCGGCTCTGATTGTCACCAGCTTCAATGAAGGATTTGTCCCTGAGCCGACGGGGGCCGATCCGTTTCTTCCCAATCGGCTGCGCGCGGAACTGGGATTGTGGGACAACGCCCGGCGTTATGCTCGCGATGCCTACTACCTGACCGTACTGTGCGCCACGCGGCGTGACTTAACTTTGATCGTGGGGCGGCGCGATGCGGATGGGGGACCGCTGGCGCCCAGCCGTTTGCTGTTCGCCGCGCCGGCTGAGACTGCTGCCCGCCGGGCGCTGCGCCTGTTCGCCGAGCCGGGTGATCGGCAGAAGCGTCCGCCACTTCCTGGCATGTTGCAAGCCGGTCGCCAACGTAGCGGCTTCCAAGTTCAGCGGCCGCTCCCCTTGCCGCCGACCGTAGACGCGGAGGGCGAGGCGGCGACTCCTTTGCCGGGTCAGTCGATGCGGGTCACGGAGTTTCGCGATTACCTTGCCTGCCCCTATCGCTATTACCTGCGGCACATCTTGAAATTGGAAGGGGTGAGCGACGACGCTACCGAATTGGACGGCGGCGCGTTTGGCGGTTTGCTGCACGATGTGTTGGCGCCGCTGAAGGAACCCGACTTGGCCGGCGAACTCAGCGCCGAAAAGATCGAGGCATTCCTGCTCGACAACCTGCGTAAGGAACTGCGCATCCGCTACGGGAAGCAGGGACTTGCGCCGCTGGAGATTCAGTTTGCCCAGTTGCGGCATCGGCTCTCCGCCCTGGCCAAGTGGCAGGCCGGCTGGGCCGCACAGGGCTGGCGCGTGACGCACACGGAAATCGATGCCGATCCGGCCACGGCCCTGCTGCTGGTGGACGGCAGCAACGTGCGGCTGCGCGGCAGAATTGACCGCATCGACGTCAACGAGCGCAGTGGAGAGATTGCCGTCCTCGACTACAAGTCGTCCGGTACGGTACACAAGCCGGGCCAAACGCATCGCCGCGGCGACGGCGCGTGGATCGACTTGCAATTGCCTCTCTATCGCCACTTGCTGCAAGGGCTCAACCTACACGGTCCCATCCGCCTCGGCTATATCGCCGTCCCCAACGACGTGACGGCCGTCGGCGTTCTGCTGGCCGACTGGGATGAAACCGCCCTGAGTGAAGCGGACGAAGCGGCCCGCAACGTGGTCCGCAACATTCGCCAACACAACTTTTGGCCGCCACGCGATCCTGGCCCGAATGTGCCGCCCGATTTCGCCGCCATCTGCCTGGAGGGAGTGTTCGATGCCCAGTGGGAAGAGGCGAAGGAGGAATGTGGAGTGTGGAATGCGGAATGTGGAATGCAAGGCGAACAGCCACTCTCTACAACGTCTGAACTCCACAATGCGGCCCCCACCCTGACAGACGGTGAGCCGTTCCGACTTGATGAATCGCCACCGACACCGAAGAAGCCTCGACGGGCTCGAAAGGGAGCCTCATCGTGAGCATCGGCACCCTACCACACACGTTGATTCGCGCGTCGGCCGGCACCGGCAAGACGTTTGCCCTGTCGAACCGCTACTTGTCTCTGCTCTGCGGCGGAGCCAAGATCGACGAGGTGCTGGCCACCACGTTCACCCGCAAAGCGGCCGCGCAGATTTTGGACCGCGTGTTGTTCCGCCTGGCGGAAGCGGCGTTGGACGATGCCAGGTGCGCGGCGTTGGCAGCCCAGCTCGAAGTCGCCGCGCTCGATCGGCCGCGCGCGCTGGCCCTGCTGGCGGAGTTGCTTTCCCATCTCGACCGCCTGCAAGTGATGACGCTCGACAGCTTCTTTGCCCAGGTGGCCTCCCGGTTCGCGCTCGAACTCGGACTGCCTGCCGGCTGGGCGATCGCCGATGAGTTGCAAGACGGGGTGGTGCGCCACGAGGCCATTGAGGCCATGCTGGCCGCCGGTGGTGAAGGGACGATTGTGCGGCTTCTGCAACTGATGACCCAGGGTGAGGCGCGGCGGAGCGTGACGGAGTTGATCGAGTCTACGGTGACTCAGCTTTACTCGCTGTTTTGCCAATCCGGCGACCCGGCATGGCGCAAGCTCCCTCATCCGACGCCGCTGGGAGACGAACGGCTGGCCGACCTGATCGAGCAACTGCGCGCCACGCCGCTTCCCGAGGACAAGCGGTTTGCCAAAGCCCGCGAAAAAGAACTGGAACTGGCGCTGGCCAGCGATTGGGACAGCCTGGCGGCGGGCGGGTTGATCGGCAAGGTTCTCAGCGGCGAGAACGCCTACTACAAGAAACCGATCCCGGCCGATGCGATCGCCATCTATGTGAAATTGATCGAGCATATTCGCGCCGTGCAACTGCTGCGGCTGGCCCGCCAGACGGAAGCCACCGCCGACATGCTGAAGTTATTCGACCAGGAATATCGCCAGCTCAAACGCCGCCGCCGGTTGGCACGCTTTGACGATGTCACGTCGGCCGTGGCCAATGACAACGCACTGGACTCCGCCGGCGGACTGGCCTGGCGGCTGGAGGCCGACGTGCGTCATTTGCTGTTGGACGAATTTCAGGATACGTCGCTCACGCAGTGGCAGGCCATCCGCCCACTGGCCCGGCGCGCCTGCCAGAGTGGGCCCGCCGCCGGTTCGCTGTTTGCCGTTGGCGACGTCAAGCAGGCCATCTATGGCTGGCGCGGCGGCATCGCGGAAATCTTCGACACGTTGACGCAGGAATTGCCGGCGCTGAAGCAGAGCGATTTGAACCAAAGCTATCGCTCCGCGCCGCAGATTATGGAAACGGTCAATCGGGCGTTTAGCCCAGCCATGCACCAGAACCACGGCAACCTGGAAGATTTGGAAGCGCCTGTGGCCGCGTGGTGCGGCAACATGCCGGAGCAGACGACGGCCAAGAATGAGCTGGCCGGCTACGCGGTCTTGCTTGCCGGCCCGGAGCCGACGAAGCCGACCGGCGTGGAATCTACCGACGACGGTGAAGATGCCAACCTGGCGACGCTCCGCTTCGCGGCGCAGAAGATTGCCGACCTGCGGACCCACCTGGCGGGCCGCACGATTGGCGTCTTGGTGCGCACCAATCAAACCGTGGCCCGGATGATCCACGAGTTGCGCAAACTGCACGTCGATGCCAGCGAGGAAGGGGGCAATCCGCTGACCGATTCCGCCGCCGTGGGCGTGGTGTTGTCGCTGTTGCGGCTGGCCGATCATCCGGGTGACAGCGTCTCGGCCTATCATGTGGCGCATTCGCCTTTGGGGCCGGTGGTGGGACTGAGCGACGATCGCGACATGGTCGCGGTCTGCCGGCTGGCCCGCGAGGTGCGCCGCGATTTGTTAAGCGATGGCTATGGGACCGTCATCGGCCGCCTCGGCCAGAGTCTGGCCGCAAGCTGCGACCCGCGCGAGATGCACCGCCTGCGTCAGCTTATCGAGTTGGCCAACGACTACGATCGCGATGCAACTTTGCGTGCGGATGCGTTTGTGAAGGTTGTGGAAGAAACGCGACGTCAGCAGGCGGTTTCGGCTTCGGTCCGTGTGATGACCGTGCATCAAGCGAAGGGCTTGGAGTTTGATGCCGTCGTGCTCCCTAATCTTGACTTTAAGATGCTGGGCCAGCCTCGCCCCTATGTGGCAGGACGTGCGCGGGCAGGAGAACCTGTAGATCGGGTCTGTCTCTATCGTAGCAAGGCCATTCAGTCGCTGCTGCCGCCGGAGTTTCAAGAACTGTTCACCAAGAACACGCAACTAGCAGTGGACGAGGCGTTGTCGCTGCTCTACGTGATGCTTACCCGGGCCCGGCAGGGGCTGTACATGATCGTCAAGCCGGACAAAGCGGATAAGATCTCGCTGCACAAGACATTTGCCGGATTGCTGCGAGCCTCGTTGGCGCCGGGCCAGATTGCGACGCCCGGCAGCACGCTCTATCAGTGTGGCGAGGAGAAGTGGTGGGAGGAAAGTATCCCTCACGCTCCGCGTGAGGAAAGCATCACGCGGAGCGTGATGGATACTATGGGGACCGTTGGAGTTCAGGCTTTAGCCTGCGTTTCGGAAATCAGCCAGAAGGCTGTACTCCAACCTGTGACGATCCAATTCGCCCCGTCCACCGGCCCCGCGCGACGTGCCGCCGAGTCGGACAGCCCCTCGCGCTTGGAAGGAGGTCCGCAACGCACGGCCGAGAGCCTGCTAAGAACCGAAGGAGCAGCCGCCCGCTGCCGAGGGCAGTTGATTCATGCTTGGTTTGAGCAGGTTCAGTGGCTTGATGAAGTAGCGCACAATGAACGGCTCAGCGACGATACTCTCACCCGGATTGCCCGCCGCTTGGCAGTCGAAGGTGGCCGAGACGGCTGGCCGGAGATCGAAGCCGAACTAAAGAGTCACTTGGCCCGCTTCCGCAACATGCTGGCCAAAACTGAAATCAAAGCCGCCCTGTCGCGCTCGGCGTATCAAGCACCCAACGTGAGCGGAATGGCGCTAGCCACCGGTGCATTATTTCACGAACGATGCCAGTTGCCTTCCGACGTGACCGCTGAGTTAAAGCAAGGCGACTTGGACCTATCCCTGCGTCGCGAAAGCCGGATCGCGGCCCGGCGTGACGGCCGCTTGATCGGCGGCCAGGCCGACCGGATCGTCATCATGAGCCGCCACGGCCGCCGGCTGGCCGCCGAAGTCATCGACCTGAAGACCGACCAACTCGACGCGAACGATCCCGCTGCCATCGCCGCCAAAGTCGATTTCTATCGCCCTCAACTTGCCGCCTACTGCGACGCGGTGGCCCAGATGTATCGGCTGGATCCGAAATGCGTCTGTGCGCGGCTGTTGTTCGTAGAGCCGGGTGTGGTGGCGGAGGTGTGAAAGGAATACCATCCTAATTACCCACGACCAAGTACTCAGTCCTGGCTGGTGTTCCCGTCACGCCGAGAAGTGCCTGGCGAAACGAGAGATTTATGGACAATTCGGTGACGGTTAAGATCAAAGCATCTTTGGTAGGGAGATGAAACGATATGGTGAAGTTCATTCATGCTGCCGACATCCATCTGGACAGTCCGTTGCAGAGGATTGGACAATACGAAGATGCACCGGTCGAACTGCTGCGAACCGCGCCACGCCGCGCCTTGCGCAATCTCGTTGATCTGGCCCTTGAAGAACAAGTTAACTTCGTCCTAGTAGCTGGGGATCTCTATGACGGCGATTGGGATGACGTGCGGACGGGACTGTACATGGTCCAGCAAATGACCCGGCTGCGCGAAGCGGAGATCCCTGTTTACGTCATTGCTGGCAATCACGACGCCGCCAGCCACATGACAAAAAACGTGCCGCTCCCGAAAAACGTCCATTATCTGTCTGCCAAGAAGCCGGAAACACGGGTGCTTGAACAGCACGGCGTGGCTATTCATGGACAGGGATTCGCCACCCGATCCGTCACGCAGAATTTGGCCGTAGCCTACCCAAATGCGATCAAAGGCCTGTTCAACATCGGAATGTTGCACACCAGCATCGAAGGGCGCGAGGGACATGACAGTTATTGTCCCTGCACGTTGGATGATCTGCGATCGAAGGAATACGACTATTGGGGCTTGGGCCATGTCCACCAGCGGGAAAGGTTGTTGGAGAATCCGTATGTTGCTTTTTCGGGAAACATCCAAGGCCGCCACATTCGAGAATGCGGCCCCAAGGGAGCGCTGCTCGTAAACGCCGATGACAAGGGTTCATGCCAAGTGCAATTCCGAGCACTCGACGTAGTTCGGTGGGAGCAAATCAATCTGGCGGCAGATGGGTTGCAATCTGTGGGCGATCTGCAGGATGCATTGGATCAAAAGCTACGAGAGATCCGGGGTGAGTATGACGGCATGCCTCTCGCGCTGCGTGTCGAGCTTACAGGACAAACGCCGTTGCATTCGCGTTTCTTGGCAAACCCCCAAAAACTGGAGGCGGACATGCGGGCCGTTATAATCAACGCCGGAGGCGGACAGGTGTGGCTTGAGAAGTTCAAGACGCGCACCCGGCCCCCCCGCGAGCCGGACTTGGGCAGCCTTGCCGATGATCCGCTCGGTGAGGTCGAGCGGCTGGCGGAGGAATATATGGCCGACGATGCCTTGTTGGCAGTTTTGGCGGGGGAATTGGAAGCATTGTGCCGGAAGCTGCCACATGAACTGACGGAGGGGCAAGACGCGCTGAAGCTGGACAAGTCCGACTGGCTTCGTGAAACCATCGCCGGCATCGCACCCATGCTTCTGGAACGGCTCCAACGTCAGGAGGACGGAGCATGAAGATTCTGCATTTGGACTTGAAAGCTTTCGGACCGTTCACAGAAAAACGGTTGAACTTCGACCGCGGCCAGGAAGGATTGCACATCGTCTTTGGTGCGAACGAAGCAGGCAAGAGTTCGGCGCTCCGAGCGCTCCGAGACGCCCTGTACGGCGTGCCCACGCAGTCGCTAGATAATTTTGTTCATGACCATCGCGACATGAGGATTGGCATTGCTTTGTCCCGCCGCGATGGGCAGGTCTTTGACTTTGTCCGGCGTAAGGGAAAGGCGAAGACCCTCTTGGACTCGCGATCGAACGAGCCGCTTGACGAAGGACCGCTGCTGGAACTGTTGGCAGGCGTGACCCGTCCTGTTTTTGAATCGATGTTCGGACTTGATTATCAGAGCCTGATCGATGGCGGCCGACAGATAACGCTGCTCGAGGGAGACATTGGTCCGATGCTCTTTGCCGCCGCTGGCGGCATCGCCAATCTTCGCGAGGTGCAACGCGCTCTGGAAAAGGAAGCGGACGGACTTTTCAAGTCCAGTGGTTCGCTTCCCAAGCTGAATGCGGCGATGCGACAATTGGACGACTCGAAGAAGGCGATCAAAGACATCAAGATTTCCAGCAAACAGTACTCTGAGTACCGCGATGGCCTGACTTCGGCCGAAGGTGAACAAGAACGAATCCTCAAGCAATTAGGCGAAATCCGCAAAAGGATGGCGCAGCTTGAACGGTTCGTCAGCGCCATACCGCTGTTTGCTCGACGGCGAGATTTGCTCCGCAAGCTTGAACTGCTACAAACGGATCGACCCATGCCCCAACTCCGTCCTGATTTTCACCGGGATTGCAGCGCCGCCCGAATCGAGACTACGGCGGCCCAGGGCGAACGGAAACAGGCCGTGTCTGAGCGTCAGAGTATTGAGGATGCACTTCGTGACCTTGACGTCCCGCAAGCGCCACTAGCGCATCGCGGCGCAATCAACCAGCTAACTGATCCACTGGGAGCACATCGCAAAGCGCAGAAAGACTTACGGGAAAGCATACGGCCCGCCATCGACAGTTGTCGCGACAAGGCCGCGGCCATACTCAGGTATGTGCGTCCAGACCTCTCGCTGGACGATCACGACCAATTGCAGCTTTCACAACTTCAGAAACTGGAACTGCGCAACCTGGCTGCCCGGCATGTGACGATCATCGCCGAGCAGCGGGGGCTTGCCAAGCAGGTCGACGACAAGCGGAACAACATTCGGGCCGACGTGGAATCATTGCAGAACCTGGAGCAGGTTCCAGAAACCACACTCTTGAAGCAATCTCTGTTCGAATGGCAACCTCATGCGTCGCTGGAAGACGAACTGGCGAAACTCGTCCGGCAGCGAGAGAAACTGCAGCGGGAGTTATCGGCCCAGTTATCTCGGTTGGGACGCTGGTCTGGATCGCTCGAAGAGCTGGAGCGACTGCCCGTTCCCGCTCTAGAGACGATCGACCGTTACGAACGGGAGATCCAGGCGGCGCAACTCCGTAGCGACGAACTGGCCAAGAAGCGCAAAGAAGCAGATGGCGAGTTGGGCCGTATTTTGGAAGGGATCGAGAAGCTTCGGGATGCCGGGGGCCAGCCGCCGACCGAAGACGACCTCTCTGATGCGCGCCGTATCCGTGACGAGGGTTGGCGGCTGGTGCGTGCCGCTTGGCAATCAGAGGCGTCAGGCAGCGAGGCCCAGGCGGAATTCATTGCACGCGCCGATCCCGGTGCGAATGATCTGGCGACGGCTTACGAACATTCGGTCGCCGGAGCCGACCTGATGGCCGATCGGCTTCGGCGCGAGGCCCAGCGCGTTGCTCAGCAAGCCGGTCTGATTGCACAACAGCACCGCGTTGCTCATGAACGCGAGCAAATCGATGAGCAATCCGCTCAGGCCGGCAGATCGCTGCAAACGATGCAGACCCAATGGGAGGCCTTGTGGCAACCACTGGCCATTGAGCCGGCTACGCCCAAAGAAATGCGCTCCTGGCAGGCCGATCGCCAGAGAATTGTTGATCGCATTCCCGACTTGCAAGAATTGCAGTCGGGAGAACTTGAGCTGGCGTCCAGGCTGGGCGCACTTCGGCAAACTCTATCCCGGCAACTCGAAGAATTTGGGCAAGCCCCCCTCGATGCGCAGGTTTCCTTCAAGGATGGCCTGGCCAGGGGCGCAGCGCTAGTCAAGCGGTGGGAAGAGGCCGCCCGCGACCGCCAGCAACTGGAGAAGAATCTTCGCCGCCAGCGCGGCGAATTGACAAAGCTCGAGGAGGAACTGCAATCGAAGCTTGATGGTCTCGACGCGTGGAAAAACCATTGGGGGCCAGCCGTTGAGCCACTGGGACTACCGGCCGACGCCACGCCCGATCAACTCAACGAAGCCATCGATCGACTGGAAGTGATGTTCGACAATTTCCGCGAGGTCAGGCAAAGCGAAGATCGTGCTGTCGCCATTGCCGCGGACGCGGAGAAGTTCGCGGCCCGTCTTAGCCCGTTATGGACCGCATGCGGCCTGGAAGGACTACTTCCGGAAGTGGATGTCGCCGCGCAAAGGCTCATCGATTTGCTCCGCGCGGCCGAGGCGGCCAGCCAGAAACAGGCCGATCTTCAGGAGCGAAAAAGCAAGCTTGAAGAGCAACTTCGCGGCATCGAAACGAGGATCACGAGAAGCCAGGCAGCGCTCCAGGCGCTTTGCCAGGAAGCCGGTTGTGATTCCCCTGACGAACTCGATGAATGTTGGCGTTTGTCGCAAGAGGTGGTCGGAATCAAGAATCAGCTTCGAGAGGTTGAGCAATCGTTGATTCCGCTCACTGCCGGAGAAACTATCGATGAACTGGAGCGGGAGGTTCAGCAAAAGGATGCAGATACTTTGAACGGTGAGTTGCAGGCGTGCAAGGACAAGGCGACTGAGCTTGACGCACAGCGACTCAAGCTGGCCGAGACAATTGGCGAACAGCGAGTAAAGCTTAATGCCATAGGCGCGGACCCGGACAAAGCCATTGAACTCAGTGCGCGCGTCCAGTCTGATCTGGCTCAAATCGAGGAGCAGGCCGTGGAATATGCGCGGGTGAAACTCGCGGCGGTCATTCTTCGGCGCGCGATCGAGCGATTCAACGAGCGCAACCAGGGTCCGGTTCTCAGCCGTGCCGGCGAAGTATTCCGCGCATTGACGAAAGGGGCGTTTTCCGGGTTAAGGATCGACTACGACGATAAGGACCGCCCCATCCTGGTCGGCATTCGCGCGGGAACCAACAGTGGCCTGCCAATCGCCAGCATGAGTGAGGGAACCGCTGACCAGATATATTTCGCGTTGCGCCTGGGCTATCTGGCGCACTGGCTGGAGCATCATGAGCCGATGCCTCTGGTTGTTGACGATGTGTTGATCAAGTTCGACAATGATCGCGCCTTAGCCACGCTCCAGGTGCTTTCGGAGTTTTCGCGTCGCACCCAAGTTATCCTATTCACGCACCACCTGCACCTTGTGGAGCTGGCAAGGCAGCATTTTACTAACGATGTATTGTTCGAGCAAACACTTTAATACGGCACTCGCTTGCCAGTTCAACGAGTACGTCCATTTTCGTTGCTGAAGTTTATGTGGGTACGTTGCAATCTACTGATTTTACTGCTTCACTTCCTTCTTCAATACTCGACTGTTCGCGCCCGCGACTTAGCTCCGAAACTCTGCTAAAATCTCCATTCCACCTTCCCCATTTCCCACTCCGCATTTATTCCCCCATGGATATCCTCTGCGTCGGCCATGCGGCCTATGATTTGATTTACTCGATGGACCGCTTTCCCACGGAGAACACCAAGGTGCCGGTGGAGAGCATGGTCGAGTGCGGCGGCGGGCCGGCGGCTAACGCGGCGTTTCTCCTGGCCAAGTGGGGCGTTCCCTGTGGCCTGGCGGCGCTGGTCGGTGACGATCCCTACGGCCACGCCATCGTCGAGGAAATGCGCCAGATCGGCGCCGATACGTCGCTGCTGGAAGTGCGCAAAGGTTTTGCCACGTCGCTCTCCGCCATTCTGGTCAACGTCCAGGGTGGGAGCCGTACGATCATCAATCGCACTATCAAGGGAGACCATGTGCGGCTCGACCCGGACAAACTCGCCGCCGCCCAGCCGCGTGTGATGCTTTACGATGGCCATGCTGTGCAGGCGGCGCTCGATGCCGGGCGGCGCTATCCCAACGCCAAGACCGTCATCGACGCCGGTTCGCTCTACGAAGGAACCATCACGCTCGTCCCCAAGGTGGACTACATCGTGGCCTCCGAAGGTTTTGCCAAACAAATTACCGGACAATCAAGTTGCGACACACCCGAGGGGCAAGAGCGGGCGATTGCCGCGATCCAAAAAGTGGCCAAACCCGGAGCAGAAGTTGTCGTTACACTCGGCGAGCGGGGCTTGTTCTATGGCGTTCCAGGAGGAGTACGGCACATGCCCGCCCCCAAGGTGACTGCGGTGGATACCACGGCCGCCGGGGATATTTTTCACGGAGCGTTTGCCTACGGAATGCTCCAGGGGATGTCCCTGGAAGAGAATCTAAAATTCTCCTCGCGCACCGCCGCCATCAGCGTCACCCGGCCGGGCGGAAGAACCTCGATTCCGGCACTGAAAGAAGTGTTGGCGAATTCCCTTTCCTCCTATTCCGATCCCTGACCCCTGACCCCTGATCCCTCTCCTCCATGCCCAACCCTTTCGACTGGTCCTTCGCCACCTACTACCTGATCAGCGAATGGATCGTGCGGCTGATCATGGTGCCGATCGTGGTGCAGCGTCGGCCGGCCACTCCGGCCATGGCGTGGCTGATGGTGATCTTTTTTCAACCCTGGATCGGATTGGCGTTCTATCTGCTCATCGGTGAAAACCGCCTCCCGCGGCGGCGGATCCGGGAGCATGCCCTGGTGTCCCCCAAGATCCGTGCGCTCAGCGCCATCGGCGCTCAGCAACGGCACGTAGTCCACCCCGCCGTCTCCCCCGAGCAGGCGCCGCTGGTGGCGCTGGCCGAACGGCTGGGTGAGATGCCCATTCTCGGCGGCAACCAGGTGGAACTGCTGACGCAAACCGACGCCATGGTCGAGCGGCTGATTGCCGACATCGACAATGCCTGGCACCACGTCCACTTGATGTTCTACATCTACGCCGACGACGCCACGGGGCAACGCGTCACCGGCGCGCTCGCCAGGGCAGCTAAGCGCGGCGTGAAATGCCGCGTGTTGGTCGATGCCGTTGGTTCACGCCTGTTGTTCAAGAAGCTGGCTCCGCAGATGCGCGAGCAGGGGATCGAAATCCATCCCATGCTCCCGGTGGGACTGGTGCGAATGTGGTTTGCCCGGATCGACTTGCGCAATCACCGCAAGCTGGCGGTCATCGACGGACACATTGCCTACACCGGCTCGCAGAACATCGTCAACGCCAACTACGGGCATAAGGATCTGGAGTGGCACGACATGATGCTCCGCGGCCGCGGCCCGATCGTGCTGCAGCTTCAGCAGGTGTTCTTGGAAGACTGGTACAGCGAGGCGGGGCAATTGCTCGACGACCCGCATTTTTTTCCCACGCCCGAAGTATGCGGCGAAGTGGCCGCCCAGACCTTGCCCAGCGGTCCGAACTTTCCCACGGAAAACTATCAGCGGCTGGTGGTGACCGCTCTCTACACTGCCCAGCGGCATGTGATCATCACATCGCCGTATCTCGTGCCAGACGACGCCTTGCTGCAAGCGCTGGAATGCGCCGTGCTGCGGGGCGTCAAAGTGGAACTGATCGTGCCACAGCGCTGCGACCAGATTCTGGTCGCAGCCGCCAGCCGGGCCTACTACGAGCGGTTCCTGCGGTTGGGAGCCCTGGTACACTTGCACACCGACGGCCTGTTGCACGCCAAGACAATGACCGTGGACGACGCGCTGGCGCTGGTCGGCTCCGGCAACTTTGACATCCGTTCTTTCTATCTCAACTTCGAGCTCAACATGCTCGGCTACGGCGCCGAAGTGACCGCCGCGCTGCGCTTCGCCCAGCGGCTCTACCTCCAGCAATCGGTGCCGCTGGAATTGGAAGCGTGGATCAAACGATCACGCTTACGTCGGTTGGCGGACAACTGTGCGAAGCTGCTGAGTCCGCTGTTGTGATGCCGGGGACTGTCCCAATTTTGCCCCAGCAAAATGGGACTGTCCCCTTGGGTTACGAACAAGCGCTGTTGAAGTACGCTACGTGCACGGCCTGCTGGCTGCGCAGCACGCTTGAGAGCATGGCGACGCCCTGTTCGGTGAAGGCATAGGGGGTATAACACCGCCCGCCTCGACCACTGCCCTTTGAGGTCACAGTTTGTGACCTCAAAGCGGTAAACTCTTCTGCCGTAATACGAAAAACTACGCATTAAATTGGCTGTCTACTTTTGGCGAACGAGCGACTACAATGCAAGTGGCCCAGCAGTGGTCGAATCTCATTCCAAGTCGTGATAGGTGAAACATGAAGGTTAAAGTGGTGATTGAAAGAGGAGAGAATGGATATTTTGCCGCGCACTGCCCGGCATTAAAGAGTTGTTGGTCTCAAGGCAAAACTCGGGAAGAGGCCTTGGATAACATCCGGGAAGCTATTGCTCTCTATCTGGAGCCTGAATCGACGGAGCTGGTGGAGACCGCCGAACGTGAGGTTGTCGAGTTGGCCCTATGAAGCTGCCGCTCCTTTCCGGTCGTCAAGTGCTGACGGCTTTGCAGCGCCTCGGTTTCGTCGAGCTCCATCGACGCGGCAGCCATGTAAAAATGGAGCACCCGGACGGAAGACGGATCGTCTTTCCATTTCACGACGAGATTGACCGCCGCACGCTCAAAGGCGCTTTGCAGGACGCCGGCGTTGATCTTGACGAGTTTCTGGCTGCCGTGAAGTAATCGGAAAGTGATTCCGTGAGTCACCCTTCGGAAACTGCTCACTCATCTCATCAGACTTTCATCGTGCTAGGCTTACGCTTTGATAGTTTCGCGATCTTTTCGTGGTTTGGCTTGGGGTGAACGTCCACGATGTCAAGTGTTTTCAGCTTCGGCAGGCTCTTCAGAACGTCCAGCCATTCGTCATTTAGTTCAGCCAGGGTAACCATGGCAGTCCACTTTTGGCGAACGAGCCACTACAATGCAATTGGCCCAGGCGTGGTCAATTCTTATTTGAGGCTTGAAAGGAAAGACATCATGAAGAAGATCCTTCTTGGACTGTGCATGTTGTTCGCGGGAATAAGCTCTGCCGCAGAACCTGCGAAGGTCGCCATGAAAAGCGAAGTCTTGGGAAAGGACATGAGTTTTTCCATTCTTCTTCCGAATGCATACAAGACCGAGCCGACCAAGCGATTCCCCGTGATTTATATGCTCGACGGCTGGGGCGGAAACGGAATGGGACTGTTTTACAACAACGCGATCGGTCAACGTCCCTTCATCCAAAACTTCGCCGACGAGAACCAGGTGATCGTCATCAATTTCGGACTTCCCGCAGAATGGTATTTCGATGCACCGATGGACCCGAAACTGAAGTTTGGGACGTTTCTGACTACGGAACTGATCGATCATGTGGACAAGAATTATCGCACGCTTGCCAAGCGAGAAGGGCGTGCTATCGCGGGGATCAGCAGCGGTGCCCATGGGGCATTCTTGCTGGCGTTTCAGCACCCTGAACTCTACATCGCCGCCGGCAGCCTGGCTGGCTGCCCTGATTTGACCCACTATGTGGGCTCCCGTCCGGATTGGAAATTGCCGCATGTGCTCGGCCCTCACCCGGACCACGCCGACCATTGGGTCCAATGCTCGATCGAGCCCTATTTGAAGAACATCAAAAACCAGGGGATGGGTGTGTGGTTTGGTTGTGGGCTGAGCGATGAACTCAACGCGGACAATCGCAAGCTCGAGCAACAAATGAAAGCCTTGGGAATAGAACACACCTATCACGAAGCCGCCGGCGGCCACAACGGCCAATATCTTTCCGGGGCTTTTCAAGTGTGCATGAATGCCCTGGTCAAGCACCTTCAACGCTAAAGTGACGTCCCCTGGGTTGTGACATCGGGGATCCTGAGGACTCCTCGCAGTTGAGTCCCCCAGTGTATCGTTGTGCAACACTCAACAGAGCTAGTTGTATCAGTTCCAGTAAACTTCAATCACGCTGCCAAGGATTGGTAATAAGAAAATAAATTGCTGCAAGTCGTTAGGTGTAAGAGCATTCTGTCGCCGCTCACCCATGATGCCGCGCGACGGAAGCACCCTTGGCACACCACCTGCATCCACCACGGGCCAAAGACTCCTCATCAGGTTGCAAAAACGTAATCGGTCCTTGCGTTGTTGGCCATTGTGGTGGCTTTACTGACGCTGCGCTGAACGTCGCAATATGAATTGCATCTTCCCAAGCGTGCCAGCAGTGGGCTAGTTCATCACGAGGCCAAAATGATCCACTTGTGCCGAGTTGTAGCCGCACTTGTTGTACTCACCTGGGGCGTTTCAACTGCGCCCGCACTGACCTTCAACATCACCAACCAAGGTGGAGCCACTCCCCAGATGCTCGCGGCATTCGCGGAGGCTGGCGCCCTCTGGTCGGCTCAATTGAAGGATCCAATCACCGTCAATGTCCGGATTAACGCGGCAGCCTTGCCGGCCGAGGTGGTTGCGCATGCGGACAGCTTTTACGATCCCTATTCCTACACGAGCGTCCGCAACGCCTTGGTGAATGATCGCCAGAGTGCCGACGATATCTCAAGTTCCAACAAGCTGCAGGCAGGTTCGACCTTTTCCATGCTTATCAACCGCACAGCCAACAACCCCAATGGCGTTGTCAGCGTGACACCTTACTTCGACACAGGGCTCGGAGGCCCCGGACAGGCCGGCCCGGAAAATAACAACACCGTTCGGATAACCTCGGCCAATGCCAAAGCCCTGGGCCTGTACCCTGCCAACAGTGCTGGCCTGGATGGCACGATTACCTTTACCAACTCCGCGGCAGCTTTTGATTTTGACCGTGGCAATGGGATCAACGCGGGGCAGTTGGACTTTGTCGGCGTCGCCGCGCATGAGTTGGGCCACATGTTGGGCTTCGTCAGCGGAGTCGATATCCTGGCCGGCAACGGAAACGCTCCCGGATTGAACGACAATCAACTTAGGTTCGTCACCCCGCTCGACCTGTTTCGTTTCACCTCCCGAAGCATAGGCGTGGGCGGCGGCATCGGGGTCAATGATTGGACGGCCGACAACATTGCCAAGTCCTTCTCCGTGGACGGAGGCACGACTCCCCTTGCTGAGTTCTCCACGGGGTCGATCTACGAAGAGTCTCACTGGAAGAACAATCTCGGCCTCGGCATCATGAATCCTACGGTGAGCGCGGGCGAGCTTCTGGCGATCAGCATCAATGATCTTCGCGCGTTCGACGTGATCGGTTACGACTTCGTCACAGTACCCGAGCCCTCGCCGTTCGTTCTGGCCGCACTGGGCCTGGGCTTACTCGCCTTGCGGAAGAAGTATCGCCGGTCTTAGCCGCTCTGCGACGCAGTAGCAACACATCTCACCAGCCCCTGACCTGGCGGAGCTTCTTGCGTTCCGCAGGTTACTGAGAGGGGGACGGCCACATGGTCATTCAATTAGATGATGACTCAGAGCAATAAACGACTCACCAGCGATCAGCCAGCAAATCTACTGCTTCACCCGCACCAGCTTCATCAGCCGCCCAGAGACATTCCAATCCTGCACATACAGATTGCCGTCCTTGTCCCAGGCCGAGCCGTGAGTGCCGCTGAAAACCCCTTCGATCCACTTGTTTTGCGGAATGTTGAAGTTCGCTCCGGCCTTCGGATCGGAATTGTAGCCCAACACGGCGATGATCGTGTTGTTCTTGTCGAGAATGATCAGCCGCCCATGTAGATCGGGCACGGAGACGTAGTCACCCTGGACGGAGGCCGAGGTGGGCATGCCCAGGCCCGTCGCAACCTCCTCGATGTATTTCCCGTCGAGATCGTAATGTAGCAGGCGGCCCTTGGGGGTATGGTTGCGATCGCAGATCAACAGGCGAGGCGGGTTGTACCTGGTGTCCAAAGTCATGCCGTGCGCCGTGTTGAACTCCTTCAGCCCATTCCCTTTCGTGCCGAAATGCATCAGGTACTTGCCCGTCTTGTCGAACTTGAAAATGCGGTTGCTCGCGTAGCCGTCCGCTAGGATGATGTCTCCATTGGGAGCCACGGTGATCGCCGTTGGGCTCCACTTGGTTAGCTTTAATCCAGATTCCTTGGGGATGCCCAGCTTCAACACGATTTCCCCGGTCTGGGCGTTGACTTTGATCCCTTCGCCTGCCGCGTTGCGGGCCGCATAAATGAACTCGTCGTTCCCCTCCGCCAGAATCTTCAGGTCATGGATATTCGAGTATTGGTCTCCCACGAAGCGGCGCAGCAGTTTTCCGTCGGGTGAGAAGACAAAGATGCCCAGGCTGGAGGTCGTGTAAATGTTCCCCGCCTTGTCAAAGGCGACTCCCCCGTGGGTTGAACCCAGGATCGACTTGCCGTCTTCGGCGAGCCCCCAACCTGGGACCGTGTCGAAGGTCATGGTGCCACTCCCCATGCGCACCGGCTGAGCTTTGTCCGCCGCGTAAAGCGGTGCGGCCAAGGCGAGCAACATGGTCATACTGAGCGCAAGCCTACAATTTTTCATGATGGATTCCTCAGTTGGTTATGTTTTGTTTTTCCGCGGCAGACACCCATGGGTAGCGCAGGAAACGGCCCACGCGGGCGTAATTGTGATCGAGATGGTGATAACAGTCAAACCACGGTCTGAGAATATGACGGTTCGTCCAGAGGCTGGAAGAACTTGGCACATGCTTTGCCGAAGAAGAGGACGGGAGGCCCTCATCGGACTGGCCATGACCACCATTACTCCGACCGACCAAAAAGCATCCCGATCGTGGGTGCTATTGCTGCAACAGACGGTCAATGACTGGCTGGCGGACAAAGCTCCGCGCCTGGGGGCCGCGCTGGCCTACTACACGATATTTTCGTTGCCGCCGCTGATGGTTCTTAGCGTCGCACTTGCAGGCTTATTCTTCCGAAAAGATGTAGCCCAGGGAGAACTGCTGCGGCAGCTTCGCGACCTGCTTGGCAAGGAAGGCGCTGAAGCCATCCAACAAATGATCGCCAGCGCTCAGCAACCGGAAAAAGGAATTCTGGCGACGCTGTTGGGAATCGTCGTGCTGTTGTTTGGCGCTTCGGGCGTATTCGGGGAACTCCAAGACGCCCTGAACACCATTTGGGGAGTGGAACCGAAGACCGGTCGTGGCCTGTGGGGAATCGTCAAAGCCCGGTTCCTCTCGTTTGCCATGATTCTTGGCACCGGATTTCTGTTGTTGGTCTCCCTGGTTCTCTCGACGATGCTGGCGGCTGCCGGGAAGTGGGCGGGCAACTATCTCCCTGTCCCCGAGCCGATTTTGCAGATCCTTAATTTCCTGATTTCGGTGCTGGTGATCACAGTTCTGTTTGCCATGATTTTCAAAATCCTGCCCGATGCACGGATCGCCTGGCACGATGTCTGGATCGGAGCACTCGCGACTGCGTTGCTCTTTAGCGCCGGGAAGTTTCTGCTGGGGATTTACTTGGGACGCGCTTCGATCGGCTCGGCTTATGGAGCGGCAGCGTCCCTGATCGTTCTGCTGGTCTGGGTGTATTACTCGGCCCAGATCTTGTACTTAGGCGCGGAGTTTACTCAGGCGTACGCCCACATGTACGGAACCCGCATCCTGCCGGTGGGGGAAAAGGGAAAAGGACGGTGAACTGCTTCCAGAGGCTCGCGTTGCCTTGCCGAAGAATTCGACCGCGACCGTCTGAACTCATAAGCCGCCGAAGGATTCTTTGGCCTCGCGAATTTCATTGTTGCGGGCCGCGGCTCGCTCGTTTAACCAGGTCAGCCACGACGGCGACCAGCGCGATTCGCTCTCTTTGCCCTGGCGGCTGCCGGTCCCCATGCCTCCCGCTTCGGGCAGAAGTCGCTGAACCAATCGAGACGTCGCCTCAGTCAACTCTGGAAACAGGCCATGGATGCGAGCAACAAGTTGGATCGGTAGCGGAAAGACCAATTCCGATGACCCACGGCGGCAGGCTTCGACGATGCGCCGGGCAGCGCGGCCCGAGCCCAGCGAAATCACCGGCGCCGCCCCGCTGATGCTGAACCATGCATACTCCTCACGATGCCGCCCTTTGAACTGCGCGTTACGCGGGCTGCCGGTGCGCATCAAGCCAGGAGAGATGGTCGTGACCCAGATGTTCTCCCGGGCCAATTCAGTTCGCATACCCTGCGACAGACCGACGAGCGCAAACTTGCTGGCACAATACGGAAGCAGATGCGGAACGCTGAGCTTGCCTCCGATGGAGGCAATATTGACGATTCGTCCCGCGTTTTGCGCACGCATGTGCGGCAATGCCTCCAGCGTCATGCGCAGCGGTCCCCACAAATGCACGTCCATCGCTTGACGAAAATCCGCCTCCGTCATCGATTCGAGCGGGCCCACCTGGATAATGCCCGCATTGTTGACTAGCACATCGAGACGGCCCCAACGGTCGACCACTTCGTCGATGAAGGGCTCAATCTGGGCAGGGTCAGTGACATCGCAAATCGCGGCGAACACGTCGGCCCCACGGCGTTGCAATTCTTCGCCGGCCTTGGCAACGTCTGCCGCCGTCCGGGCACAGAGAGCAATGCGGGCTCCTTCGGCGGCGAAGCGCCTCGCCAGTTCGAGCCCCAATCCCCGCGAACCACCGGTGATGACGACAACTTTATCCGCAAAGTTGTAGTTGGATCGACGAAGCAAATGTAGCGCTAAGGCGCCTCCCGCGGCGAGGGCACCCATGCTCAAGATCGTGCGATTCATCATGACCTGTCCTCAAATCCTTGGCGAGTAATTTCTCCGGTGACCGCCCCCCAAACGAGATGCGAGGCGATCATCAGTTCATTGCGGTCGGCAGGCTCCTCGGTCGCCGGCTTGTGCAAACCCGTGGCCGGCAAGAGACCCAGGTAGCTTCCCGCCCACACGCCCAGTCCAAACAAAGCCCCGGTAAACATGTTGGCCCGAAAGAAGCGGGCACTGGCCGCCCCATAGAGAATACCCATAGCGGAGCCATAGCCGTAGTGAGCCACGAGAGTCAGCACCTGGTGTTGTTCATTCGACAGGTGATGATCCACGTCGGCAGCATTCTCCAGCGTGGCTGTGATTCTGCTAGGGGGAAGAGGATAGCGCTGATGTCGAGGCAGATTGCGATGGAGCCGCGACATGACCAGAGTCATCGGCGCGGTAGCCAGCAAGCCGGCGGCCGCTCCGATCACCGCGGCGCGCATCAGTAACGGTGAACGCTTCCGCTTGCGGAAGGCGGAGTGAGATTGATTTGATTGTTTGCCTTGCTGGCGGCGACCCGCCATCGAGCGGTCAGAACGACCGTGGTTTTTGGGTGATGCAGAGGGCGGCATATTAAATCTCTTATCCAGATGAAAATCAGGGTCGTAAGACAACTTTCGTACACTGCTCCTTCTTGTCGCGAAACGTCTTATACAATCGTGGTGCGTCTTCCAAAGTTCCGCGGTGGGAAACGATCATCGCCGGATCGAACCCTTCTTTCTCGATCCGCGCGATCAATGGCCGTAGGTAGCGATGGACGTGCGTTTGCCCCATCGTCATTCGAAGTCCCTTGGCAAACGCAGCCCCCATGGGAATCTTGTCCAAAAAGCCTCCGTAGACGCCGGGGATCGAGACCGTGCCTCCTTTGCGACAGGCGTGAATGGCTTGACGCAGGACTAGCGGCCGGTCGGTCGCCAGATACGTCGAGTACTTGATGCGGTCGTACCAGGCATCGAGCGAAGTTCCATGCGCCTCCATGCCGACGGCGTCGATGCAGGCGTCCGGCCCGCGTCCGGCTGTCAACTGCTGCAGCCGCTGTTGAAGATCGTCCTCGTCTTCGTAGTTGATCGTCTCCGTTGCGCCCAGCCGTTTGGCTAGTTCCAGCCGCTCGGGAAAACGATCGATGGCCACGACGCGCTCCGCGCCGAGCCACAGCGCGCTCTTGATGGCGAACAGGCCGACGGGGCCGCAGCCCCACACGGCCACTGTGTCCCCTTTTTGAATCTGGCAATTCTCCGCCGCCATGAAGCCGGTTGGAAGCACGTCGGCCAACAAGGCGCCTTGTTCGTCCGTGATCGACTCGGGCAGGGGGACCGGGCCGACGTCGGCAAATGGCACTCGCACAAATTCCGCCTGCCCGCCGGCATAGCCGCCGTAGAGATGCGAATAGCCGAACAATCCCGAGCCCGAGTCGCCATAGAGTTTGCGCAGCACGTCGGCATTCGGGTTGGAATTGTCGCACAGCGACCACAGTTGCCTGCTGCAAAAAAAGCAGTTCCCACAGGCGATGGTAAAGGGAACCACCACGCGCTGGCCCGGTTTGAGTTCCTTAATCCCGGAACCGACCTCCATGACCTCACCCATGAATTCGTGCCCCAAGATATCCCCCGCCTGCATGCCGGGTATGGCCCCTCCATACAAATGCAGGTCCGACCCGCAGATGGCCGTGGCGGCCACGCGAATAATCGCGTCGCGCGGATTGAGAATCTTGGGATCCGGCACGTTTTCCACGCGCACGTCCCCTTTACCACACCAGCAGACGGCCTTCATGACAGATCCTCGCTCGATGTTCAAGTTACTCTTCAGCAATTGCAGCCGCCTCGCGGTTGCCCCTCAACGGTGGGAACCTCCCCCGCCTCAAGCTTCTGTTTCAATCGCCGCAGGTCTTGTTCCATGCGTTGCCGAAGTCCCGCGCCAAAAAAATCACTCAGCGCGGTGGTCGCCTTGCCACCTGGCGGATCGTATTTCAGGGAAACATCCATGCGAGTTCCCTGGCCGTCCGGGCCGGGTTGAAATGCGACGGACCCCGCCGTGTCGATTTCGGATCCGGGGAGCGAGCGCCAAGCCAACAGTTCGTTTTTACGCTCATTGATAATTTCCGCGTCCCACTTCACTTCGGTGCCCAGCGGTCCCTGAGCGACCCAATGCGAGCGGTTCGCATCGCTCGTCGTGACAGAAACCAGGTGTCTCATCACGGAGGGCAAATTCTCCAGCTTGCGCCAGTATTGATACACATCTTCCGGTGAACGCTGCACATAGAGACTGGCCTCGTATTTCGCTCCGTGCCCGCCACACACGCCCAACGCAGGATGGGATTCATGCTTGCGGTCGAGGCTCAGTGCCTGATACACCATGCAGTGACCGCTGAGCCCGCGGTGCAGCAGACCGGCACCAAGGGCAAACAGGCCAATGCTGGACCATGATCGACGGGCGAGGCCAGCCGCTACTAAACCCGCCCCCGCCACTGTTGAGGCCAGCCGTTCCCACGATGCGATGTTAACGTCTTCTTTCTCGCCTACGGGGGGAGATGCATCTCTCAAGTCTTCCAATTCTTGAATGGCTTCTGGCATGGCTTATTCCTTTCCTGACGCATTGGAGCCCAGGCTTAGTTCTGCTTGGCTCCAAAAAGCAGACCAAGCCTGGGACTCCAACGCCTGTGCTAAGGTGTTGCCGAGCAAGAGATCGTTGCTCGGTTCACATTGTCGTTCGTATAGGTGATCGTGTACTGCGTTCCTGAGTCAAAACTACAGGCTTGAGTAGTAACGCGTGGCGGATCGGGCAGGGGAACCACGGCTTCTACTTCCACGCTCTGGTTGGGCTTGGCGGCTATTTCCGCTGGCACCGTCGTAGATCCGTTGGGCTGAACAATGTCGATTTCCCGCGAATTAATTTTCACGGTGATTTCAAAGGCCGAGTTATTGACCAGCAGGATGCGGGCAGGGGCCGCGGCGGCCGCGAAAGCAGATCCGGTGGTTGTTCCGCCGGTGGTTGTGCCTGAGGTCGTTCCTGTTGTTGTAGTGCCAGTCGTCGTTGTACCCGTGGTAGTGCCAGTTGTGGCGCTAGTTGTGGTGCCAGTTGTGGTGCCAGTTGTAGTGCCAGTTGTAGTGCCAGTTGTGGTGCCAGTTGTGGTTGTGCCCCCTGTCGTTGTTCCCGTCGTGGTGACCCCGGTGGTTGTGCCAGCCGTGGCCCCGGTTGTCGTCCCTGTGGTGGCACTGGTCGTTGCACCAGTCGTCGTACCGCCGCCAGGGTTCACTATTTTCTTACAACCTGGAAGGCTGCTTCCCAGAACGAGAAGCACGCATAATAGCCTGATAAAGTATTTCGTTCGCATGACTCACTCCTTCCTCTAAAATACGACTATGACTGTGATCAAAGAGTTCGTTTCATTTTCAGCGCTGAGCAAGCGGTACCCCTGCGACGGAGTCGCGATTCGCTCGAGTGCTATAGGCTCCCAAAACATACGCTGAAGTGGCACTGCTTAAGAACAACACCGAGCCATCGGCCATCAGTGCGTGCGCGCCGCCGGGATGATCGCTATAAATGCCCTGCAAACGGTTTTCGTTCACAGAACTGTATTCGTGGGCCAGGCAGTTACGGCCATTGGCCCACTGGCCGTTCTGATTGGCCCGCCGGCCGGCATCTTCAACAATGGCGAAAGTTTGACTTAGCCCGTCGGAGATCAGGTCGGAAGTTATCAACTCGGTCCGGGGATTGCGCCGCGCCGGCGCGTTGATGGCCAGCAAGACTCCCGAATCCCAGGCTCGGCCCAATCCGAATCCTTTATGGATTCCCGACAGGGAGCTGCCGTAGTTACCTGCATAGTCCGTCGCACCCGCGTCGGCATGGGACGAAGCGGGGCACAAGAAGGCCGGCACCGTTGTTTCCGCAACCCGCCCATTCTCGACATCCGATGATTTTGCGTTCCAAGCATGCTCGAAGCTATACCTCGTGAACAAATCTGCATGGCCCAAATAGGGAAGGAGACTGGTTGCCCAGGAGTGATCGCGCTGATCCAAGGCGTCTCGCCCCGCGGGCAGAACACCCAGGGCGGTTTCGTAATGCGCCAGAGAGATCCCCAGGTCGTGCAATTTCCCTTGACACACCGTACGCTGGGATGTGGAACGGACGCGAGTGAATGCCGGCAGCAACAACGAGAGAAGGATCACGATCACCGCGACCACCGTGAGAATCTCGACCATCGTCATCGCGGCACGAACTTCTCGACCACGGTTCGGTATATCATTCGAGGCTTGAGGAAAAACACACATAAATCAATTCACATTTATCTTGCGTTCTTTCGAAAATGCCGTGGCGGAAATCTTTTTCCTGTAGCAAATGATGCGCCTCGTACGCGAAAAATGCTTTTCCTTCACGTCATGCGGCAGAACGAACTCTTGAATGAATTCCGGACACTTCAGCGAGGTTTACTGGCGGTTAAGCATTCAGAGCGGTTTCCATACGTCCATCTCGCAAGAGGCATTTAGTGAGTGAGGAAACGGATCAAGAACCGATAAACGTAGAGGAATTCGCTACGACCTCCCAGAAACGAGAATGCTTTAGAGCATGCTAGGGCTTGGGTTGTGCACCACGTCGGTGGGGTCGTCTTCATACAATGGATTCTCCGCATATTCGTACCCCAAATAGCCTGCCAAGGGGCTCCCTTGTTCAAACTTCGTTGTTCCATCGGGCTGGGAATTGAGAGTAGCCCAACGGACATAGGAGAGTAACAACGGTTCGGAATCGAAGGTGGCTACCAGTTTGCGTTGCTTTCCGAGTTTCAAGCCATACAGGTAATGCATGATTCGTAGTTCCTTTTAGCGGGGTTCGCCCTGAGCGTCGTAGGCTGGCGGGGCATAAAAATTGAGAGTTATTAGCTTCTTTCGACCCGTGTTCGTGATTTGATGCGATTCTCCCTTGTTGATCAGTAGCAGCGAGTGGCGTCGCAGCGCGATGCGGCGGCCGTTCACTACAGCTTTCCCGCTGCCGCTGACCACCAGGAGCCATTGCTCACTACGAGAATGTTCATTGCCTGGCGGGCCTGTGTCCTGCTCCGGCCGCAGGACCATTACCGCCGCTTGGGCGCTGCGCGTCGAAGCTAGGATCTCGAAATGGCGGCGCCGTGAGCCGGTCTAGGCTCCTTCTGCCGGCTGCAAGTCCCGGCGCGCTGGAGAAGCTACCTGGGTAGCATATGCCGCGCCAAAGCCACGATTCAGGCTGATTTGCAATTCCGCGTGAACCGTGCGCCCCAGGCCACGCCCGGCAGGCGAGGCCTACTCGAACAATCAATTGCGGTTTGATAATTGCAGTAGACACCGTTCCGCGTGACAGCACTCCCTAATCCTCAGGGGCCGAGCAACCCCGTATGAAACGATCCGAAAAAGCCCTTCCCGCTGTCAATGGAACCATCCAGGCCCAGGGCGCAAAAATGGCCAAGCGGGCCGCGCTGCGCTATGTCAGTGACCAGGATCCCGGGATTGAGCGGCAGGCGGCGGGGAAAGGATTTCGCTATCGTTCGCCTAGCGGACAGGCGGTGCGAAACGCAACGGCGCTGCGCCGCATTCGTGCTTTGGTGATTCCACCGGCCTGGACCGATGTCTGGATTTGCCCTTCGCCGCACGGGCATTTGCAGGCTACCGGCCGCGACGCCCGGGGGCGGAAGCAATACCTGTATCATCCCAAATGGTCCGAAGTTCGCGATGAAGCCAAATATGACCGGATGGCCATGTTCGGCAAATTGCTTCCGCGGATCCGCCGGCGTGTGATGCGCGACATGGCCCTGCCAGGGTTACCGAAAGAAAAAGTGTTGGCGACGCTGGTCCGACTCTTGGAAGCGACCATGATCCGCGTCGGCAACGAGGAGTACGCCAAGGAGAACAACTCGTTCGGCCTGACCACCCTGCGGGATCGGCATGCGGCCATTCGGGGCGCTAAGCTGCAGTTTCGCTTCCGCGGCAAGAGTGGCAAGGACCATACCGTTGAAATCAACAGCCCCCGCCTGGCGCGGACGGTGAAACGCTGCCAGGATCTGCCGGGTCAGGAATTGTTCCAATACGTCGATGAGTCCGGTAAGCCCCACTCGATCGGCTCGGCGGACGTCAACGCCTATCTACGGGAGATTTCGGGTGAAGACATCACCGCCAAGGATTTCCGTACCTGGGCCGGAACGTGCCTGGCGGCTGAATCTCTGTGCCGCCAGACGCCTCCGCAAACGGAGGCGGAAGCGAAGCGAGTCGTCAACGAAACGATCCGAGCAGTTGCCAAACGCCTGGGCAATACAGTCGCCATCTGCCGAAAGTGTTATATCCATCCGGCGGTGTTGGAGAGCTACCAGAATGGCGATCTGCCATCCAACGGGCACGTCAATGGTTTTGCGAGGCAGCGCTCTGCAACGCGTCAGTCGGGTATGCGGCAATCCGAACGAATGGTACTCGCCATGTTGAAGAAGCGAAGTAAATCATGAATGTGACCACTTTCCTCAATTGGCATACACATTGCTTAACTTGAAAAGATCAGCCGGAACGCGCTAGCGTCCGGTTCCCTGCGAGAACCCGGCGACAAATCCAGGGCTAGCGCCCTGCGGCTGATTAATTGGTCCCCATCCAGCTTTCAAACAGAGCCCAGTATTGAGGAGAACGAATCATGTCGACTCAAGCCACAAAGATTCCTGACACCCCCAGCGTGGGAGATACCTACCATTGCGAGCAATGTGGCATGGAGATGAAAGTGACCGCCCCTTGCGGCTCGGCGATGGGCCCGCCGGTATTGCAATGCTGCGGAGCAACCTTGCAACGCAATTCACACCAGCATCCGAGCCCGGAGGAGAATGAGAGCAGTCCCAAGCGGGCAAAATAGCGGCTAACTTCCTCAAAATGCCTGCATTACCCGCGGGCGACCGGTAGACTCACTCAACATCCGACATTGCCGGATCGAGTAGCGTCTTCTCCCCTCGTCCCTTTGTGAGGAGGCAAGTGACCGCCACCTTCCTACTTTCGAGTGAAACAGGGCGATTGCGCTCCGCCGTTGGTGGAACGCCAGCGCCCTTTTTCTTTGGCTGATTGTCAACGAAGGATCCGTTGTAGTCTCAATCTTCTCGATGGGAGAACACACCATGTTGCGAACCGTGCGCTCGTTGCTGCTCTCGCTTGTCGCGTCCCTGGTGGTTGTGGGTGCGCTGGCCACTCCGGCTTCGGCTTTGTTGATTGGTGCGCCCACATTCACGGTTGGGCCCACGTCCGCCTTGGGGCCGATTACCCTGAACACGCTGACGATCACGCCGTTCCCAACGGCTTTCAAGTGGCAGGGCAGATTCAGGTGACGATTGCTCCCTTTCCGACGACGCCCCTGTCCGGAATCCTGCTGGACTACGAAGTGGACTATCCCATCGACCCGGCGTATCCGTTTAATCCGGGCCTGTTCACCACCACCGCGATCGATGGTTTTTCCGCACCGCCCGTTGGCCTGGTGGGTACCACGGCCGGCTTCGTCCATAGCAGCATCGTGACACTCCCCAACACCTATTTAGTCCCCTCGATCTCGAATATTCCATTGACGTTGGTGGCGGGCGTAGACAATCCTCCCTGGATACCGGCCATCGTGGCCAACAGCGGAGTGTTCCCCTTCACCGGCGCCACCGGCATGGTGCTGCGGCAGCGACTGACGCTGGATGGAATCTACAATTCCGGCCCTGGCGGAGTGTGGACCATCGATTTGCCCGTGCAAACCTTCGAGGCCCCAGAGCCGTCCACGCTCGCACTTACAGCGCTGGGCCTGACCGGCCTGGGGCTGCTTGCCTGCCGTCAGAAGTTTTGTCGGGCTGGCGCACTTTGACCGTGAAGTCCGTACCCACGCAAGCCCCGTCCGACCTCCTGGTCTGACGGGGCTTCTGCACTTGCGTCGTCAACAGCACTGTTTGACGAGATTTTGCGGAACTCCGAGACAGTACCGTAGATAACTCGGCAGTTTCCATGCAAGCTGGGTGAGAAGTTCAAATCGTGTTGCCCCGGCAGTTTTTCACTTTGAATCTGCCGCCCCTTGCCGCCCGTGGTAGAATCGGGGCATGTGGTGGATTCTTGCCATCTGTCTATCGCCAGCGTTGGGCCTTGCGGGGTGGCTAATTTATATTGTGGTGTCAGAGGCGGTACGCGGCGACTATCGTAAAGTTCGTGAGAAGGCGGAATGGATTGCAGAGATCACGAACTCCCTGGAATGTCCGCTATGCGGCCACTCATTGGCTGGTAGCGGCCTTCAGTTGAGTTGCAGTGAAAGAGTCGAGCAAACACCAGAAGCGCTTTTTGATACCCTTACCGTAGAGTGCGAGAATTGCGGCACGAAGTCTTCATTCGAAATTTTTACAACCCAGTTACATTTCGTACCAGCGTATTTAGGCGAGTTGGAATCCAGTTGTGCGGAGCTTCCCAAAGGCATTTCCATGATATGGAGTTGGCTTTCTCAATGGCTCCCTTTCTCAAGAAATCCTGATGCATCTGAGTGGGTCTATTCGATGTGTTCAATTGTTCGCGACGCATTTCCTGAGTTGCCCAGCAATGACGAGTACGTTGCTCTGCTTTCCATTTTGGGAACTCGGATGTCCAGCAGAGTTGTAGCTGAAATTGTGTCAACCGTCTTCAATAGGCCGTACATCCTGATACTAAACGAACTAGCGGGTATAGGTGACCCTCCTGAGGTAATCAAGGAAGATCCAAAAGCTGGCGAAGTATTTGATCGCGTGCGTCACAAACTGGTAATCCACGGATTCTGTGAAACAGAACAATAGTGGTATCCAGAGGATCTCACTGCTCAAAAGCGTAACACCGGATGCAACGATGGCAGTGCCCACGCTAGCTGGTCGAAAAGTTCTAATCGTATCCTACTGCCCTGACTCACATTTCCTGGGCATTGGATCCTCCACCGACGCCACATTCGGCAGTCGCTCTCCAAAAGGGTTGCCACAGCAATCGATGCTGATTGGAACGATCCTTCAGAACATGCGAGGCGAAAAGTCCAACGGCATGTGACAAACGCCACTTCAGTTTTCCGTGTCAATAACTTTTTTCAGCCACCCCCCCAGAAAGTGCAAAATACTTTTTGCTCGGGTAGTGCAAATTTGTTCACAAAGTGCTTGGAATCGGCCACCTTGTCGCGTATGAAGAAAGCACTTGCTC
Source organism: Planctomycetota bacterium (assembly GCA_021413705.1). Taxonomy (GTDB): domain Bacteria; phylum Planctomycetota; class Planctomycetia; order Pirellulales; family UBA7805; genus JAIOPX01. The sequence continues at coordinate 278 of JAIOPX010000032.1, read as the reverse complement.
GGCGCGGGGTGTCGATCCAGGGAGGACCGATCTGCGCGGGGGCGCAATTGGGAGGCAGGAGTTATGCACACGGTATTGGAAAGCTTGGAAATTGATGAATTGAAAGGTGTTCGGTCGGAGGGGAATGGGGAAGTTGTTGAAATGTGGGCCGAATTGTTGGAGGTCGATGTAGCGGGGGAGAACGGGGGGCTTACGCCCCCCGCTCGCCTGGCGAGCGGTCGGTGTGAGCCGCCGGCGGAAGCCGGCCGTTGGCTTGGGGCTGACTCGCAAGGACAGGC
>JAIOPX010000031.1 GCA_021413705.1 Planctomycetota bacterium | reverse complement strand
GGATCACCCTGGCGTCCGCAGCGGCCGATAAGCTGTCGGTCGATGCGCTGCGATTCGTGAAGTTCGGTTCCAATAACGTGCAGCCCGCCCAGTTCCGCCACTCCGGGGCCGAGCGTAATGTCTGTGCCGCGGCCGGCCATATTCGTTGAAACCGTCACGCGCCCTTTCTGTCCGGCTTGCGCGACAATCTTGGCCTCCGTGGCCACATGATGGGCATTGAGCACCTGATGCTGAACCTCGGCGGCCGTAAGCAGCGCGGAAAGCTGCTGCGATTTGTCGATCGATCGCGTGCCGATCAACACCGGACGCCCCTGTTGGTGTAGCGCCACCACTTCTTTGACAATCGCAGCCCATTTGGCGGCCGCGTTGGCAAAAACCTGCACCGGCAACATTTGGCGAATCGGTGGCCGGTTGGTGGGAACGATTTCCACCGCTAGATCATAAATCTTTTTCAGCTCGCGGCTGCTCGTACTAACCGTGCCCGACATGCCGGCCAGATGCTCGTAACTGGCAAAGTAGTCCTGAACCGTCAAGCGGGCAGCTTGCGCGGTTTCACCGGTTACTTCCACCCCTTCGCGGGCCTCGATGGCCTGATGCAATCCGGCTCGCCACTTGCGTCCTTCGGCCAGTCGGCCCGTGAACTCGTCCACGATGACTACTTCGCCGTCCCGCACGATGTAGTCCCGATCGCGCTGATACTCGCGGCACACCAGCACCGCCTGCTCTACCATTTCAAAGACCTCGGCCATCGTCAGACGATTGAGCGTCTCGGGCTGCGGCAGACTGCGGAGCATGCGCCGACCGCCCGCCAGGAGTTCCACGGTCCGCGTCTTGTGATCGAAGCGATAATGCTGGACCTCCTCGAACTTGGGAGCGATCTCAGCCACAAACTGATAGGCGGCCCGAGTTGCTTCCTCGTCCGAGCCAGGGGGAGCACTGATCACCAGCGGTGTCCGGGCTTCGTCGATCAACACGCTATCGGCCTCGTCTACCAATGCGAACCAATGCTCGCGCTGCACAGTCTCGCGTGTCGCAACCGCTGATACGCCCAGCATCCGCCCCACCAGATCGTTGTCGCCTGCCGCGGCCTGGCGCATCGCCAGCCGGTCGCGGAGAAAATCGAAACCAAACTCCTTCGCCGTCCCGTAGGTGATGTCGCAGGCATAGGCTTCCCGGCGATGCGGCGGGGTCATCTCGGTTTCGACGACGCCGATGGTCATACCCAGGGCAGCATACAGGGGCCGCATCGTTTCGGCATCGCGGCGGGCAAGATAATCATTCACCGTGGCCAGGTGAGCGCCTCGCCCTGGCAAGGCGGCCAGATACATGGGCAACGTGGCCGTCAGGGTCTTCCCTTCGCCAGTCTGCATTTCGGCGATAGCCCGATGATGCAAGGCAATACCGCCGAGCAACTGGACGTCATAGTGCCTCATGTCCAGCGTGCGGCGGCCCGCTTCGCGAACTAGGGCATACGCTTCCGGCAAGAGTTGCAACAGCGGCTCGCCTCCTCGCGCCCGATAGCGCAGCGCCAGGCTGGTCTTGCGAAGTTGGGCATCTGAAAGCGCCATCAGTGCGGGTTCCAGCGCAACGATACGTGCCAGAAGAGGTCGATAGCGGTCGGTGCCGTGCCGCGAACTGAACAGGAGACGGCCCAAGCCGCTGAATATACCCGTGGCGCCGCTCGTCATAACTCGCTAGATGGCTCCGGCCGCTAACTTCCCGCCCCCACCTTGGTAATCTGGCGAACTTGATAGCTGGCGGCAAAGTCTTTGGCGTCGTCAGCGCGCTGACCGACATTACCTTCGACCGTTACGAAGTCGCCGTCATGAAACTGTGACATGTCCGCAGGCAAACCGGCGAGTATGACACTGCCTCCATGCTGGTCCGTCGGCCCCGATGAATCGACAGGGACGTAACGCAGCTTCCACTGTTTTCTCGTCGCCGAGTATTCCAGCTTTCCCTTCAGTCGCGTGTAGTCCGAGGCATGTCCGTAGCGCGATTCATAATCCGCACTAACCGGCATGCTTGCTTCGGGACTTGATACTGCAGTAGGGACAATAACTTTTTTTCCTGACCCCGATGGCACCAGGATCGAACTCTCGTTGTGGCTGGCCAGTGACACCGGGGTGCCGCCAATGACGGGCGTGATGGTCTTAGGTGAATCGCCCGAAGTCCAACGAGCAGTTGACGGCAAAGGTGTGGTTGCCACAGTCGGCGTGATGGGAACTTTGGGCAGCGCGGCTAGCCGAGATGCATCTTCAAGACGAATGACCGGTTCCCCCCGGCTGCCATTGTCGATGACGACGACTTGGGATGCGGGCTCGATCGCTGGCGTGGGCGTTGCCGCAGCGATTGGTGTCGGTGCTGGAGTAGGCGAGGGAGCAGCTTTGGAAATCACAACAGGCGTCATTGCCGGTGCGGCAGATGTGGTCGCGGCGATTCTCGTTTCAAATGGTGAAGCAGGTTGAAGACGAGGACTAGTTACGAGCGGTGGTACAACTGTTGGCGAAGTTGCGGTGACGGGGCTGACCGCTGGAGGGGGCGCCCAGCGAACCGATCCCGACCAGGGTGGCGAGGGATTTGGCACGCGCACACCCGGCTGAAGTGAAGGGGGCGTGCCTGCCGGTGCTGCGGCGGGAGTTGGCGCCATTCCAGGTGCCGCCGCGGGCATGGCGGGCGTTTGTACATTCAATGGCGCAGGAGCGGTCGCAGCGGGGGCAAACTGCGGTGCGGAAGCCGTAGCCGGTAGCGATATGGCGGGGGGCGCAGTAGCTAAGGGCGCGCCATAACCGGGCGCGGCCACCGCGCCGGTAGCCGGAGGCGGAATCGTGGTTCGACCAAACGGATCGTATGCTGGACGCTGTCCCTGACAACCTAGCAACAGCGCGGCCGCAAAGATCCAAATTGCGCGCGGCCCATTCATCGGCAGACTCCTTTCCACCGCTTATGTTGGTTCCTGCCCAGGAACTTTTCCGCTCGGCTTATGCATCGTGCGCGGCCGGCGCGGAGTGCAGGGGGTGGTAGCGTAGCAAATCGGCCAAAACAGTCCAGACCGATTTGTGTCGCTAGCAGACAGCAGACTCTGCCTGCCGGCCGGTGCTTGGGCATGCGCTGCCTTGTGAAGCCTGCGAGGAAACCTGATAATCCGCGTTACCCTTAAACGATTCCCCAGCCCGCGACCAGCAGGAGATGCCTACTTTGCCTCGCGCCAAGGACAGGCTCGATTCGGCGAAAATCAGGTAATTTCTTATTCTTTCGGCCTCTTACCCCTCCCTTGGTCCCCAGCCCCTTTGACACTCACTTCCGCCAGGGTTTCCCAAGCCGGCAGGACGATCATTGCAACGCACAGATTGACGTGTTACTCTAATCCATCTATGCGCCCTGTGCATGAACGATGAGCACAATTGAGCGCGAGCAAAAACGAGGCTCGTTCTTTTATCCCGAAACGCTGGTCCATCTGCTGCGTCACCGCGCAACGCACCAGCCCGATGACCGCGCCTTCACCTATCTCGTGGACGGCGAGGTCGAAGAACTCCATGTGACCTATTCCCAGCTCGATCGTCAGGCCCGGGCCATTGGGGCGTGGCTAGAATCGCTGGGGCTCGAAGGACAGCGGGCCTTGATGCTGTACCCTGCGGGGATGGAGTTTGTCGCCGCGTTTTTCGGCTGCCTCTATGCCGGGGTAACCGCGGTTCCGACCAACCCTCCGCGGCGAAACCATAAGCTGTCCCGCATTGAATCAATCGTTGACGACGCCGATGCCAAGGTGGCACTCACGACGGAATCGGTTCTGGAGTCGATCGCCCCGGTGCTCTATGACACCCCCCGGCTGAGGCAGCTTACCTGGCAGGCGACCGACGTGGCGGGGGCCGGCATGGCCGACCGCTGGCAGATGCCCGATGTCAATTCCGATACGCTGGCCTTCCTGCAATATACGTCCGGCTCGACGGGCACTCCCAAGGGAGTCATGCTCAGTCACGACAACCTGATGCACAATCTGGCGGTCATCAACGTCTCCTTTGAGCATACACGAAGCGGCCTGGGTGTGTTTTGGCTGCCGAGCTACCACGACATGGGGCTTATCGGCGGGTTGTTACAGCCGGTGTTCGTCGCCAGGCCGAATATCTGCATGTCGCCGATGGCATTCTTGCAGAAGCCGTTTCGCTGGCTCAAGGCGATCAGCAACTATCGAGGCACCACCAGCGGAGGGCCAAACTTCGCCTTCGACTTGTGCGTGGAAAAAGTCACGCCACAGCAAATCGACGAACTGGACTTAAGCAGTTGGCTGGTGGCGTTCAACGGGGCCGAACCAGTTCGAGCGGAAACGATCGACCGCTTCAGCGAGAAGTTCGCGCGATGCGGCTTCCGACGCGAGGCGTTCTATCCGTGCTATGGCATGGCCGAGGCTACGCTGCTGGTTAGCGGCGGCTATGTACCCTCTTTGCCTGTGATCCGACATTTCGATGCAGCGGCCCTGGAAAGCAATCGCATCGAACAAGTGCATTCGGGCATCGGTAGCCGGGCTCTGGTAGGGTGCGGACAAACGATGCCGGATCAGCGGATCGCGATCGTCAATCCAGAGACGCTGGCCAAGTGCGCCGGGGATGAGATTGGGGAGATCTGGGTGTCTGGCCCCAGCATAGCGCAGGGATATTTGAATCAGCCTGAAGAAACGGCTCGCGTGTTTGGCGCCCATATAAGCGACACAGGCGAAGGGCCGTTTTTACGCACGGGGGATCTCGGGTTCTTGATTGACGACGAACTGTTCGTCGCGGGTCGCATCAAAGACCTGATTATCATTCACGGCAAGAACTACTATCCGCAGGATATTGAACACACGGTGGGACGCTGCCACCCCAAGCTCGTGCCAGATGCAGGCGCCGCATTTGCCGTTGAAATTGGGGGCGTCGAGCGGCTGGTGATTGTGCAGGAAGTCGATCGGGGCCGAGATGTTGACGGGGCGTCGATCGAAGCATCCCCAAGACATCCAGCGGCAAGGTGCAGCGCTTTGCCTCACGGCAAAAGTATTTGGAAGAGTCGTTGTCGGTCGTGGCTTCGTGGAAAAGCGGAGAACCGCTGGGCGCTGCGCCTGTGGTTCCAGCAAAAGGTGCGGATCGCAATGGCCAGGAAACGTCTCCTCCTCGCCAAAATGGAGAGTTGCTGTCGCCAGAGTCGCGGACTTCAGGTGGAGCAACGAAAACTCAGCACGTTGCCATGGCCCATCGCCCCCTGCCCGAGGGAACGGTAGAAGACATTGTGCTGGCCGAAGTCCGTCGCATTGGCGGCGAAAAAGTGACGCAGCTTGAGTTAGACACCAATATCGTCGAGTTGGGACTCGACTCGCTGCAGCGCATGGAGATCGTGGCCTCGCTGGAAGATATTTATGCCGCTCGCTTCCCGGAAACCGTGCTGACCGAGATGGAAACCTGCCGCGAAGTCATCGACGCGGTCGAAAAATATCTCGGCAGCAATCCCAAGACGCCAGGTCAACGGGCACGCATCACCGACATCCCGCCGGAGAACTACGAGTTCGACAAATTCCCGGAATATGTGCAACTCAAGCAAACCGAAAAGTTGCTGGACTTCGCAGGATTGGAGAACCCCTATTTCCGTATCCACGACGGCGTGATTCGCGGAACCACTTCGATCAACGGCAGGCAGTTGGTGAGCTTCTCCAGCTACAACTACCTGGGCATGTCGGGCGATCCCGTGGTCACACAGGCCGCCAAGGAAGCCATTGACCGTTACGGCACCAGCACCACCGCCAGCCGACTCGTGTCGGGTGAACGTGGCGTGCATCGCGATTTGGAACTTGCGATCTCGGAACTGGTCGGCGTCGAAGCGTCGATCGTTTATACCAGTGGCCATTCGACCAATCAGACCACCATCGGCCATTTGTTTGGCCCTGGCGATCTGGTGTTGCACGATGCGTTGGCCCACAACAGCATCGTCCAAGGGTGCATCCTGTCCGGTGCGCGGCGGCGGCCGTTCCCGCACAACGATTACGAAGCCCTGGATGCGATCCTCAAGAACATTCGCCCCGACTATCGCCGCGTGCTAGTGGCGATCGAAGGGGTTTACAGCATGGACGGGGATTTCCCCGACTTGCCGAAGTTCATTGAGGTCAAGCAGCGGCACAAAGCGATCCTGCTGGTGGACGAGGCACACTCTATCGGCACAATGGGAGCGCGCGGCCGAGGCATCGGAGAGCATTTTGGCACGCAGCCCAGAGATGTTGATATCTGGATGGGAACGATCAGCAAGGGACTCGGCAGTTCCGGCGGCTACATTGCTGGCACGAAAGCCCTGATCGAGTATCTCAAGTACACAGCCCCCAGCTTCGTGTTCAGCAGCGGCATTGCCCCCTCGGAGGCTGGCGCCGCATTGGCGGCGATTAACCTGCTCAACGCCGAACCGCAGCGCGTAGCCACGCTCAAAGCTCGCTCCCAGTTGTTTCTGCAATTAGCCCGCGAGAGGGGGCTCAACACAGGAATTGCCTCGGGCACGCCGGTGGTGCCAGTCATCATCGGCAATTCCTTGCACGCGTTGCAACTCTCCAAGGCACTGGATGATCGGGGTATCAGCGTCATGCCAATCTTGCATCCGGCTGTTGAGGAGAAAGCCGCCAGGCTGCGGTTTTTCATCACCGCAACTCATACCGAAGAGCAAATTCGGACTGCTGTCGATGCAACCGCTGCCGAATTGGAACGTATCGATCCGGCCTATTTGCGCCCCCAGCCATAGCACGATTTCGGGGAAGGTGTCGTAACTGGCCTGAACTTCCCAGCCCATGCTGTGAAAACTACGGCAGCCTCAACAGCCGTTCTAAGCCACAAACCCACATAACGTGGTGAAATAAGCTTTTGGGGTTGCTCGTGGCGCAATTTCGCTTACACTGTTATAAGAGGCAATTGTTAAGGATATTCCTTTCAAAAACGATGTTTGCTTCTAATCTGCTGTCGCCCTCTTGGATGGCGGCGGCCACGATCGCCATAGTTCACGTCAACCTGTAGCGAGGGAGATTGTCACTTGCTGACCGAACAAGAAGTTGCGTATTCCTGGAGCCGATTGTTCAAGGGACAGCAGATCACCGATGATGTGATCGCCAAAGCTGAGGTACTACTCGACGAGTTGCGTGCCGAAAGCCCGCTGCGTCATCGCCTCGAAACGGAGTTGAGCGAACTCCGTGAAAAGATCGCCTGAAGCACTTGGCTTCAGACAAACACACTAGCCCGAAGCGCTAGCGAGGGACAAAAAACCCCTCGTTGGCGCGTCGGGCTAGTCTGCGCGCCGAAAAAATAATGCTGAAACAAAAATACTAACCCGAACCGTCAGCGAGGAGTGGATAATCCCCTCGCTGACGCTTCGGGTTAGTGTTGGGCTCTACCGATTGACATTAATCCCGAACGTGAGGCCGGTGATCAGCAAATCCTGATCGTCGATAGGAGGCGCTCCGCGGGCGATGCCGGTGCCGAAGTACAGCATTTCCCAGCCGATGCTCAAGGCGAACGCCTTGGTCAACTGGTAGTCGGCTTGAATACGCAGATCGCCGGCGCCTACCCAGTTGTCTTCGGAAAACTCCTGCGGAATGGCCGTGTCGTTGTTGATCGTGCTTCCCGAGGCCGCAAAGTTCTGGTGATTATAGGCGTAGTAGTAGCGGCCTTCGGCGGAGAGGATCCAGCGCCCCTTCATCTTGTACCACCGCCCGCCAATCTGTCCGCCGTACATGTCATTCTTGATCGACATCGTATCCATCAGCCCCACCGGCGTATCGATTTCGTAGGCCGTCCACTGCTCGAATCGTGAGAAGCGCACACCGGCGAATGCCTCAAAGATGCTTCCTTCATGCAATGGCTTGAAGCGCCACATGCGGCTGACTTCGATGCTGTTGAACTTGCCCAGGTTTTCTTCGGGGCGAAGATCGTCGGGCAAGGTGGGATTGTTGAACGACTTGCCATTATTGGGGCCGTCCACATGGAGGTATTCCACCAACCAACCGTAATTGTCCGGGTGCATAAAGCCGCCCGTATAACGATTGCCCCAGGTCCAGTCTCCTTGGGTCGGGCCAAACGACTTACTGGAACGGTTGACGTCAACATACATCCGGTCCCACTCCAGGAAGAAGCCTTCCTTGGGATCGGGTCCGCCGTCGAACGAACTAACTTCGGCCGGGGCGAAGATGGCAAAGTCGTGGCCAAACTCGTCCCATACCGGGCCGAATGGCTCGTACTTCTGGGCCATGGCCGGTGAGGCCAGCGCCAAGGCAACAAGCATACCCAGTGGCAACACGTGTCTGATGTTTAGTGGCATCGACTCGTCCCTGATCAGCTACAGGAGAACAGACCCTCTATCGAGTAACCGGGTCCGCAATGGTTCGTGACGGTAGTATCGGACATGCCGGTCGCGGCAGTTGAGTAAGTTTGGAAAGAGTTGCCGGAAACGATGGGACTGACGCCCGAAAGCCTCTCAGGCTGCTAGCAGATTGTGCCACTAGCACTTCGACGTTTACACATGGGTGGCAATCGCCCATACTGAGCCCGCGATTGATAGCACCTTTCCCTCTGGCGACTGCTTCGGAAGTCGAGCTACTATGGCCCTGCTCTCGATTAACGAGCTGACCACGTACCGCTGGACCTTCGAGCAGGATGTGCTGAACTATGCCGAAGCAGGGTTTAAAGCCATCGGCATCTGGCGACAGAAGCTCTGCGACTTCGGCGAGGAAAAAGGAGTCGAGCTCCTTCAGGAAAGTGGGCTGGCAGTCTCGAATCTTCTCTGGGCCGGCGGGTTCACAGGAAGCGATGGCCGCAGCTATCGCGATAGCATTGCCGACGCAATTGAAGCCGTGGAACTGGCCGGGATGCTGCGCTGCCCCTGCCTGGTCGTTTACAGTGGAGGCCGTTCAGGGCATACCCACAATCACGCCCGGCGATTGCTCAGCGGCGCGATTAGTGAACTGGCACCCGCGGCGGCCGAACATGGCGTGACGCTAGCCATCGAGCCGATGCACCCCGGCTGCTCAGCGGAGTGGACCTTTCTGAACACCATCGACGACGCGTTGGAACTGATTCGAAAGTCGGACGCGAAGCACGTCAAATTGGCATTCGATACCTATCACTTTGGGGGCGACCCGGAGATCGTCGGCCGCTTGGAACAATTGGCGCCCGAAGTGGCCATCGTTCACCTGGGAGACGGCAAGGTGGAGCCGGATGGCGAGCAGAACCGCTGCACTCCCGGACTGGGGAAGATACCGCTTGCGGACATTGTGGCCGCGCTCGCCCGCGGTGGATACGCCGGCTACTATGATGTTGAGATCATCGGCGAAGAGATCGAAGGAGCAGACTACGCAGGGTTACTGAAAGATTGCAAGACCGCGTGCGACACTCTGCTGGCCTGACGAAATCAACACTCTCCCATGATAATCATCTATGTTTGATCGCCTATGTTGATCGTTGATGATAAACTCCAGATTCCTCTCTCCGAGTTGAACTTCACGTTTTCTCGCAGCGGTGGGCCTGGCGGGCAAAACGTGAACAAGGTGGCCAGCAAGGCCACGCTCCGGTGGGACGTGGCTGGTTCTCCCAGCCTGCCTCCCGCCGTCCGCCAGCGGTTCGAGCGGCGATTCTCCTCGCGGCTGACCGTCCAGGGTGAGATTCTGATTGTCAGCCAGCGCTATCGTGACCAGGGACGGAACATCGCCGATTGCCTGGAAAAACTTCGTGAAATGTTGTCCGAGGTCGCTCGGCCGCCGAAACCCCGTCGCCCTACGAAACCGAGCAAAGCATCCAAACAACGCCGGCTGACCGGCAAGCGCAAACAATCGGATAAGAAAACCCAACGTCGCTGGGATGGAGAGTGAATTAACCTAACATCCGATCCGCCAGGCTCGTTGGTGCTTCATCATCATTGTGCGAAAGCTGATACAGTCCTTGCCGAATGCGTCGGGCAGCGGTCTGAAGGTAATACTGCCCTGCGGCCAGAGCGTCACTGCGGGGCAGATCACCATTCGCATCTGCCGGCTTGTCGAGAATACTGTCCAGCCGATTCAGCACGCAGGCGCTCACATAGAGTTCCGTAGCCGCATCAGCGACGCGAGCCAATAGATACTGTCGGTCTACGATCCCTTCGCGATGCCGGGCGAGCAACCGAGCCACATCGCCCCCCAATTCTCCGATGAGTCGACCGAGTCGAGCCGCGTCGCTGCTGAGTTCCTCATGACGGACTTCGATCTTCGGAGAGATCAGCATGGATGAAATCTTGCGCCCCGCAAAGCCGGTGATTCGCCCCAAATTACCCCAGGGATGAAGTAGCGCGTCAAAAATACCCTTCAATTCCAGCCCCACGTCGCGCATGCCGACCAGAGCGATGAAGGCCCGCAACACATCGTTCGCCCCTTCGCCGATCGTGTTGATTCGGGCGTCACGCATCATTCGCTCGAACGGCTGATCGGTAAAATAGGCCAGGCCGCCATGGATCTGGAACGTGTCGGTGATAATCCGCCACAACACTTCGGTGGAGAACACCTTGAGCATGGCCGTTTCGATCATGTAGTCCCCCTCGCCGGAATCGATCAGAGCTGCCGTCTGATAGGTAACCGATTCCATGGCGAAGGCGCCGGCGGCCATATAGGCCAGTTTCTCCTTCACCAGCTCGAACTCTCCAAGTTTCTGACCGAACTGAACGCGGCGATTGGCATGTTCGATGGCCCGCGCGACGCAAAACTTGGCGGCCCCGGTGCAACTCGCTCCAAACGTGGTCCGGCCAAAGTCCAAAACGGTCAATGCCACCCGCAATCCGCCCCCGAGTTTGCCCAGGATGTTCTCGCGCGGCACGAACATGTCGTTGAATTTCAGCCGGCTGGTGGCCGTTCCTCGGACGCCGCATTTTTCCATGCGGGCCTCCACCACTTCAAAGCCGGGCATGTCAGGAGTGACAATGAACGCCGTGATCCGAGTCTCGTCCGAACCCTCGACAGGGGTCCGGGCCATCACAGTCAGCACCTTGGCGATTCCGCCATTGGTGATCCAGCGTTTCTCTCCGTTGAGTTTGAAGCCCTGGCCGTTCGGGGTGGGCGTGGCCATCGTCTGCACGTTGGCGGCATCGCTGCCGGCTTCTGGCTCAGTCAGGGCAAACGCACTGATCCATTCACCGCTGGCCAACTTGGGCAACCATTGCCGCTGCTGCTCGGCGTTGCCGAAGAGGACGATCGACCGCGGACCGATGCTGTGATGGGCGTTGACGAACAAAGCGGTGCTGCCGCAGTGGCCCCCAAGCTGCTCCACCAGCCGGCAATAGGCGGTCTGGCTGAGCCCACGCCCGCCGCAATCGACAGGCAAGCAGGCTCCCAGTACGCCAAGTTCTCCCAGGCCATGGATCACCGACTCGGGAATTTTTGCGTTGCGATCGATCGCCACGGGGTCGATCTCACGGCGGCAAAAATCCTTCAGTTTCGCTGCCATCTCTCGATGAACAGGGTTGGCTTCGGGATCGGGATAGTCACCCAACCGCGGCTTGAGATAGTGCCCAAAATAAAGCCCCTTGGCAAAGCCGACCTGCGAGAGGCGGTCGCCCAGGATCGCCTCGGCTTCGGCCATTTGTTTGTTTCGGTCGGGTGATGACATAAGGATTGGCGGCTATTAAATTGAGAATGGAAGGTGGATGTGGGAATTATTGGAGCGGAACGGTCGTGAAAGCAATGTGAGAATGTGGGGAGCGTGGATCGCAGTTTTTTTCAAGAAATCTGCTGGTATTATCCTTTGCGGACGCTACAATGCAGCGAATCGGTTGAGTTCTGGCCAGCCCGAGACTTTGATCGCACGGCGCATTCGCGTTGGGCTGTTCAGTTTAGCCGTAGTGAACATATCGAATTGGTGCATCCAGGGCCACGCGGCCCCAAAATGTCGGCCGCGCAGCCCCAGTGACGTCGGATTCGATCGACTCGTCGCAGTTGTGCTATTTTTCGATCCAACAACTCATTTTGAATGTTAGCGCTACGTGGCAATCCTGCGGAGAACCGCAGCCTGCCGTGGCGGAGGCCGTAGGGAGGGAATACCATGATGACGGCGACCGTTCATACGGACACCTATGTGACCGAGCAATGCTTGATCGAGCATCAGACCTTGGGGCATATCAAACAGGCACTTCGTCTCGCGGTAGACTGGCAAGTTGGTGCGCCCGGTCTACCTCGGAAACTGGCCACGGTGCGTTTCATGTCCCAGTCGTTCCGCCGCCACATCGAACGACTGATGAGCCTGGAAGAAAAAGACGGCTATATGGATGTCGTCGGGCAGATGAAGCCGAACCTAGTCGATCAGGCTCGAAGGTTGCGTGACGAGCACGACGTATTTCGCGTTACTCTCGCCAGGTTGTTGCCACGTCTGGAAAGGGCCAGCGACACCAACGCGGCTGAAATTGCGTCGATCTGCGACGATTTGCATTCTCTGCTCCACGGAGTGGACATTCACGACGCGCGGGAAACAGCCCTGTTGCAAGATGTGGTTATGCAAGATGACGGTGGCGAAGGGGGTTAGTAGTTGAAGTACAGGCTTTGGCCTGCTTCGCCCCTCTAAGTTGGAGTCCCTGCTTTAGCTTGCTGCTTTCCTCCTCCAAGCAGCCTGAAGACTGTGTTCCAACGGGTGGATCTCCCAGCAACCGCAGCATCGCTGGCATCGCCAGCATGTTTTGGCGGACTTTTCCGGTCCGGCAAACTTTGCGGCCGAATTCTTGATTGACAGCCCGCCTCAGTGCCGAAGGAATGTGGCTGTATGGGTTGTACCGACAACGGTGGACTCAATGCCCCCATACCCAATGAGGGATGAAGCAATGTCCAGGTTTTGTCGTGGAATCCGTATCGGGAAGGCTGTCTTATGCGAGGTCCAACTCGCGACTTGCCATATTCATGCCTGTGCTTGTTGGCAATTGCCATGCTCTGGCCCGCGGTTGCGCGCGCCCAGTCGCCGGCTCCTCGTAGACTTCCTGCGGTAGAGGAAGCCACCTCTATTTACTCGGCGGAATCAGATCCAGCGTCGTCGAAGTCAAAAAACGACCAAGCCGGCATGATCGCATCCTGGGAAGGGGCACGCCCCATCAACACAGCCTTCTCGGCTAATAATGCCGTCGAGTGGTCCCCCTCGGTCATCCCCGAATCTGTTGAGGGGCCGTTTCTCCAAGCACAATTTCAAGCCAGCGAGCCGGTCGCGGCCGGTACCCTGCCGGAATCGCAACTGCTGACGATCGATGCCGCGGCCATTCTCCGTCGCCTGCAGCGTCAAGAAGAGGAATTGCGGGATTTGCGGCGGCAAATGACCGAGCGGATTCCGTCTGCCCCCGGCACTTCACCAGCGCGTTCTGCGACAGAATCCAACCCGTTCAGCACTGCGTCTCAACACGCGGAAGCCAGCTCATGGAAAGATGGGAAAGTGGCTCCCGAGAAGAAGTCGGCCGACGGCTGGATCGACGTGTCCGATGAAAAGTGGAACGTCAAGCTCGGCGGCCACGTTCAGATGGACTATCCCCTCTGGGCTCAGCACACCTCGACCATCCCCGCGGAGAACTACTTTGAGTTTCGCCGCCTGCGGCTGATGGCGGACGGGACGGGTTACGGCGTCTACGATTTTCGCCTGCAAGTGGATTATGAACCCGAAGCGGGAGACAATGTGGCCACGCCAGTGGTGGACGTCAAGGACGCCTATTTATCGGCCAACGACGTTCCCGTGATTCAGCGCTGGCGAATCGGCAACTTCTTCGTCCCCTTCGGCCTGGAACAGGTCACCAACGACACGAACAACAGCTTCCTCGAGCGCTCGATCCCCACGCAGAACATTTTTTGCGGTGATCGCGAAGTGGGCTTTGCAACCTACGGCGTGAGCGAAGACCTCGACACCACCTGGACTTTCGGCTCGTTCTTCGACCGCATCAGTGAATCACGCAAGGAGAGGATCGACGACCGCCAGGGTATTCGCGTCAGCAGTCGGTTCACGCATCTGCTGTACTACGACGAACCCTCCAAGGGTCGTTATCTTCTTCATACCGGCGCCGGACTTTTCTATACGCACTTTTACGATAAATTGACTCGCTTCCGCGCCCGGCCGCAAATCCATGAAGGGCCGTTTCTGATTGACAGTGGCGATATAGGAGCGGTCGATGATCTGACGGGCAATGTGGAACTGGCCACCGTCTGGGGGCCGTTCTCGGTGCAGCACGAGATGTATATGTGCCACGTCAATCTGAACGGCGGCCAGGAAGCGCAACTCTACGGCTATTACACCCACGCCAGCTATTTTTTGACCGGCGAAAACAGAATCTACGAACGCTATGGCCAACACGGCGCTCAGTTTGGCCGCAATGTTCCTTACAGCAATTTTTTCATGGTGCCTGGTTGCTATGGCCCGGGTGCCTGGGAACTGAAAATTCGCAATTCCTATCTGGATCTGAGTCAGCTTAACAGCGGCCAGTATCAAGACCTTACTGTGGGGGTCAATTGGTATTGGAGCGACCGCACACGGGTGATGTTCGAGTGGATCCACCCCTGGACCACCGCGCAAACGGTATTTGGCACTACGCAAGCGAACATTCTGGGGATGCGGTTTGATTTCAATTGGTAACGCTCGTTTCGGGAGGAATCGCCGTGATACGTCAATTTTGTCTTACCGCAATTGCTGGGCTCGTGCTCGGGTGGACCGCGACCGCCAATGTATGGGCTCAAGAAGTGTGTTGTGCGAGTTGCGGCTGCCACTCGGGCTGCCAGAAGGTATGCCGGTTGGTTTGCGAGGACAAAAAAGTGCCGGTGACCTGCTGGGGCTCGAAGAAAGAGGATTTCTGTATCCCTGGCCGCAGCACCCCCGGTTGCCAGCATAGCGAGACGGTTTGCGACGAGTGTGATGCTGCTGGGGCTGGTTTCAAATGGGTAGTGGAAGATTTGTGTGAACCATGCCGAGTCAAGGCCGCGGCCAGCGCTGTTCCGGCAGCGGCCAAAGATTCAAAGTAAAAACGGCTGTGGCACAGGGTAAATCGGCACCCAACTTTAGCCCGCTGACCTCCGGGGTCCGACTGTCTATAATGACAACGGACAATCGGGTAGCCGACGTAAATCGGCCCCACGCACCCCGGAACCCTGCAACGATTCGAGCCATGGCCAAGCGACAGGATATCGACGCCCTTTTGAAGGCTTGGAAATACGAACCGGGCGAGGTGGTCGCCCGGGTGGTGGGGGCTGGCGACGGCCGACAGGTCGTGCAGATGCGGATCGAAATGGGTCTGCTCCAAATGGAGGTCCACAACCGGCCCGATGGAACCCGGCCCCATAATTGTGCCACCTATTTTGACTACCTCAAACAGCGGCAGGCCCTGGAAGAAGGCTCGCTGGTGCTGACGCCGGAGCAGTGCCAGGAGGCGGACCGGGAGTTCACGCAATACTACCACCGCCGGATGTGCTGGCTGGCGCTGCGGGAATTCGACAAGGCCGTGCTCGACGCCGACCACACGTTGGCCTTCATGGACTTTGTCCGCGACCACTCGCCGGAAGAGGAGTGGACGATGGTCCACGAGCAGTACCGCCCCTTCGTGCTGTTCCACCGAGCCCAGGCGGGCGCTTTGGCCAAACTGGAGACCATCGGACCAGACGCCGCCATCACGGAGCTCAATGCATCCCTGGCCCAATTTCGCGACTTGTTCGAAGAGTTCGAAATGTCCGAACGCTATGACGAGGACGAATTGGTCACCAGGCTCCAGGGGCTCAAGGAGTCGATCCGAGAACACTATCAGGTGGGGCGCACTCTGACCGAGCAACTCAACGACGCCGTGGCCGCGGAAGATTATGAGCTGGCCGCCAAGCTCCGCGACGAAATGTCGCGCCGCGAGGCGGCCAATAACTAGCCAGAAAAGTGGTGCTTGGCTAAGCTTTAGTTCAGGCGGAATTCCCTAGACTTTTTGCGGAGATGCGTGTCATGAAGTCAGTTTTCACACTCATGCTGACAGTCGCCTGCTGGGTAGGGTTTGAGTTCGGTTCTCCTCACGCGGAAGCAGCCAAAGGGCCTAAAGGCAAAAACCCAGACAAACTGACCAATCCCACGGCTGAAGCGATTTTCAAGTACCTGGATAAGGATAAAGACGACGCCTTGACGGTCAAGGAACTCAAGGACGTTAAGACGGGTGCTGAAGCGACCGAGTCGGAAACCCGGTTCAAAAAATGGGACACCGACGAAAACGGCACGCTATCGCTCGATGAGTACAAGGCAGGTGTCGCTTCCACTCCGATTCCGAAGCGGGAGCCTGCCAAGAAGAAGCCGCCGGTCAAAAAGAATCCGAAGAAGCAGTAGGCAAATTCCCCGAAGTTCTAAGCGTTTGAAACTTTGGGGATAGCTAGCGACGCCGGTCGCATTTACGGCATCCGGTCGTAACCTCTTGGCAGCGTGCATGTTTTGCACGGTAGCACGGATTGCCCCTCTCCCTTGGCACGCCAAGTGCATTCTCCTCAAGGCGTCACATCCGGGGTACTTATCTTTTCACGACCCCATCGGGCGAAGGAGTATGCCATGCTGGTGCTATGCCGCAAATCGCAGGAGAAGATTCAGGTCGGCGAGAACATCGTAATTACGGTGTTACAGATCAAAGGAAACACAGTGCGGCTCGGCATCGAAGCCCCGCGCGATGTCCACGTCTTGCGGACGGAACTATCGATCACGCCAGACCAGTTCGTGGCTCAGCCCACCGAGGCCCATCTGCCTCGCAATGAAAAAATGCCTGTAAAGTTGCCTGTAAAGAAGTCCGCAACGATGCCTGCCGCACGCCCGCTGAATCGGCTGCGTCGCTGGCCCGCCGTCCTCCCCCCGCTGCCGGCGCCCAAAGGTTGAAGCTAGAAGTTTCGGGTCCCGCCGTTTCCCATCGGGTGTCACTGGCAGCCTGCCAGAGCGCAGCGATGATCGTCCTGGCATGTCGCCAGTGGCACCGCTGGGGATCGGCGTAAGTGAGTGGCCAGTCTGTTGGAGTCTAGGCTTCAGCCTGCTTCGGTATCTCAGGGCACCATGTGGGGACCACACACCCTCGCTAGCCCGAAGCGCCAGCGAGGGACGTATCAACCACAAGCGTCAGCGCGTGATTCACCTCGGCCGAGTTCCCACTCTCTTCCTCACGTCGATCTCTGTCTCGACGCCTGGCTGACACCTATCGCGCTCAGTGAAGCGACAACTCCCCCCCCGGTCCGCTGCCCAGCCGCCAGGGTAAGCGCGCCAGCGACAAAGGTAGCCAGCCGCTATTGCTCCCTGACTATTTAGAACTGGTCGATTGGACAGGCCGGCAGATTGTGGCGGGCAAGTCGAACATGCCCGATCACTTGCCGCCGATCCTGGTTCGGCTGGGCATCGAGTCTGCGAACTGGGTACCGCTGATCCGCAACTTCGGCCGGTTGTTTCATCGGGTGGCCGGCGCGCCGCGCACGCTCGATCGCCCCGGCCGCTGGCGCCGCTTCTGCCCTGGCAAGGCAGAGTTGTTGGGTACCGGCTAGCGTGACAGCGCTGAGCGAGTTCTCTTCTTGAAGAAAAGGCATTCGCCCCTGAGGCAAGTGCGCGCTGCAGCCGCCCTCAGCGCACGATTCCTGCCTCTCAAGCTCTCTGCTGCGCTGATCTCATCACTTAAATCGGCCTTCAAGTGCAAAATCCATTGGTGATCGCTGCAAACCTCCTTTACAATAGCCCAAAGCTGGGTGGCCCCGTGCTTCCCTCTCACGACAGTTCCGGTAGATCTTGATATAAACGAACCGCCGTTTCCTCGCCGGTAACGCCAAACGGTACTCTAAGAGGTGATTTTACGAAAGCTGCATCCTCGGGGCAAACCTTGCAAAACTAATTAGCCTCTATGGCGAGGGCGAGGATCTACGCAATGGCTTCCGTCGGCAATTGATTTCACAGTTTGGCAATGCTTTTTTTAATTCGGCAATTCCAAGGTTAGTAACGCGAGTATCCGTTAAGGTGAGGATCTGAATTGTTGTCATGTGCTTGAGATGCTCAATTCCGGCATCGGTGATCTGTGTACCGCCTAGTGCGAGATATCTTAGCGAGGTAAGCTCATTGAGATGCGCCAAGCCGACGTCAGTGACCTGAGTGTTGTTAAGGGACAAATCCTTTAATCCAGTTAGGCGATTTAGGAATTTCAGGCCGTTATCCGTGACTTTGGTATCGTCCAAAGTGAGGCTTTTCAATTGACTTAGTCGCTGGAGATTCTCTATTCCGGCGTCAGTGATTTGTGTGTTGCTGAAATTGAGTACTTCGATCATTACAAATGATTTTATATGCTGCAGCCCAGTGTCGGTGATTTTAGTGTCAGCAAGACCGAGCGATTTCAGCGCAGTTAGAACTGTAAGCTGTTCGAGCTGAGTGTCAGTGATAGGTGTCTCGCTCAGCCAGACAACTGAAACGTTGGCAAAGTAGTCGGAGCCGAAATGATCTGTCAACCATTGATACGATGGGGATCGCCGGTAAATGCCGTTTTTCTCATAGTCGTAATGAAATATGCCGCCTACTGTTTTGATTTCCGAAATGACCTCGCGTTGTCGGCGTGCCTTATAGGACCACCACGCAATTCCAATTGCGATAAGCGTGGTAACAATCAGCAATGTCCGTGTGCTGAATTGTAACCAACGGCAGTTGCGTTTGGCGTCGGTGTCGCGATTGGTGAAACTGAATAGAAACATATCCTATATTCTACCCCGCGGCTAGACGGATGGCGATAGTTAGTTTCCCTGTGGTAGTCCATCGAAAGTGCCCCCTCCGTTTTTCCTGAGGGTGACGAGCCATCGGCAGTCATCAACGGCCATTTCATTAAATGGTGGGAGAAGCGTAAAATTGCTGAATAACTGAATTGTTTATTGTGTGTGCTGGTGCAGGGAAAGCTACACCCGGGGACAGCCATTGCAGGAGCAGGGGTAACACGGACACCTGGACGGTGAATACGTTTACTGTCGGCGGCCCTACAAAGCTTCATCATCTGATAAGCCGACGAGGCCCCCACTCCATCCGACGAGCCAGTTATGATCACTACGGTTCCGAGTTTCCATCAGTTTGCTGATCACTCAAACACTTCCTTAGCGACCATTGATATTGTCGAATTGAACTTGTCGTGCGCGGTCGGGCTTCCAGGAACGGACGATCTGGACATTGCAGCCTGCTGCACAAAGAAGGATCAATGGGCCGACTTGGTCGCATACGGCACCCGTCGTCTTCAGAGCCGCTTCGATCAACAGCCAGAAGATTACAACCATTCCGAGGCATATTACCGAATCTTGGTAATGGTCACTGTGCTGCAACGCAATCTAGGCGTGCAGTACAATCCCGAGCGGATCCACAATCCAGACTACGCCGACCCGCGCGATCTATTCGTACACGGCTTGCTCACCGGCCATGGCGGGACATGTGTTTCAATGCCCGTGCTGTACTTGGCAATTGGACGCCGGCTGGGCTATCCACTGCGACTGGTTCAGGCCAAGGCTCATCTATTTCTCCGCTGGGACGATCCAGCAACTGGGGAGCGTTTCAACATTGAGGCCACCAGCCAGGGCCTAAATTGCCACCCAGACGAGCATTATCGGCAGTGGCCTCACACGATCACAGAGGCCGAGGTAGCTGCCAGTCACTACCTCTCTTCGCTCATACCCCGCGAGGAACTGGCGGCGTTCCTGGCGGCCCGCGGTCACTGCCTGCACGCCAACGGCCGGCTGGCTGAAGCGGCGGGAGCGTATGACCAAGCCTGTAAACTTCATCCCCAAGACCCCAACTACGCCGGGTTCCGCGCCATGTCAGCAGTTGATGCTGTGATGTGTGAGACCAGAGGATTACGCTCGAAGTAGTCAACACAAGGAGTATGTATATGGTGCGCAGAACCAATCAAAATAGTACATTTCGCGATAGGTTCAATGATGTGCGCGAGCACCACTCGGTCGACGCGCTCTGCGTTGACGACACTCGCAACAACCTAGGCAGTGTCCGCCAGCTTGCCGCCTACGACGCTGGCAAGAATGCGACGACGATTGAGAATTACCTGGAATATGACTCGTTCGGCAATATTACCCACGAGGAGAACACAGCGCTTGATCATCTCTTTGCTTATACTGGACGTGAGCGGGATGAAGAGACCGGACTCCACTTCTACCGAGCCCGGTATTTTGATCCGGTCGTGGGACGATTCATCAGTGAAGATCCCATCGGGTTTGAGGCGGAAGATGCGAATTTATATCGGTATGTATTCAATGAATCTCTGAATTCTACTGATCCTCTTGGAACTGAGCCTAAACCAGACGTGATTGCCGATCAGAAAATAAAAGTAGATGCGATTAAAGATAAACTTGCAAAAGGGAAGCAGATTACCGACCTAGAAAGAAAATTCATATCGGATTGGGAATATCAAATACGGTGGTTGCAAGAACGGGGATATGATGAGAAAGGGTATCCGATCCAGCCTGATCCGGCGGGAGTAGAGGCCCAAGCAGCTTTTGAATTACAGTCTATTTTCACGCAGAAGAAAAATGCAGAAATCTTGACCGGTGAGGACGTTGCACAGGTGGCAATAAATGTAGGGGTAGAATTGTCAGAAACGGATTGGGCTGGTAAAGAACTCTTGGAGCGGTGGTTATACGGAGACGGTACGCCGTACAAGATCAAAAATGATCAGAGATGGACCACATACATGGAAGCTAGCTATGATGTGGCTGCTATGGTGAAAAACAAATTATTTGGTCATGCGAAATCACTTACAGTTGAACACGATGCGCCTGCTAGTGGACAAATTCACCTAAAATTCAGAGGGTCAATAGCTGCAAGCACTTATCATCCAATCGGCTATGGCTACCTGCATGGAACTGACGAGGCATTTGAAATAATCGGACAATGGTCCATAGATGGCCAAAAAGGCCAGAACCGAGCAATCAAGTATAATTTAACATATGTGTGGAACGACAAGATAGACATGAACTCAGGTGAGGGTGATACTAAATTCAAGTTATTAACTGACCGCGCATCGGGAGTGAGAGGGGGTAAGGACTATGACATCAGGATCGAGTGGACGGAACCCGTCACAGAGATTGTTATCAGCCCAAGTGGAACATTCGTGAGTGCAACCGGATACCCTTACGGCCAACTGCCACCGACTTCGCCGACAACAGGTTTTGCAAAATACCTAAAACGATGAGTGGACTTTTCGAGAGTGCAATGGAAACGAAGGCAACACCGAAGCATCGTCGAGTGCAATATAGCATGCGGACGTTGTTGTTACTCACGGCAGGCTTTGCGGTGTGGTTTGCTTGGTACTCGCATGAGGCTACACAACAAAAGGAGGCAGTGGCACGTATCACCAAATTGGGAGGTGAGGTTGCTTACGATTTTCAGGCTGAAGGCATCAAGCAGCCCCGCCATTGGCCAGTGGGAATCGTCGATTCGCTAGGGATAGATTATTTCGCCAGTGTGGAACGGCTCTCTCTCTTCAAACCGAACATTACCGATACGGAACTGAAACACATCAAAGTCCTCACGAAACTCAAAGGGCTTGAAATCATTGGACAGGATATCACTGACGATGGCCTAAAGAACCTCAAGGGACTAAGAGAACTTACATTACTCTCTCTCTATTTATCGAATATCACCGACACCGGGCTGGAAAATGTCAAAGGGCTCACGGCACTGCGGGTGCTTCATGTCAACAGCGATAACAATAATATTACCGATGCGGGCCTGGAACACTTGGAAGGGCTGAAGGCATTGCAAGTACTATCTCTCGACAGTACGCAACAAGTTACCGCTGCCGGTGTCGCACGGCTACAAAACACGTTGCCGAATTGCACGATCCATTGGACACATCGCAAGAAACTAATCGAACCGTGAGCGTCATGGTGTCCCAGTCCATCGAAAGCCTGTGCCGTAAGAACAGGAGGTATGAGACCACCAAGACAGAGGAGTAAATCGTGGGCAGCGGCATCGTCAGCAATGCCGAGATCGATCTTTGGCAATTTGGACCGAAGCAAATGAAGTATAAAATCCATTACACACTGACAGAATGAATGTCATGCCATTTATGCCGCGCTAACCCTTTTTAGCGATGGGTTGCAGTGAGTGTAACCTGAGACTTTAGCCCAAAGTAAGATTAGTTTGACAATGTCTCGTTCCACCAATACTGCTAGCGATATAGTGCGAAAAGCCTTTCAGTTTCGCATCAGAACGGCGCTCATTTTAACGGCAGTAATTGCAATATATCTTGCCCGGTGGTCACAAAAGGCGAGACAGCAGAATGAAGCAGTTGCTGAGGCATCATGCAAGATGTCGCAGCACTTCAAACGCAGGTGGCCGCGTTGTTGGCGCGGGTCGCGGAGCTGGAAGCCGAGGTCGAGCGACTGCGGCGCAAGGGGTACAAGCCGCAGGCCAATCGCCAGTCGCCGCCTAAAACCAAGCGCCAAGATCGCCGCACAAAACGGCATCGCCAGCACCCCGGGGTGTTTCGCGAGCCTCCCAAGTTGGACGAACTTCCGCCGGATCAAGTGCAACGGCACGACGTGCGACTGGAGCAGTGCCCTTGCTGCGGCAGCCAGCAACTCCAAGCGACGGGCGAGTTCGAAGGGAAACCAAGGGGCCACACAGCTTTGAAGACATCACGGATGGTTGATGCGTTATCTCGGCCCAAACCCTACTCGAAAAATCTCCTCTCAGCCTGTTGACACGTATTTATACATCTGTACACTTGTCCCTTGTCCTGGGCAATTTCCCGGTTTCACGGCCATCGGGGGCGGAAGCGTCATGGCTCGGCTGGTACGCGGTGATCTGTTTGATCCGGCGGAAGTCTCCGCTTTTCATTGCATGAGTCGCTGCGAATCCCACAAGCTGCCGGTCCCCATTCTCCCGACAACCATTCTCCCCGACAACTTGATTTTGCGGGCAACTGCGCTAGAATGAAATAACAATTCACGGGACTAGCGACCCCATGACGTGGTATCATCGCCCCGCCTGAGAAATCCTCGGGTACCAGGCAGAGCCCGCCCGGCACACTGTGCCCCAGGCGGGCTTTTTGTGTCTGGGTAAGGAAAATCGCGTGCAGGGTGATACGGCGCATGAGCGGAATGGCGCTGGTCATCGGCAAGTTGTGCGATGAGTGACGCAGCGGCCTGGGGATAGAACTGCGGGTGTGAGCAGATGAAGGGTGCGAAGAGAGCGAAGGTGCGAAGGGTGCGAAAGGGTGTGTACAAAACCGTGGACAGGAGTCGCAAGATATTGCCATGGTGAGTTTTAGGGCGAATGAAAACATTTGCACGCAACGCGTGAACACGGCAACGCATCGACACCCGGCTATCGGATCGCGGAGGTTCTGACGGCTGATTGGAATATTAAGATCTTTGGCAACTTACCAGATCGCATCGGCCAGCGTTGATCTCTTTGGCAGATGCACTAAGTACACCCAAAATCCCGCGCGCCGGGCGCGAACACTTGCGCGAACACTTGCGCGAACACTTGCGCGAACACTTGCGCGAACACTTGCGCGAACAGGGCGCGAACGCCAAACGCGATATTCGCAGGGAATACTGGGTATTGTTCGCTTATACCACCCCTCCCCGGTTCGCTGATGCCGCGCGGTCGGGGGGCAGATGGGACTGGGTAGGGTTGACTCATCGAGCGGCCCCCCGCTCGACTAGCACGACATGATCGAGAAATAGTTGTGCGCCGCGGCGTCAACCGCCTCGTTGGTCATCGAGGGCTGCTGCTCGTGGAACAGGCAGAAGTTGCGAATCTGCAAGAGCAGATCGCGCGGGTGACAGTAGCGGTAGCGGCGGGTTTTTTCCTGATAGTGCTTCACGATCAGATAATCGACCGTACTTTCGCGATATTCAACGCCCAGCTTGGGGGCCATCATCCGCATCAACTCGCGGAACTCTTCCTCCGAAGGATCGCAGACTTCGATTTTGTAAGGGATCCGTCGCAGGAAGGCTTCGTCTACCAGTTCCCGTGGCTCCAGATTGGTGGCAAAGATCACCAACTGGTCGAACGGAATCTGAATCTTTCTGCCGCTCGGCAAGCTCAAATAGTCGTGTCCTTTTTCTAACGGCACGATCCAGCGATTGAGCAATTCCCGCGTGCCGACGCGCTGGCGACCAAAGTCGTCGATCACCAGCGTGCCGCCGTTGCTCTTCATGTGCAACGGGGCTTCGACGATGCCGGTCGAACCGGATACCGTCAATTCCAAGTGTTCGGCGGTCAGTTCGCCGCCGGCCACAATCGTGGGACGACGAATGCGAATCCAGCGATGATCGACTTTGACTTCACCTTGATCTTCAGTAACGGGAGCCGCCTCGTGAACGGAGGGATCATAGAGACGAATAATCTCTCCCCAGACGCTGATGCAGCGCGGAATCCAGACGTAGGGACCGAAAGCCGCGGTGACGCGCTCGGCAATCGTCGTTTTGCCGTTGCCCGGGTCGCCGTAGAGGAACATCGCCGTGCCGGCCCACAGCGCCTGGCCCAACTGGCTGAATAACTCTTTGCTGATGACCAGGTCGGCGAGCGCCTTTCGCAAGTGGTCGGCCGTGGGATGCTGCCGCCGCAGCGATTGTTGCGGCACTCCCGCCACGTAGTCGGCCAGCGACACGGGTGCAGCGCCAAAATAGGTGCAGACTTCGCTATAGCGTCGTGTCCGTTCGGCACCTTGTGGCGTCAATTGATGTACATAGTCGTTCATGGCATCCGACGATTTGTAGCCGATCAACTGGTCGGCCTTCATCCGCCGCAGCAACTCACCGATCAACGGAAAGGGCAGCTTCAATTGATCGGCAATCTCGCGCCCCGAGGCCGTGCCGCTGTTGAGCAGATATTTCAGGACCAGTCCTTCGATCTGGCTTTCGCTGACAGCTTCCTTGCTTGTCCGCACTGCGGTGCGGGGCACTTCCGCATCGCGCGGAGTGGCGGAGAGTGCATGAACCTGAGTGGCGGCCACTGCCCACCACGGATCGTCGCCGTCTGCCATGGTATCGGTGAGTGCCGCTGTGGGGACGCCGCCTTTTTCGAGCATGCGCATAAAAAATTGCCCTTCAGATCGCGATATGAAACCGCGCAAATATAGGCCACGTTGCGCGCTGCTGTCCCCATCGAAAGAGTGGCCGTCGATTCGCACGGCTGATACGACCGGCACAATCCGCAGCGGGAGTGCAGCCTGTTGGAGCCTGGACTGCTGGAGTTCAGACTTTAGCCTGCTGGGCTGTTGGAGTTCAGGCTTTAGCCTGCTGGGCAACTAGTCAGAACCACCCTGAAGGCTGTACTCCAACGCGTGTACTCGCTACTGGCCGAACGTCTTGAAGTGTTCAACCAGTTCGCCCGAAAGATCAGGCGTAAGCCGACCCAGGCGTTGGCTGAGTTGGCCCGGTGGAGTGCCGCTGCGAATATCGGCGAGCATGGCAACGAGTTCTGCACGGGCCGCAGGGGGACCATTTAAGAGAAAATGAACGTAGGCCCAGGAGTCGCGATATTCGCTCCGGCCCATGTCGTCCAGTGATTGCTTGGCCTCCAGAGTGGCCATGGAAGGCACGCGGCCAAGACGCATCCACCACTTGACGGTACTGTGATGGGGATTGCCGTTGAGACGATCGGCGGCAGGCACTTCAAAGTATTCAGCCAGCCCTTCGTCGAGCCACAGCGGCACCATGGGCAACACCGCATGGAGCATGGCGTGCGTGCATTCGTGACGCAGATCGACGGGTAAATCGTCGCTCTGAAAAGCCAGCACGGTCCCCTGACCGGCCGATCGCACATAGAGCGCCTGCCGGTACGGCACATTCGGAAATCGCTGGGCCAGATAGCGACGATAACTGCTGCGATCGTGAAACAGGAGTATTTCGATACGCTCGTTGGTCGGCGGAATTTCGAGCAGGCGAATCAACTCCTGTTGAATCTGGGCGATTTCACCTAGCAGGGGCTCCAGCCCGTTGAGAGGGAAATCGGCATGACAGACCAGGGGGCCATAAGCACGCTGGTCCACCCAGCCCTCGGCACCAGCCGATGCTTCGATAGTCAGGCAAACAGCGACGAACGTGGCTAATAGAAGACAGAAGCCGCGAATCGGCCCCAGCCTACACCCTAAAGTCTCCAGCCTCATTTTTACCCTGCCTTCCCCCAGCCGAACCAGCCTGCCAACATGCTGCGCTTGGCGCGAACCAGGCCAGCACTGACATCTTGCCCGGCGGCCACATCGGCCGGATGGCGGCAACAGAGACGCTCTGCAATATCCTCATTCGCCAGTTCACACACCCTTTCAAACGCCTCTGAAAGCACCGGACGGCGGGAATCAACTCCATGGGCATCACTGGCCACAAAATGGACGAACCCCTCTTCGATCATCCACTCCGAGAAGTCACAGATCTCATCGCCAAAGCTGCCGCAGATGCTGCCGGCTGTCACCTGCATCAAGCAGCCGGCCTCAACCAAGGGGGCCAACACTTCGGGCTGACGCAGAATGCCCTGGTTTCGCTCCGGGTGCGACAAGATGCCGACCATATCGTTCCGCGCCAGTTGCTTGAGCACGGGTTCCAGCGAAAAGTAGAGTTCGTGCGGCAGCTCGAGCAGCACATGACGCCCGTGATCGCCAAGCGTCAGCAGATCGCCGCGCCGCAAACGAGGTACCATGTCGGATTCTATGCGAACGTCCCCCCCAGGCAGCAACTTCAATGGGACGCCGCGCTGGGTCAGCATCTGTTGTGTGCGTTTCACCGCGGCGCGAATGGTGTCGCCGCAGTTGGCGGAAAAGTTCCCCGCCTGGTGCGGAGTGCAGACGAGCGTGCGGATGCCATCGGCGGCGGCCATGCGAGCCATCGCTAGCGAAACCGCGGCGCTACTTGCGCCATCGTCGATGCCTGCGATCAAATGACAATGGATATCGACAAAGGGTAGTTGTGTCACAAGGAACCCCGCTTTCTGAGAGTGGGCGATGCCGGCGCAACGCCCGCCAAGTTTGGGCAGGGAGCCTACCGGCAGCCCGCGACTGGGGTCAAGATGCATTGGGCAAGAAACCCGTAGCCAAAGTCCATTTTGCCACAGCCGAAGTCGTGAGACTTCGGGCTTTTCCAGCCATTGAACCCTTACGAGTTCAGCTATGAAGAGGGCAGAGCCCGGGCGTGAAGCGGCCAAAATGGGTTGACGATCCCGTGCTGGCAGAGTACAACCTCACTTACCGCTCCCCCCATGCTCCACCACCCACCTGGGTGCCCACCCGAGGAGTTCGCGGTTGAGAAGTCGAATACGCACAATTGCCAGTCTGACCGTGGCGACGTGGCTCCTCAGCGGGCCAGCGCTGGGCGTAGTCCAAGCCGATGCCGGCAGCGCTGCATTGCTTCCCCACCAGGGACTTCCAGCGGGGAAACTCGAAAGTGCGTCTGGGCAGGTCGATGAGTATTTTTCTGATTACTGGTCCAAGGCGGGCGTTTCACCCGCACCGCGAATCGACGACGCCACCTTTCTCAGAAGGTTGAGCCTCGCCGTTCTGGGCGTGCCGGCCAAGTCAGCCGAGGTCCTCTCGTTCATCAAGGATGAAAGCCCTGATAAGCGTCGCTCCAAGGTGGACGAGATGCTTGGCCAGAGTCGGTACGCCGACTATTGGGGTTTTCGACTCCGGCAATGGATCACGGACTTGCGCGAGGTGACCGGTCAGGGGGCCAATACCTACACGCTCTACCGGTATACGCGGGAAGCCATGGCGGAAAATCGCAGTTGGGACCGCATCGCGGGAGACCTGCTCGATAGCCAGGGCAATATTCTATATGACGGGAATGCCAATTTTGGCGTCTACTTAAGCGGCCAGCCGAATGAAATCGCCGAAGGGGCCGGGCGACTCTTTTTGGGCATGAAGATTTCCTGTGCCCAGTGCCACGACGATCCCTTTCACGGAGCCTGGACTCAACAAGGATATTGGTCGATGGCGGCATTCTATGGCCGAACCAAAATGATCCAGATGAATGAGGGAGGGGCAAAATTCGATCGCCTGTTCCCCAATCCCGGTCGGAGCGAAGCCAGTGTTTCCACGCTGCTCGGCGGCGACGCGGCCATCGATGGCGAGGATGGTGAAAAACGGGCGATCATCGATAGGGACGAGGGAGAGGTCTATCTGGCCGGAAAGAAAAAGAAGGATGGCGGTCAGGCTCTCCTTCCCACCCCGCTCGACGGGAAGCCCTTGACCGAAATCGACAAAGCAAACAACACTCGCAGACAAGCCTTTGTATCCTGGGTAACCAGCCGTGACAACAAACAATTTGCCCGGGCCGCAGTCAATCGTTTCTTCCTGGAGTTGACGGGCCGGGGATTCGTGCCGACGGCCGACGGATTTACTCCAGACGCGGAGATTCAACACGAAGTCTTGTTGGATCGCCTTGCCGACCAATTTGCCGAGCAACACTACGACTTGAAGTGGCTGCTGAGAACAATCGTCAATAGCCAGCTTTTTCAGACGGGTACAGGATCCGCGAACAATTCCCGTGCCCAGCAGCATTGGCAATGCTTTCCCGTCCGTCCGCTCAATAGCGATCAATGGCATGACTCCGTGTTGCGCGTCAGCGGGCGTGAGGCAAAGATTGAAGAACTTGCATCCACCGCCGCCGGCATTTTCGACCTGGAGCGCAACGAACGCTTGCAGGGACGCTCGAAATCGCTGCTGAACGCGAAAAAAGTCTTGGGTGAGGGGGGCGAAAAGCGTCGTGCGGCGGCGCTTCCCTCCACTAGCGATGTGCCGGCCCCCACGCCCGTGGAGATGAAGGAAGACGATCGCAAGCGAGGCACGGCGCAACGTCGGGTCTATAAGGAACTCGGAGAGAAATTGCGCCGCACTCGCCAGATGGCCCGGGCTCAATTGGGGCCGACGGGGGAGGCGCTGATGCAAATGAATGGGCGGCTGATTACGGACTCACTTCGCGAAACCGACGCTCCGAGAAACATTGCCTCTCTGGAAACTCCTGAAGCCCGGCTCGGCGCACTCTATCTCCAAATTCTCGGTCGCCTTCCCATTCCTGCTGAACGCCAGCGGCTGACTCCCGCGGTTGCTGATGGCAACCCAGAGCGTATCCGTGATGTGATGTGGGCGCTGATGCAATCCACCGAATTTCTGACCTACTGAGGCGCCGCCATGGGCTGTATTACCCGCCAACACGTCTCCTCGGCCGAGCCGCTGGGTGTCATGACCCGGCGAGGTGTGATTCACCTCTCGTTGGGAGCCGCATTAGGGGCTGTTCTCGGGCCGACGCTGCCGCGTGTGTTCGGCGGTGAATCCAAGACCCAGCCAGCCAGGCCGCTGGCAGCCAATGAAAAATCGGTCATCCTGCTGTGGCTCAAGGGAGGACCGTTTCAACACGATTCTTTCGATCCCAAGCCGCTGGGCAACGACAAGCTGGGGCTGAAGTTTGGTCCGTTGGCCACTTCGGCCGATGGAGTGCAACTCGCTTCCTGCATGCCACAACTCGCCAAGCAGGCCCACCATCTGACCCTGATTCGTTCCATGAAGGGGCTCGAGATGGAACACAACCTTGCCTCCTATTTCATGCAGACTGGCTATCGCGCCACCGGCCCGATCCAGTCTCCTGCGATCGGTTCAATCGTCTCGCACGAATTGGGATCGGTGCCGATGCGACGAGCCGAGCCAGACGGCATCCCACCCTTTATATCCATCGGCAGCGCAGGTTTCAGTGCCGGCCACTTTGGTCCCGCTTATCGCCCCTATTTAATTTGGGATCCGACGCGCGGCGCAGAGAACCTCGGCTTGCCCTCCGGCATCTCGGCCTCCGATCACGCGCGACGCCTGCAGTGGCTGAAGTCTCTTGAAGAAGGGCGCACGATAAGCAAGGTGTCGCGGGAGATCGATTCCGGTCGCGCATCCGCTCTCTCCTTCATGGGTTCGAAACAGCGGGCCGCTTTTGACTTGACGGACGAACCCGCCGAGCTCCGTGAGCGCTATGGCAAGGACGACCAGTTTGGCCAAGGTTGCCTGCTAGCCCGTCGCCTGGTTGCGGCCGGAGCCCGTTTCGTTCAGGTTGAATTGGGCAATTTTGATCAACACGAACACCATTATCCGACTCATGAGAAGCTCATGAACCGGCTCGACCGCAGCATGGCGGCGTTGGTGGATGATTTGCATATGCGCGGGCTGCTGGACAACACCATCGTCATGGCCGTCGGCGAGTTTGGCCGTACGCCACGCCTCAGCGGCAAGGCGGGACGCGACCACTTCATCAACGGTTTCAGCGCGGCTCTGGCAGGGGGTGGCTTCAAGCGGGGCTACGTTCATGGCGCCACCTCCGCCGATGGTCAGGAAATTCGGGATAATCCGGTTACGGTTCCCGATCTTCTGGCCACACTCTGCCACGACCTGGGAATCGATCCCGAGAAGGAATTTACCGATCAATTTGACAGACCCATCAAATTGGTGGATCATGGCAAGGTGGTTCGAGAGGTGCTAAGCAGCACGACTTGACTCACGCTATTCGTCCAGATGTAGCCGAAGCCGTGAGACTTCGGTTGGTTGGGGGTGTCTTTTGCTGTGTTTGAACTCTCGCGAGTTTAGATTCACGGCAGATTATTGGGGGCGGTTATGATGCTTGAGTTGGAAGGCGAATCGTGGGATGAAACGCTCAACCCACAGTTGCGTGGG
This sequence comes from Planctomycetota bacterium, assembly GCA_021413705.1. GTDB lineage: Bacteria > Planctomycetota > Planctomycetia > Pirellulales > UBA7805 > JAIOPX01. The sequence goes on along the minus strand of JAIOPX010000031.1, from coordinate 14,780 downwards.
TTGCAGGTGATTGTCTCGGCGTTGGCGGCGGGCGCGCTCTCGTTTCTGTTGATCACCGCTTTTATGGCCCCCAGCATTGGCCTCACTGCAGAGGCGGAAACGGCACAGGGGTCGCCAGTGATTCTCTACATCGGCCTGGCTGCCGCCGTGTTGGGAATCATGGCCCGAATGGTTATACCCAATGCGATCGAGGCCGCTGGTCGGCGCGCACTTGCGGCCGAGCCATCCACGCATCCTGGCACACCTGCCGAGCGCTCCGATTTGAATGGCAGGCTGTTGGCACTCTATCAGCGTCGGTTGATTGTGGCCGCGGCCCTCATTGAGGGACCGACATTTCTGCTCATTACGGCTTACATGTTGGAGCATTCCAAAGTGGCGCTGATCCTCGCTGTTGCGATGATCGTACTCATCGCCCTTCACGTTCCCACCCAAGCGCGCGTATCGAACTGGCTCGCGGAGCAGCGCAAACTAGTGGAAGAGCAACGAGCCCTTATACGCTAGCCCGATGCACCAACGTGGGAAGTCTCGGCGAGCGGCATTCTCCTGGCGAGCCGGATGCGAAAGCCCCCCTACTTGAGTCAAAATCCCCATTAATTCGTCCCAAATCGAGACGAAATTCTCAATCTGAGACAGTGGAGCGTGGCACCCCAGCCATCGCCATCGTTAAACCTCGACACAAAAAACTCATAACTCTTATTGCTGTAACCACTTACAAACGCATCCATTGCAATGCATTCGTTTTCGTTGCATTTGGCACTACCGTTGCTCTCTATGACAACCAGATGACAAGTGATTGATCCTTAAAAGACGTGGAGATTCACGGCGGGTTGATCAGGCGGGGTTTTATCAGGGAGGAACATGCAATGTTAGTGCTCAGCAGAAAAGTGGGGGAAAAACTCCAAATCGGCGACGGGATTACCGTCATCGTTACTCGGATTGCAGGCAACCGCGTGACCTTGGGTGTCAGCGCTCCAGCCAATGTCCGTATCGTTCGCAGCGAACTGAAACCGCTGAGTGAGTTGGCACTGTCACGGAGTGAGATGCCATTATCACGAAGTGAATTGCCATTATCACGCATGTCGGAGTACGTGGTCCGTGAGCCGGGGCCAGTGACCGTCGATGTCTCTTCCGACGGAGTCACACTTATGGCAGCCCGACGGGCCCGTTAATCCGTCGCCAGGCGCCGCCGCCATGCGGCGTCCTGGCATTTTTCGTTCCCAAGTTTTCAACCGGAACTGCTGCGTCGTGCCCTAGGTCGGCCAAGTCTCCTCAGCACTACCAGTTTCGCCAACCGGAAAACCCGATCACTCCATCCACCTCTTAAGGGCGATTAACTCGTGGCGACAGTTTGTCGAGTGGATGCTGCGATTCGCAACTGCCGATGCTACCGGTAGTATCCCTGCTGTCACCCCACAAGTGTGGGCAACTGTCTCTCGAGCAAGGAGAGGACGTGCCGGCTCCAAACGAGGAACTTTCAGATGAGACGCAAACCAATCCTGCTGCGTTGTGTAGTCGCCATAACAATGGGATGCGTACTGTCCCCTACAAATCACACTTTCGCGGCACAGCCCAGCAGCACATCGTCAAACGAAACACACCCAGTTCGAGACGTAGCTCTAGGTGAAGGAGGGATATTCAGCGGCCACTTAATCGATCCTCTAGGCGCCTCGATCCCTGGCGTTCCCCTCGCTTTGCTGCGAAACGGCGTGGAAGTAGGCACTTTTTCGACGGATCGCCAGGGTAGGTTTGCCATCAGCGGACTTGCTGGCGGCTCCTATGAACTCGTGACAGGATCAACGCGCCAGCACTACAGGCTCTGGGGACCCGGCACGGCCCCGCCAAGCTCAAGAACCAGTGCCCTGGTGATGAGCGATGGCAGCATTGCCCGCGGCCAGTCGCCACCTTCAACGGGGGGCGGAATGAGTGGCTCAGCCCTGTTCGCCCTTGGCACGGCTGGCCTGATTACAGGCGGAGTTATCGCCATCTTCTCAACCGATTCAGGAAGCTGACCCACTCTCGTTGGGCGTCATTGAAAATCAACATTCGGCCGGCAGGGCGATCTCTGGGATTGCCTGCCGGCTGTTTTCGTTGACCTGTGCTTGATTCACCAAACCTCCGCACTCGCGTCGCCGCCTCCTCATCGCCGCAGCCTGGGCAATTCTGGCAATTCCACGATGAGTTTGGCGATTATTTCGGTTTTTCTATCTAAGTAAACCGTAACGGCGGCCGATAACTTTGCTCAGCGGCTGTCAGGAGCGTCATGCGTGGCGCTTTTCGTCAGCTCATCCTGTGGGGGGATGGATCAACTCGCGCCGGGTCTTTGTACCTTGGTCGCGGTGTTGCAGCTATCCGTACCCCAAGAGAGATGGAGCCTGACGATGCGAACTGTCTGCCGTGTATGGACAAAAGCCCTCGTGGTGGTCAGTGGGATCTTGGTTGCTAGCAACCTCGCCTACGGACAACTACCCCAGGGTCAGCAGAACAATCTTCCGGGAGTGGCGACATGCGTCGATGTCGTGCTTGCACCCGGTGGTGTGTTGCGGGGACAAGTGCAATCCGGCCAGGCAGCTCCCTGCGGAGCGATGGAGTTGGTGTTGATGCAGGTCGGCAAGGAATCTGCGCGAACCACCACCGACCGCAACGGAATGTTTGAACTCAACGGCGTTCGTGGCGGCGCCTATGCGGTGTCCGCCGGCGGCGCGACGATGGACGTGAGACTGTGGAGCGAAGGAACCGCGCCACCGTCGGCGCGCGACTCCTTGATGGTGATCGCACGCGGTGATGTATCGCGGGGACAAGGCTCCGACGGGTTGCAGGGGCAAGGCTCCGATGTGACGCGCGGGCAAGGACCGGGAGGAACATTTTGGAGAACCGTCACGAACCCCTGGGTCAGTGCCGGTTTGATTGGTGCGGCAATCGCAGTACCCATCGCCCTGAACAACAACGATAGCGGCAGTTGAGAGCACACTAGCCCGAAGCGCAAGCGAGGGAAGTATCAACCCGGCGAGCGGGGGGCGTAAGCCCCCTGTTGACCCATCAATCCGATGCGTGAGCGAGAAATTTCGGCCCACGGCGAAACAAACTAGGTGAGAACATGAAACGACACATGTTGCTTCGAGGCTTCGCACTGGCGTGCGGCATTGCTCTGGCCGTGGCCCCCTTCGGTCGTCCCGTGACGGCCGCTGAACCCGGCCCGGCGACGATGCCTTCCGGTCGTGCAGAAACGTCTGCTCCGGCCACCACCCTGCAATCTCCGACCTCGCGCGACATCACGCTCGGCGCCGGCGGCCGCATGGACGGCGTTCTCCTCGATCGCCAGGGCATGCCCCTGGCCGGCATGCCGGTGATGCTGATGCAAAACGATCACGAAGTGGCCAGCGTAAAATCGGATGAGAACGGCCGATTCGCCATCACTGGCCTGCGAGGCGGCCAATACAACCTGGCCACGCTCGACGCCGTGACACCGTGCCGGCTGTGGTCGGAAGGCACCGCCCCGCCGAGCGCGAAACCCTCGCTGCAAGTCTATGGTGGAGATTTGGCGCGAGGCCAGATGTTCCGTGCCCGCAACATCCTGACGAGCCCCACGGTAATCGGCGCCGGCATCGGCACCGCCATCGCCGTCCCCCTGGCTCTGCACAACCGCGAACCGGCGAGTTGAACCTCCCCCACCCGCCGCGGTAGCCGAACTCGGCGACCGGGATGCTGGCGAAGCCGGCGCGGATCGGGTTGAGATCGGCATACACCATCGCGACCAGCACGGCCGCCTCATCGCAAAGTCGAACGCTGCGGAAGCGACTCTGCCAGAAATGACCCTGGACATTATCCTCCTTGTTGGCCTGCCGGGCGATCGGCTCGGCGATCATCCGCATCAGCCAACTGATGTCGCTTAAGCGGAGGCGGATTTCGGCCAGTTTCTCGGGGAGGCAGCGGATTGTGTCGAGTTCCGCCTCACTGGGTTCCTCGGGCAAGTCGGCAGGCGTTTTGCGTTTCGGGCAGATGTGCAACCAGCGGCGAGCCACTTCGGTGTCGCTCCAGGTAGCCACCACGTCGGGCCGGTTGCGCACGACGATATGAAAGTGGTTCGACAAGATGCTGAACCCCAAGACATCGATCCCAAATTGCCCAGCCAGAAATTGGATCCGCTGTTCGATCCAGGGTTTGCGATGATCGTAGTTGCGGCCGCTGTAGGGATCGTCTCCGCAGAGAAAACTGCGTCGCACGCAGCGACTCATGCAATGAAAAGCGGAAACTTCCGCCGGATCGAACAGATCTCCGCGTACCAGCCGAGCCATGACGCTTCCTCCCCCAAGGGCCGTGAAACCGGGAAAATGCCCAGGACAGGGAGTAAGTGTACGGATGTATAAATCCGTGTCAACAGGCTGCGCGGAGATTTTTCGAGCAGGGGCTTGGGCTAAAAAAACGGATCAACGGTCCGTGATGCTTTCAAAGCTGTGTGGCCCCGTGCTTCGCGCGGCGTCGTCTCGGTCCAGGTCGTGAGCGAGTCGGCGATCGGCCGATCAAGTGCGTCGTAGGTGTACTCCTTGACGAAGTACTTCCGGAGACCGACTTCGGAGCCTTACAAAGTCTGCTTCCTCTTACCAACGCTCATGGTGCTCATCGAGCGGCCGCTCGATGAGTACCCGATCCTCAAGATTGTCAAAGATCGGTTCGACGCCTCCATTCCGACGCCGCTGCCTCGCTCTTTGTCACGCTAATCGGCTCTTCAATTACCCTCAAATCTTTGAGAAAACTTTCGCTGGGCTAGGACACCACACTGATATCGAATGGTCTAGTATAGAGGTTTGAATTCCCAATAGCGGTCCCGGTCTTCTGGATCTGGGTCGGATTTCTCATACGCCACCACATCTTGTGGATCGACCACATCTTTATAGCAATCCTTCTCGATTACCGCCGTGTGCCCTGGAAGCACTGTCCCGACGGGAAGCCATACCCTCCGTCTAGCGCGTCATCAAAACTACGCATCCTCCCCCGAATGCCGATGGACAAGAAGGGAAGAACCATTTCCGAGCCGTTGCAAACCTCAAACCGGATGTCGCCGCTATTGCCTATCCCGACTATGCGCCAACGAAACTTTCGGCGGGCTTCGACGATCCTCTTTTCGTGGTCGCTGAACGCTGGCGGCCCTTTCTCGATCTCCTGCCACTCCTTCTTCGTGTAATACTTTCTCACCCTTGCGCACTGCCTTCTAATCCATTCCTCGAATCCATTGGCAGTCTGCTTCTCAACCTCCTCTTCGTAGTGCCATTCAAACACCGGACTCTCTGCATCCAGAACGATCAAAGACTCTTTGAAATATGCGAAGGTGTCTTCTGTTCGGCCAAAACAAAGCCGTGGTTCGCCGTCCTCGGTTTCATCCGCACAGGGGCTAGCAAACACCTGCACACGGTATAGGTCTCCTATCCGGTACAAGCTCGCGTTGCCGAACTGGAGGATGAAGCTCTTGTACGACGGCGGTATAGGAAGCTCGGATCGCTCCACTAGCTCGCGATTGTCGATTCGTAACGGACCGTCCACACGGTAGAATTTGCGAGTGTGGACCTTCATCATTTCGTCCACGAGCCATTCAAACATAGGTATCCCTTTCCTTACTTCCTGCGCACTTCGCCCGATCTTATCCCACCTATCCTACCCTGTTCCTTGAAAACTTCTCTAGAATGCTCAGAAGTTGAAGCACCGTATCCCGGCTCGACCAGAAGCGGGTCACCACCATTGACAAGCTCGCGCGGATGGTGATCGTGCGTTGAAGACTTCGGCCACTCTCGGCCGGTCCGCTGTTCCCACCATGCTCTCGCCTTGTCTCGATGGTTCTCGAAAAATTGACGTGCAGCAGCATTTTCCTGCGGGGTTCTCGTTTCGCCCGGCGCAAGTTCCTGCGTGACGCGCGGGTTTGCACACCAGCGTATGACATGCCCGCTGGGGTCCGTCGCATTAGGATGCGAATTGAATCCAAACCGATACGGATTCGTGTCACCGCTGGCCAGTCCGATCGAGTCTTGGCTGAGAAATCGTCCGCTGCCAGGATCATACGGACGGCTGCGGAAGTCGTCGAAGTGGGAAACGTCGTGCCCGAGTCGCTGGCTCCACGCTGACAGTGCGCGCCGAGGGGACGCTGGACCCGCAATCAAATTGCCAAGGAAATGTTTCGGCGTCGAGCTGGCGAAGCCAATGCCCACATCACCAGTTATTTAGTTTAAGTACTGGTTATACCTATCCACAAATTCTGTTGACGACAACTTTCGTTGAACTAGTACACTTGATCGAGTTGTTGTGACAATTGCCAATGCGCCAATGACTTTACCCATGCACCACGTTGTGGAAGACTTGAAAATCAGTGTATGCTCCTCGTTTACTGAATGCGTTAATGACCTCAGTGGGATCTTGATGGTGATTGTCAATTAACCACTGTTTTGTCCAACGCATCGACCGCCCCTGTGGTTCCTCATGAGCACCATTGCTCAGGAGAAATTGCCCCAGGTTCTCAATTTGCCTTAAGGTTAGTGGAAACTGGCTCCACTCATCAGCAGCTTGACGAAGTAGGGCCAATCGCCGAAGATCACGCCGATCACCAGTTCCGGCCACTAGCAAACTTTTTTCTAAGCTAGAGATCGCATCGCGATACGCGAGAAGGCATTCTTGGGCTTGCGATAAGAGACGCCACCCCTCTACATCGCGCGGATTATCGGTAACAAACTGCTGCAGTCTGTCGCGAGCACTAATCAAATATGGCCGTGCCTTCTGTGCTGGAGCGCGCCGTTGATAAGACCCTTGCTGTGATAACCGTATGCCCTCTAACAATAGGTTACGAAGTTCTGGAAGTTCATTTGACATGTTATGGTTTACCCTGTTGCAATCGGACCCTTTCTTCAAGGTCATTTAGATCGGTACCTTGAAGACGAGAATTAGAATAATCATAACCCTCTCTCGCGGGCGTTGTTCGACCGTGTGCCTGTTCGTAGCCGGGTGGATTACGCGCGTAAGGTCTCCTGCCTTGTTCAATCATACGACGTTCGTTTTCCAGCCAACCTCGTACATGTCGTGGTGCATTCTGATCAAATTCATAGATTTCCAATTGATCTGTGCGAAATTCTCGTCCTTGTTGAGAAGCGATCCCTCGACTTCGTTCCCTCATTCCGGGCAAATTTGCTTCTTCTATCGCTTCATCCGCATTATCCATTCTAGTGCTCAGGGCCATGCTCGAGCCCAGCAAACCGCCGAACGTGCTAAGTGACGGCCAGCCTGCGGCAGCGGATGCTAGGCTGCTGGCACCCAATCGCCCCGGAAGCATTAGGCCACCGTTGCTGACGACCAGTGCCGGAGCGGGACCAGAGGGTGGCGCTGTCCCTAGTTCGCCTCTCAGACCCTGCACACCACCACCAAGCGTACCCAAAGCGAGTCCCCACAACGCGCCGCTTCTGCCACTGGCATTTGCGTTGCTCCAGGCTTCAAGTTCGCTACCCCCATGATTGAGCGTGGTTGCATACCCCTGGAACCATCCACCTGCATAACCACCAGCTGCGCCGCTTGCGCCGCCGATGGCTGCGCTGGTGAGATAGGCGCCTACTCCAGTCATCTCGGCGGCTGCAGCGCCCATCGCCAATCCTCTACCTGCAGTGACTCCCAAGATCAGCCCGCGGCCCACAAAGGCCGATACGCCCCCAGTGAGTGCCCCGGCTCCAACGCTGATTCCAAAATCCACCCAATCCCACTCTCCCGTAATCGCGGCTTGTATACCATACACCCCTGCGCCTATGGCGGCTCCCCAAATAACCTGTGCAACATGCCCGCTGGGGTCCGTCGCATTGGGATGCGAATTGAATCCAAACCGGTACGGGTTCGTGTCACCGCTGGCCAGTCCGATCGAGTCTTGGCTGAGAAACCGTCCGCTGCCGGGGTCATACGGGCGGCTGCGGAAGTTGTCGAAGCCGGTGGCAAAGTCGTGCTCGCGGCCGGTGTAGAACGCACCCAGGTGAACGGCGGGAGTCGTGATCACGTTATAAGGGGGCGTGCCCAGGTCGGTCGAGAATCCGACCTGGCCCTGGGCATTGTAGCTCACTCGCTCCACGTAGAGTTGCGGCTCACTTAGTTCATTGAGCGCATAATAGGCCACCGCGATCGTGCTCTTCTGCTGATCCGTCATCCCCCACAGCGTCACGTCGGTCGAAGAGCCCGGGCTGACGGGAGCCTGGGCCGCCAGGATGTTGTCCATGCCCGGCGCGTAGAACCGGGTCACCAGCAACGAATCGCCGGAGGTCTGGTCGTCGTAGTCCAGGACCCGCTGGTCCCGCTCCCACACAAAAGCCTTCCGCTCGGTGGCTTCCGTGAGATTACCCGGCGTCGTCTCGGTCAAGGTCGTGAGCGCCTCGGCGATCGGCCGATCGAGCGCGTCGTAGGTGTATTCCTTGACGAAGTACTTCCGCAGGCCAAGCTCCGTGCCGGTGACCGGGAACATCCGTTCCAGTACCGTTCCCACCGTGTTGATGTCGCTGTAGTTTGCTACCTGCGTGAGACGGTTAGCCCGGTCCCAGGTCAACACATCCAGTCCCTTGACCTTGTCCACATGGTAGGACGATCCGGTCGTAATGTCGGGCGTAAAGATCGTTATGATCCGATAGTCGAAATCCACGATCATTTTCGAAGACGCAATATCATCGGCTAGCGTAATCCAGATGGGTTCCGGAACCACGGGCACCCACTTTCCGATCTGGCTGTTCCAGACGATCGACAGATTTTCGATCGTGTGAACGACGGTGCTGCCGATGCGAATCTCTACGGCCAGCCCATCGTCCTCGTCCCAATTAGCCACAAACGTGTTATTGTCAAACAGGAGTCCGTCGAACGTGAGTCGATAGGCTCCGGCTTTCCACGTCCGCTCGACCGTCTCAAGCTTGTCGTCATTGGGGGGCGAAACGCTCTCCGTCAGCCAGCCGTACGTCCAGCGGAATTCGGTATTCCCTTCTTTGTCGTACTCGTAGGCATGCGTCTTGTCCTGGAGGAGTTGGTTGTAATCGCCTGAAACGCTTCCATTGATGGGATTGCCATTGGCGTCGTATTTGAACTCCTGGGTAGAGGCGGTGCCGTTGGGTGCGGTCACCTTGACCTCTTTCAACTGACCGAACGGGTCGTACTTGTGAGCTACCGCCGTAGTCTTTCGGAGGTCCGGATAGCCAATGTCATAGATGGAACTTGACTTGAGAGCCACCAAGCCGCGCGGGTCGTGCGCCAGAATCTGCAATTCGATCGTTTTGCTCTCAGGCTGGTACGATGTCCCAGTGGCGTCGCCAGGCGAGAGATCGTTCTTGAAATGCTCGACGTAAGTGACCCCACCGCCAAACTGCGTCCGCTGAAGCGTGGAAGCAGTGACGGTTCCCGTCGCCGTGCTATTGTCATACCGGCGCGTCCGCGTGGCCAGGGCATGGCCGTCATAGCGGTGGTCGAGCGTCACCGTCTTGGACTTGACTTGACCGCCTCCACCAGGGGCGGCCAACTGGCTGGCCCCTTTCAAGCGGCCCACGTTGTCATACTGATAGCTGTTAACGAACTCATCGGCCGCGTTTGCTAGATCAGCGGTCACTGAGCTGACGTTGCCCAGTAGATCGTGCTCGTAAATGAAGTCAACGATTGCCGAATCCAGCGGCCGAATCTGCTGCCGAGACAACTCAAGACGCCTCCCTGCGTCATAGGTGTAGTCGTATTGAGAGACGATACCTGTGGAGTCTGTGTTCTTGGCCTGCTTGAGTTCCCCCAGCGCGGAGAAAATATAGTCCTTGGCATAATTCCCATCCACCCATTCTTCGCGCACACGATGGCCAAGATTGTCGTAGGTGAACTGCGTGGTCTTGTCGTTACGGTCCGTGGCATCCAGGAGATGTCCGAAAGAATCGTAAGCAAAAGTCCTCGTCCCCGCTGCCGCCGCTTCGGCGTGGGTTACAGTTTCACTCGTCGCCCGGCCGAGATTGTCCACCTCGTAGGTCGTGACGTTTTGCTGGGGATCAGTCACTTTCGTGACCGCGCCGAAAACATTGTAATCGAACTTAGTGACCGACTGGCCGCCGGACGCCAAATCCTGCGCCTGCTCTTTGACGTGGCCCAGATCGTCGTACGTGTAGCTTGTACCATTGCCATACTGATCCAATACCACTCCCTTGGTGCCGTCTAGAGCCTGCTGTTTCTGCGTGGCCACGTGACCCGAGGGCTTATAGGTATATTCCGTGCGCAGGAACATATTGGAATGATTCTGCGATCCAATCCGTGCTTGCTCGCGTTGCACGTCCTGCCACTTCACCATCCCAGCCGCATCGTACCTCGTGTGCGTTTCCAATCCCGTGGCCTCTTTGAGCCGGGTAATGTTTCCCAGCGCGTCGCGCCACACGGTCGTCGTCACGTAGCCGGACCCGGCAATATTGGCTGCATCTTCGGTGAGGGTCGTATCAACCCGCCCCAAACCGTCGTATCCAAAAATCGTTGTAGACCAGCCGTCAGCGTCATTGGGATTCTTGACTTTCTGTTGGCTGACCGTGCCATCGACGTTGTAGGCGATCTGCGTTTCAGTGCGATCGCTGCCCGAAACGATCGGGCCTTGAACTTTCCAGGGACGGCCCAAGGCGTCGTACTGCGTAAGAGTGATCAGCGAGACCTGAACCGGGTCATCCGAAATATCCGTGTCGTAAAACCGAATTTCTTGTTGCGTGAGGTTGCCTCGGATATCGTAAGTGGCAAAGGTCTGCACAGACCCTGGCGCCGGCCCCAAGGTCTCCTTGACTCGCCCGAGCTTGTCGTAGACGTAGGTCGTCTTCTGAGCGATGTTGTTGCGGTCGGTTTGCGCCTGCACGGCCGCCATCCGATCGTTGAGTTCTTCAATCGTGATCCGGTTATCCTCCACGTCGTCTTCATCGACGTTGCCGGCAAACGCCAGCATGGCCGAAACTTCACCTGCCACATTGTGGACGTAATACATGGAAACGCCGAGGTGTTCACCGTCGGCGTCGGGGCCGTCCACCGCAATAACCCGATTCAATTCGTCGTAGTACGTATTTGTGGTGCGCGACAGGTCCTCATCCTCGTCCTGCCATTCTTGAACGGACTTGACGTTGCTGCGGCTATCATAGGTGTAGAGGGTCGTGAGTTGCGTGTTGTTCGAGCCTCCCGCTTCAGGGTCCACCTTCTTGACTACCCGTCCCAAGCCGTCGTACGTGAATTGAGTTGTGACCGTGCCGTTGGGGCCCGGCGATTGGATCTCCTTGACCAGCCCGTCGTCGAAATAGACATACGTCGTGATCGGATCCGTGGCCGCGCCGGTCGGCTTGGGCGTTTTGACGCTCGTCACTCGGTGGAGCGAGTCGTAGGTGTAATGGGTGCCGATGGTAGCATTCGGATCGGCCCCGAATCGCGGATCACTCTGGAACGCCACATTGCCGGCGCTGTCGTGCGTGTAGCGTATAACCGGCTGAATGTTCTGGCCGGAATTAGACGGAAGCTTCGCGTCGGCGGCCGTGTAGCCGGGCGCGGGAAGCGTCGTCTTGATCCGCAGATTGCGCGCATCGTAATCGTGCGTCGTCACGCGGTAGACGTTTAGCTCCGGGCTAGCTCCGGCCGTGACCAGGACTTTTTCCTGAAACAGATTCCCGGCCGCGTCGTACACGAGTACCGTCTCCGGCCGGTGCTGATCGGTCGAGGCGTGGCCTACCGGTTCGGGGAGCCGTGTTCTAACCAGCCGTGCCATGGCATCGTAATCGTAATAGACCTCCGCGCCTTCCGGATCGTCGACCGATATCAGATTTCCTTCGGCGTCATATTCGTAATCGATGGCCGGTGCGTCGTGATCGGCAGTGGCCAAGCCGATTTCGCGAGTCAGCCGATTGAGATTGTCGTAGTCATACTCGACCGTCCGCTCCAGAGCGCCGAGTGATTCTCCCGCTTCGCCCAGGAGAAACGGATCGTTGGTTACCACGAGCGGATTACGCCTCACATCGTAGATATGGTACGTGGTCGATTCGACAGCCGTGTCGTACGCGGACGTAATCGACGCTAGCAAGCCATGCTCGGATGCAACCGCACCGTTAACGCCGTTCTGGTAATAGTCGTAGATCGTCTCCACCGCATCGTCAGTTCCATAGCCCACCACCGTTGAAGTCACCAGCCCGCCGGGCAAATCCGTCCCGGGTGTAGTGGCGGCTGTCGTATACTCAAATCGGGTCGTGATCCACTTCGTAGCGTCATCGCTGACATACGTTGTGGAAGCAATATCGACCTGCTGACGAATCTCCTCGACGTTGCGGTCGTCGTCGGTCAATTCGTAGTGAGTGACGTAGCCGCGTTGGTCTGTGTGCTTCTTCAGTTGATAGAACTTGTCTACGCCGTAATACTCCCACGTTTCGCTGATTAGCGTACCCGCCGGATCGCTGGTGCTGAGAGTTGCTTGAGGATAGGTGGCCTTGAGTAGATTGCCCACGTCGTCGTAGCGGTAACTGGTGACCAACGGGCCGAGATTGGCCGTGCCGCCGGCGCCGGCGGGTTCCGTCTTGCGGCGAATCAGGCCATTGGAATCTCGCGAATATTTCCAGGTATGGCTGAGAGGATCGGTCGTTGATGTTTGATACCCGAACCGATCGACCGTGTAGGTCGAGACATAGTTGCGTTCGTTCTTGTAAGTCGCCTTGATCTGGTCGGGTGTGACGGCTGCTACCGGCGATTCGTCCGTCGAGCCGGTGGCCAGGCCGATGGTCTGAGCCGCCGTCAGTTCCCAAGTCGTGCCGTCTCCACTGGTAGCCGAATCGAACCGCCCGGCGGCATCGTAGAGGATCGTAGTGACGGGACGCTGCACGCCCGACGGGGTCTGGATCCCGGGCGTGGTGATCGTATGCAGCAGACCCTGGAAGAGATCGCCGTCCCAGGAGGAGCCTACGTAGTAGGTGAAATCCGTCTCAGGGGCTGTCAATTCGCCCGCGCCGTCCGGGTCGGTCTCGACGATCTTGTTGACATAGCCCGTGGTGTCTCCCGTCGTGCCGATCTGGAAATCGGTCACCCGGTCGGCGAAGTCGGTGACATAGTCCAAGCGACCGCCGGCGTAGGTGTACGTGGTGGACAGGCCGTAGATGTCCTTAATCCATTTGAGTTCGTTTTGCACGCCGTTGGAATTGACGTCCGCCGTGTCGTACTCATAGTCGATGACGTTGCCATTGCGATCGGTGCGTTTGTCGAGTCGGCCGTCAGACAGGAACTTGTCTTCCGTGCCATCGGTGTGCGTGAGCGTGAAGTCGCCGCCGATGTTCTTGACCAGAGTGGTGAAACTGCCGGCGGGAGTGTCGTAGCCGCCGTCGCTGTTCTCGGCGAACCAGCCGGTCGTGCCGTCGCCCCGGACCAGCAGCACGCCCCGGCCGCCCCCGTCGTGGCCATCGTAGTAGCCGTCCCCGCCGGTTACGATCCGGTCGAGGCTATCGAGCCACCAGCCGACGCCGAACTCGCTGTCGCGGCGGTTGACGATGTCCGCCGCGCCGGTCAGCAGTTTTGGCTTGCTCTCCTCCTCGCCGCGATGCTCGATGACTTCCACCTGGTAGTTGTAACGACCGGTCGGCAGATCGCGCCGGTCCGCTTGAAGAACCAGCCGGGCCACCTGCCCGGGTTGCACGCCCGCCAGGCTGTAGAACACCGACTCGGCATTGTCGTGCCCCGCGAACTTCAGCTTGACCTCCAACAGGCTGGGCGTGGTCTGCCCGACGGGGACCACGTAATCGACCGACACGATCGGGTTGAAGTCACTCGTCTGGCGGTAGACCGGCAGGATGCCATCGCCCTGGCCATCCGGCCCGCGGTCGGTATGGAACACGACGTGCCCCGTCGCCACCTCCACGCTGATCGGCCGGGTGTAAATCGACAACGGCTTAAAGCCCACGCTGTCGCTATCGACGCTGTAGGCGGGACTCGCCTGCGGGCCAATGAACCGGGCGATCACGGCGGATTGCGAAGCATCGCGACTGACCGGGGGGGAGGTATCGGCAGTTTCCGGGCTGTCGTTCCAGGCTACCAGCATGCTTCCGTATCCGTTGCCCGCCACGGACGCGAAGCCATCTCGATAGTTTGGACTGGCTGCAATATCGAATGCCTCGCCCAGCGGCGTGCCCGCAGCATTGAAATAACGGCCTAAAACCTTACTGCTGATCATCTCACCCGATTCGTATTGGGTCGCCTTGTAGGTGACGAACAGCCGCCCATCCTGCAACACGTGGACTTTCGAACCGCTATACATCCACTCGTGCGTAAGAATCAGATTGGACACAACTGCTTCGGGTGTTCCCGGCGTTCCAGAGAGCAGGACGGGAGTTCCCGCAGCTCCGGCCGGATTGATGGCTACCGCCTTGATGCCAAACGCTCCAAAATCATCCCAGTCCAAGTTATTCCAGGAGACGACAAGATTCCCTGCCGCGTCGCTCTCCGCTTCCATAGCCAGGACCGTGCCGTCGACAGTGTCGATTTCCGCAGCGCTTCCCACGGTGGCGCCGCCGGAGGTGTAGCGTTGAGTGCGAAGGTGGAAGAGGATTTCCGTGGGAACGTCCTCGGTGATCCGAGTCCAGGCCACGACAAAACTGCCATCCTCGTCGGCGCCGATCGTAGCCGTTCCCAAGCCATAGGGATAAGAGTCGGTCGCGGAATCCACCGTGATGGTCGAGCCGATGAGGGAGTTGGTGGCATCGTAGCGATCGACCTTGAATGTATCGGTGTACGTGCTGGAGCCTGTCGTCACCACGTACACGATGTACAAGACG
>JAIOPX010000395.1 GCA_021413705.1 Planctomycetota bacterium | reverse complement strand
GATGGCCTGGAATCTCCGCCCGTCATGGATCTCCCTGGGACGGCAGCTTCACATGTGGCAGCCGGAGGAAACCGTCCATTCCGTTTGGAAGTGGCTACCGACCGTCAGCGTGTTGCTGACCGGAGGCGTCGTATTCGCTTCCGGATGTGCAGAGCTAATCGGCTTGAGTCCGACAACGCGAACACTGGCCGCACTGGCCGTCGCGCTGGCCGCGCCAGGATTGGCCATGTTCGGCCAAGGACATCTCAGCCGCCGGATGCCGCGACTTTCGCTCATGGTCGCCGGCGTCGCCGCGGTCTATCTTGCCTGGTCGCTCGTGTTGCAGACTCCGCCTGAGACATTCTGGCTGCGGATGGCGACCCGGACGCTGGTGGCGCTGGGGGCCATGGCGGCTCTCTACGGCCTCGGCCTGGTGCGCTTGCTGGATCGCGCCGGTGAGTGGTACGCCGCCACACGGCAGTCGGCCGCCTTGATGGGGATCGCCTCGCTCGCGTCCTTGGGCGCGGTGCTTGCGTTGGAAGTCGTTCATTTCAAAACCGAAGGAGGCATCGTGGCCATCACTGAGGTGGCGCAAGTGGCGGTAGTACTCCTGGGTTTGGCTGGCACGCTACTGTCGCTTGCCTTGCTCCAGGGGGCCGATCCGCTGGGCCTCTCCGAGAAAGGACGCATGACCTATGTCTATGGAGCGCAGGTTGTCCTGGCGCTTTTGTTCGCCCATGTCTATCTCACGATGCCCTATTTGTTCCAGCATCGACTCCGGCCCTACTGGCCGCTGATCGTGATGGGGGTTTCGTATGCGGGTGTCATCTTCAGCATGTTGGCGCGACGCGCCAGGCTGCGAGTGTTGGCCGAGCCGTTGGAGCGAACCGGCGGATTCCTGCCGCTGCTTCCTGCGCTGGGCTTCTTCTTCCTGACTTCGGAAGTTTCCTACTCAGCGGTCATGGCCGCAGTGGCAGTCGCCTACGTGCTATTGAGCAGCAATGAAAAGCGGTTGATCTATCGTGTGGCGGCGTCGATCGCGGGCAACGCGGCCCTCTGGGCGCTGATGTACGAGCAGGGAATCGTACCCTGGACCTACCCGTCGTTCTGGGCGCTGCCACCGGCGTTCAGTCTGTTGATTGCGGCGCACCTCAATCGCCGCCGCCTCGATGACGAGCAACTGACGGCCATCCGATACCTCTGTATCACGGTGATTTACCTCAGTTCGACCGGTCAGATCTGGCTGATGCTTGGCCAATCGCTGTGGCCGCCGATGTTGCTGGCGCTTCTCTCCGTAGCCGGAATCTTCTCCGGCATCGCACTGAAAGTTCGCGCGTTCCTCTACCAAGGCATGTCGTTCCTGGCGCTGGCGGTGCTGAGCATGATCTGGCATGCCTCGCGGCACATCGGCCATGTCTGGCCCTGGTGGGCGTTTGGCGTGGTGCTGGGCCTGAGCATCTTGGCACTTTTCGGATTATTCGAAAAGAAACGGCCCGAGATGTTGGTTCTGGTGGAGAAAATGAAGCAGTGGGAACGCTAATTCCGACAAGGTCGTAGGATGGGCTTCCTAGCCCGTCTAAAAAATTGTGGAATGGGCTTCCTAGCCCGTCGAGAAAACGGGCTGGGAAGCCCGTTCTACATATCAATATACTTCGTCACATCCACTCTAGGCCCGCTCATCTTTGCGCAATTGACAGCACCACAACGCCGCAATACATATTCACCGAGATTGATGAAAACTCTGCGACAATTTTGTTGACTCCCTGCGAAAATGGTAGATAATAATAGTGGCATGCCAACTGTTAGGTTTCCTCGAACCTTGGGAGGGCAATCAATGCAAGATCCACCGGGTCAGCAGCGCTGAGGAGCCATCGTGGACGGGCTTCTCAAGGGTACAACGCCCGGGGTCCACGTTCATTCCTTCAGCCAGAAGAACAAAGAACCCGCTCGGCACTCAGTGTCGAGCGGGTTCTTTTATTTTGCCCCATGAGCGGCACGGCGCTAGCCGCCGGTTCTGGCGACGGTCGTGCAAATTGGAGCACCGGTGGCTAGCGCCATTCCGCTCACCGTGTCGAATATCTTTCCAGCATCCTGGTTAAAAGTTCCATCGGCAGGCCGACCACGTTCGACTCGCTGCCGTTGACGAGGTGGATCCACCCTGGCTCATCCTGATAGCCGAAGGAGCCGGCTTTTCCTTCCCACAATCCGCTGGCCAAATAATCGTCGAGTTGTGCTGTGTTGAGCGGGTCCATACGGAGCGTCGAGATTTCCGTTTCTACGTGCGGCGCTCCCTGGCTCAGCGGCCAGACGCAAAGCCCGCTGTAGACCCGATGGACTTGGCCGGAGAGCGTGCCGAGCATCTCCCGGGCATGGTCTTCATCGCGTGGCTTGCCCAGGATTTGTCCGCCGCATTCGGCCACGGTGTCGCATGCGACGATCAGGCAATCTGCACGGGCAGGATCGGGATGCAACCGCCGGGCGACGTCGGCAGCTTTCTGAACTGCCAAGCCCACAACCAGATGGGCCGGGCCGCACTGGCTGCATATGCCGAGCGCCTCGTCAACATTGGACGGGATCACTTCAAAATCGTAACCGGCCTCGGTCAAGAGATCGCGGCGGCGGGGCGACTGGCTGGCCAAGATAAGTTTCAGGTGTTTGTTGGCCATTGAAGTTTTACCCATCAGCCGCAACGCGCTAGCGTCGGGTTTCCTCGACGTGACCGTTACCGTGTTGACCGGGGGCTAGCGCCCGGCGGCTGATTTTGCGGCTATGATATCTGTTATGATAGACCAGTGTAGAAACGCATTCGCTGGTTTGGAATGACCTATGTCCGGTCCGCAACTTCAAGTCTTGTACGAAGACAACCATCTGTTGGCGGTACTGAAGCCTGCCATGGTGCCGACGATGGGAGCTCCGGAAGGTGGACCAAGCCTGCTTGCCATGGCGCAATCCTACATCCGCCACAAGTATCAGAAGACCGGAGCCGTCTACCTGGGCATCGTCAGCCGGCTCGATGCGCCTGTTACCGGCGTTGTGCTGATAGCTCGCACCTCGAAGGCCGCTGCACGACTGACTGCCGCGTATGCCAGCCGGGAAGTCGAAAAGCAGTATTGGGCCGTGGTCGAAGGGGATGTCGATCCGCCGGCCGACACATGTGAGGACTGGTTGCGCAAAGATGAACGGCACCGCTGCGTTCACATCACCAACCGGGACGCCAAAGGAGCCCAACTCGCTCGATTGTCCTATCGCCGCGTCAGGCCGCTGGCCGGGGCTACGTTGTTAGAGGTCGAGCTGGAAACGGGGCGTAAGCACCAGATCCGGGTCCAACTGTCGTCTCGCGGGTTTCCGATCCTGGGAGACCAGAAATATGGTGCCCGACGTAGTTTCGCCGCCGGAATCGCTCTGCATTCCCGGCGGCTGGCCATCGTTCACCCAGTGCGTGGGACGCGGCTGGAAATCATCGCACCTCTTCCGCCGGCATGGCGAGCGCTGGGAATCGTAGATCAGCAAGCGCAGGCAGAAGCTGCAACGCAATCGCAAGCAGCTCGCCAACGTCAACCCAATAGCAAAGGAAATAGTGGCGATTGAGGCACCCCACTCTTGGGTGGGGATTCTTGGCGCACAAGTAAAAGCATGGGATGATCTTAAACAGCCGCCGGGCGCTAACCCCGGTTCGTGCCGCATGAACCGGGGGCTAGCGTCCAGCGGCTGATCCTTATACTAAGTTTGTCGCGCGCGGCTTTTCTTGATTTCGCATTCGTTGTGGTTGTTCACCCTTTCTCGCATCTCTTGAGAAACCAACTGCTGTGACCGAATCGACTCGCGCGGTATTTCGAGCAGCGGCCTTGAGCAGCCGGTTGCTGACCGAAAAGCAGATCGATGGCGTGCTGTCGGCCATGAGCGCCGAGGCCATTGGTCCTGCCGCGCCGTTGGTTGAGATCGAAGACGAGCATCTCGCTGTCAAGCTGGTCGAGCGCGGCTTGTTGAATCGCTGGCAAGCCGATCAATTGCTGGACGGGCGCACCAAGTTCAATCTTGGCCCCTACCAGATCATCGACGACATCGGCCAGGGTGGCATGGGCCAGGTCTTCAAGGCCGAGCACACGCTGATGGGGCGCGTCGTGGCCATCAAGGTGCTTCCCAAAAGCAAATCCACGCCCGAGGCGATTGCCGGTTTCGCACACGAGATTCGCGCTCAGGCCCAATTGGATCACGTCAATCTCGTGCGAGCCTATGACGCCGGGCACGACGGGAATGTCTACTATTTAGTGACCGAGTATGTGCCTGGGACCGATCTGCGCCAGTGGGTAGTGCGCCGTGGCCGGGCCACCGAGCGCGAGGCCGCCACGATCATCACGCAAGTGGCGCGGGCCTTGGATCACGCCCATAGCCGCGGCTTGGTCCATCGCGACGTGAAACCCGGCAATGTGCTGGTTTCACCCGACGGACATTCCAAACTTTCGGACCTGGGTTTGGTGGGCTTTCATGGCGATGCGGAAACGGGAGTCGATCCCCGCGCTGGCCGCATCGTGGGGACAGCCGACTACTTGGCTCCCGAGGTGATTGTTTCCCCGCGCCGCGTCTCGCCTGCCAGCGACATTTATTCTCTCGGCTGTACGCTTTACTACGCCGTGACGGGGCAGGTGCCGTTCCCCGGCGGCACTACGCGCGAGAAGTGTTATCGTCATTGCCAGGAAACACCCCTGAACCCGCGACGGTTCAATCCCGAATTGGCCGAAGGGTTTTTGGACGTTCTGGCCGACATGATGGAGAAAGACCCGGCCAAGCGCATCGGCACGGCGGGGGAAGTAGTGCGCAGACTGGCCGAATGGACCGACGAAGCCATTGCCCCGCAGCCGCCGGCCCGCGAATCGTTCGCCAGGGCAGTGTTATCAGCCACGGATTCGAGCCGCCACGATTCCCGCGAGAGTTTTCCAGATTTTCCCGATGTGGCGCCACAGCGTGGCGACGCGCCGAGCCAGGCCTCGCAGGGAACGACCCCGGTCGCCGCCAATGCCCAAGAGACGGTGCGGATCCCTCGCCAGGATGCAGAGCTGGAACAGGAGGAGAATCCGCCCGCAGAACCTGCCAACCTGCTGCGATCCCTTCCGCTGCCGATCATTCTCCTGGCCGCGGCAGGCGGCATCGTGATGCTGGTTGCGATAATCGCGGCGATGTTGCTTTTCTTTCGCTAGCCCTACGCGCAAGCGAGGGAAGTTTCAAACCCTGGGTGCCATGCCCACGCTAGAGTCAGCATAAGTAACAGAGTCATTCCCAGGTCTCTGAGCAATTATCATCAGCGCGTTCGCGTGGGCATGTTATCTCCAAATCCACGATGTCCTCCAAGCCCGCCGACAAAGGGCGAATTGACACATTTCCCCGCTCCGCGTAGCATGGACCCCTTGCCATTTGTGCGCCGGCCCCAGGCAGGGGCAATTCGAATGCGATGGCAGCAAAAATAGTGCTGGACGGATAGCTCAGTTGGTAGAGCAATGGACTGAAAATCCAAAAAAAGTCCTTCCGTCACTTCACAAGAAAACACGCTAAAAGCCCTGTTTTCACGAGTGATTCGCGTATTCTGCTCGCGACTCAGCAACGCCCCTTTAAGCCCCTAAAATGCTGCTTGCAGGTGTCATGACACCCGGTAGGATTATTTTTCCATTGGCCTAACAAAACAGGCCGGACACCCCGAAGGATGCCCAGCCTGCTGATCAGGCTGGTTGCCCAGCGCCGGCCGTGGTCGTTACTTAAAATCAATCGTCCGCAGTTGTCCGCCGCCTACGTCGATGGTCAAGCTGACGATCGGCAGGGGGTTGCACGTCTTTCCCGGCTCGGCGGCTTCCGAGAAACCAGCAAGGTCTTCGTCGCCTAAAACCTGATCGGTTATCAGTGTCCGTTCTTTGTCTCCGACGACTTCCATCAGATAGAGAGTCATACGCGGCCTGCCTTTCCTGCCTTGCTAACTTCGTACTTTTGCCGAATCGTCATAACGTCCTTGCCTTGCTTGTCATGCACAACGCAAGTCACGTCATCTTCACCCGGCTCAATAGTAAACTCGTGATCCTCGTTGGCGACTCTCACCGCCTCGTTGAAGAAGTTGGCCAGGTCTTGCTGCGACTTCATCGCGTTCGCTGGCACCTCAACGTCGGTGAACTTCGCCACAATGTGGAGCGTGCATTTCACGGTCTTCTCTTTTGCCTTCATTTCGCACCTACCTTTCTGGACTTCCCAGCCCGTTTCGCTTTGCTCTTTGTTGGCAGATTCTTTTCAGCCAAATCGGCGGCTTCGAAATAAAGCTCGCCCACCCGGCGCAGTTCGGCCACGAGTTGCCGCCCCAGGTCGCCCTTGCCTAACTGCATCCACATCGACTGATCCTCCGTCTCCAGGGAGGCATCAAACATCTTACCGAAGGTGGTCCGCTGCTGGTCCTCAATAAAAGTTGACGGCTCAAAATCGACAACCACGGCGCCGCCGGTCAACTTGGTTAGTCGCTCGGCCAGGGCTTGCCGCTTCAAGATCGTCTCGCGGCTGAGTTTGTCGGGCAGCAGCCCCATGCACATGCCGTGCTTCAGAAGTGAATAGCGTTCATCTTCTGCAATGGGTTTGGTCTTGGTGGCCATGTATATGCTCACCTTCCCGCTGCGCACTATCGGCGCAGCAAAAAACCCGGAGCCCCGGAGGACCGTTGTTGTGGCACCTGATAGAGTGCCAGCGCATGCCTCACGACGTGCGCACAGTCATCCGGGGTTCCGGGCTTTCTGAACATCGAATTGTCCTATCAGTCTTCGGCCGCTTTCACGGCCTTGGTTTCAACGCCGACATTCTGACGCGCCGGCGGTTATCCCGTCAAGTCTGGAACAAAGCCCCCTGTATTTGCACGCCAAACCCTACCCCTGGCGAACAAACTACCCTGGAATCGCGTTGGGCTTGCATCGTGTAAGCCCGTTTTCTGCGGGGTTTTCGTTGGCACGTCTGTTGCATAGGTTGAGGTGCCTGAAAATTCTTGCTTCCCGAATCTCTCACTGATATGCCAAACGAACCTCTCGAATGTCGCCGGTGCGGTCGCCCGTTGGTTGAACTTTTAGCGCGCTGGTCCATAAACGTCCTAAAGTCCATTGCTTCCCAGCGGGGGATCTCCAACCGGCGAGAATGGGCCGATAAGCACGGCCCGCTTTGTCCGCCCTGCTTGGCAGATCTTGGTAAGAAGGTGTAGATATGCTGCTCGTCGCCTGCCGAACTTGTAATAAGCTCATGCCGACGGAGGAGGCTGACACATGCTTGGCCATCCTGCGAGAAATGGCTGCATTGCGAAATATCTTGGATCCTGATGCATGGGCAGCGGAGCGGGGGCCGCTCTGCTTGGAGTGCTTGACTTCTTTCCAAGCAACTCTTCCACCATCCCCCAAGTAACCAGGCCATCAAAAAAGCTCCGTTTGGGTAGGTGTCCAAGGTCGTGTTGCCCCGCGATCGCTCACTACAAGCAATCCTATGCGTGCCGTTTTGGCAGTTCGTTCAATAGTTGGACGATTTCGCTTAGTTTCACAAGTTTTGGCAGGTCTGCCGATTTTTGACAAACTCATCGCCGGCAACTCGACCGGCACGGCCTCGGGTGGCAGGAACGACAACAGGGAGTGACGGGCCGGGCTTCTCATAATCAATTCCGTTGCCGGTAGTCGTCGTGCTTCCGGCGCAGCTCCGCCTGTACCCGGTTGGTCATCGCCTGCATGGCAAGCCCAGCAGCGTTTGCGATGTAGCCCTGAATGTTGGCCGCCTGCCTCGTGATGGCCGCAGCCTCTTTGATGCTGCTCACCCGGCCGGCAGCCAGGTCCGCCAGTCCGCGCACGCAGCGATCCCATTCCCTCCCGGTTGGTGCTTTGCTCATTTCGTGTCCTCAGAAAACAAAAGTGTTAATGGTGTTGAATCCGTTCCGAATCGCCGCTTCGACTTGGGCTGTGGCCGCGACTGCTTCTCCCGCTTTGCGCAACTGTTGGCGGGCGATGTTCTCCAGGCCGTTGGTTTTGTTGATGTTGGCGTTGGAGAAGGCGGCCACCGAACCTTCGGCCATGAATCCGGCAGAACGGGGGGCTTCCTGTTTGGGGAGCGACTTTTCAAAGTCCTTTTGCAGATCGGCGGCGGCGCGGCTGAACGTCACGAAGTCCAGTAGACCGGCGTTGAACATTTCGGTGAGGTGCTTGGTTTCCGCTTGCAGTTCCTCTAGTGGCGTGCGCATCTTTTCACTTACGCGCCCAGCGTCTCTGGCCAGGTTGATGTAAGCCTGCCGCTGCTTTTCAATTTCGGCGGTGATCTGCTCTTGCACGCCGATGATGTATTCCATCTTGCGGGCTTCCTCCAGTGTTTCGGGTCCAGCCCCCAAGCCACGGAGTTGATCCTGAATGGACTTCGGGCCGTTCATCTTCTCGCTGAGATTGCCCATGATGTTCTCGATCTGCTTTTGTTGTTTCTCCAGTTCGTCACCGAGATTGATGGCCTCTTGCGTGATCTTCTTAAAACCGTTCGCGGCGTTACGCTGTACGTCCGGGTCCATCGGCGTGCCGGCCACCTTGTCCAGACCAGCCAGCCCCTCCGAGTCGCCAGCGAGAATAAAGCCCAGACGGCGGCTCCCCTTCAGCATGTCATTGGCTACTTGGCCTACGCCACTCAGGAAGTCCTTAATGGCTGGCATAGACTTTTCCAACTCGCCGGAGAGGTTTGTAATCGCCGGGGCCAGGCCCGATATCAGGCTGTCCCCCAATGCGGTGGCAGATTGCTCCATGCGCAGAAGTGCATCGTGGGCTTCAGCGGCTTGGCGTGCGCCTTCTCCGAGGTGCAGTCCCATCTTTTCGGCCTGTGCATCGGCAGCCGCAAAAGCGCCTGCCCCACCGCGCAGAACAGACAACAGCTTTTGCCCTTCGTCTCCGAAGATGCGAGAGGCGACGGCGGCCTGTTCTGCCGGGTCCGATATCCTGCTGATGGCATCAGCAAACGTCGAAAACATTTGCTCGGGCCTCATGCTCTTCAGCTTTTGCACGTCCAGCCCCAGCCGCTTGATCGTGTCACCAGCCCGGCCCATCCCCATCGCCGCTAGGCCGACGTTCTTATTCATGGTGCCGAGTGCGCTGTCCATGCCGGCGGCGCTGCTGGCTCCCTGCTCGGCTGCGAAGCGCAACGAGATAAGAGAATCCGTAGCGATGCCGATAGAGTCTGCCGTGTCAACGAGCGTATCCATCCGCTCGAATGTGTCCATGACAGTGGCGACGCCCTTGGTCAATGTTTGCGCGGCAAGATAAATCTGGCCTAACTGCTTGATGACCTTGTTGGCGCCGCCTGTGAATCCTCCGGTCGAGGCGACAAATCCGATGGCGATATTTCCTACAGTGGCGGCCATGTTCATTTTCCTTTTGATATTGGGTTACGGTTTCGGTTACATGCTGGCCAGCTTGACGCGGGCCGCTAAGGTTGCGTGATAGTCCCCCAGGCTGCTTGGCTTCAGTTCTGGCGGTGGCGGGCTGGACATTCCCGCCAACTTGGCTCGGGCCGCCAGGGTGGCCAGCTCGGCCGCCAGGTCTGGATTGCTGCGCTCCCAATGGCGAAACGCATCGACACTGCGCAGGCCGGCATCGGTTCCTGCATAGGCGGGAAACGTGACGGGCGAAACGTCCCGCAAATACTTGACGCTGCGAATCTCGATCACGCCGATCCCGTTCTCGACGGAGAAGCGCTGGCCGCTCTCTTGGACGGTGAATCCGAAACTACTCCCCTTCAAATCTCCGCGCTTCAGTTTCGCGGCAACACGCTGGTGATCCGGGTCGGTCGGATCGTAGGTGATCGCATACGCGAGTCCCCGGGGCGTCTTCGATAATCGCAACGTCCCTGCGCTGCGCCGGCCAAGTAGGTGGTCGGATGAGTGATTGAACAGACCACGAGTATCGTTCCCGGAAACATCGACCAACACGGCATCGAACGCGCTTGGCATAATCCGCTCGACCACGCGCCGGCGGTTGGGGCTGCCAGGATCCAAGGCAAACTCCGTTCGCTCCGTGCCATCGTAGAAGACTGCGGCAATGCCGGCGATCTCCTGGCCACTCATTCCGATGGTGCTGCTTCTCATCTCGACGGCCAGGGTGTTGATACTGCTTCGGTATTCCATCATTGGTTCCTTCGTGGTTAATGTCAGCACGGTGCCGCGGCGGCTGCGTAACGCACCGCGGCACCGTGCCGACGAATCGCGCCGAATTGCAGAACGGCGCGGTGTGTTGTTACGCTGTTGTCATTTCCCTGATGCTTGCCGCTGCCGCCAGGATCCCGGCTTTGGCTTGCAACAGTGGTCCCAGGTCAAGGTTGTCGAGTTGCTTGTCCAGTTCGGCGTAATACGACGCCAACTCTGCATCACGCATCAGCGACGGACTGCGATCGAGTCCGAGTTGGACGCAATCCATCAGCACCACGGCTTTGTGAATGCGGGCCGCTGCTGTAATGCTTGGACAATCTCCGTTGTCCAGGTAGGACTGAATCTCTTCCTTCGCGTCAAAAAACGTGTCTGCAATCGTCATAACTTTTCTCCTGTTGGTGTAAAAAGGTAAAAAGGAAAACTACGTCAATTGATGTAGTTTCAATCTCTCTCCGTGGCAGCCTTCAACGAGTCCCGTCCCCGCTGGGACAGTACGGCAATCTTGCTGTTCAAAATGCAGCGATCGACTTGGTCGTCAGTGACCGCTGCCAATCGCTCCAAGATCTCGGCTTGCTCCAAGTCGCGGGTGGCTTCCCAATGGCGGAAGTTTCGCAAGATGGCACTGCGGCCGGATCGGTTGTGGGCTGAAGTGTGAACTAGCATTTGTGGTTTCCTTTGTGAAGACGTTCGCCAGGCTTGTGCCGTGGCGGCTTCTGTTGGCGAGATTCACCGCCTTAGTAAATCAGCCGCCCGTCGATGAAAATTGGCTTCGCGGGCTTCGGCTTTTCCATCTGCTCGGCCTCTTGTTTCTGCCGCGTGCTTTCGTTTCTCGCAGCCCGCCCGGCATAGTCCATCAAGTTTTTATAGGCTCCTTCGGCCTCGGGGTGGGGCCGTGTGAATAGCGGCGCCGGCGTGCCTCGTGAGACTTGCACGGGTTGCACTGACGGTTGCGGTTCAAGTTTCACAATGCGGGCGAGCAGTTCGGCCACTTGCTTGCGTAGCGTTTCAATTTCGTTTTGTGTGTCGTCGTCCATTTTGTTCCTTCCGAAAAGTTTCCTGAGAATGTTCATGGGTTTCTTGCGTCCCTTGCTTTGCACCAGGCCGACTACATTTGAAACAAATTGGGGTCGCTCATTGCACGATCCAAGGCGGCTTGTTCTGTCTCGCGTTCGTGGACGTGGTAGGTGATCTCGCAAGGCTGCGGAATGTAATTGCCCATCGCCGCCAGCGCCGCGAGTTGGCGCTTCTTAGAACCGGACGGCATCGCGCTAAGGTTGGTGGTTGTGACGGTTCGCACGCCAACGATCTTGCGATTAGACATTGGTTGATCTCCTAAAATTGTGGGTGGTGAAATAAATCTCTCAGTGGCAACACCCCAGCGCCGCGGCGGACCACGGCGCCGGGAATGCGTGCCACTCAACTGGCCTTCAGCAGACTGACCGCGGCGGCGGTGACTTTGTTGGCTTGTGATCTCCAATAGGCTGCCTTCTGTCTCCGCTGGCCGGCCTGCTTCCGCAGTCGATTCGCCTCCGGTGGCGCAGCCGTGGCGGCCTGTTCCTTCAGCTTGGCGGCTTCCCGTTCCAGTCGGTCGGCCCGCTGGTAGAGCCGGCATGGTTCAAGTTGTGGGGCGGTGGTCATCGAAAGTTTCTCCGTTACGTGGTCTTGTTCGCCGGGGCGTTGTGCTGGCCGGCGGCTTCTGG
This sequence comes from Planctomycetota bacterium, assembly GCA_021413705.1. Lineage (GTDB taxonomy): Bacteria > Planctomycetota > Planctomycetia > Pirellulales > UBA7805 > JAIOPX01. The sequence goes on along the minus strand of JAIOPX010000395.1, from coordinate 33,887 downwards.
TGGTGCTTAAATCATTCGGATCCCGCGGGTCTTGTAGACGCTCACCGGTTTGACCGGCGCACGGATCGCCAAACCAATGGCCATCGTGGCCGCCGTGATGCCGTCGATCTTCTCTGCGCTCTTGTCCTTCGACGGCTTGGTCAGTCCGCCGCGCGATTCGGCCGCCGTGTTGCTGGCCATCCATCTCATCACCGGGTTGCCGTCGTGATGTAGCTTGCCGGTCTTCAGCAGTTCGATCAGTTCGCGGAAGGGTGCGGCCATGCTGAGAAGTCCTTGCGGGAATTGCTCGACCTTGTCCCCGAAGTGTTTCATTAGGTTGTTGCCCATCTGCGAACCTTGAAAGCCCCGGTCGAATGCGAAGCCCGCAAGCTGGTAGGGGCGCAGGATCGTCAGCACGTCGGCCAGAACCATGTCATAGTCCACCACGTCGCCGGGTGTTGTGCGGATAAATCCTTGCCGCTGCCAGGCGTTGATCGTGGCCTGCATTCTGGGATCTCTCGTGACGGGCGATTCAGGCAGCCAGAACGTCGGCAGCAACGTGAACGATCGGCGCACTACGGTAGTCTTCGGGCCGTCCGGATCCTCGGGATCGACCGGAACCTGGACGGGCTTTCCATCATCGTGAGGGAATACCAGAACCAGCGCGGTGAAGTCCGAAGTTGCGCCAATGTCCAGCGCTGCAAAAACGTCACGTTTCGCCAGGGTGGTAACGTCAATCACGGTTTGGCAGGCGTCCCATCTATCCATTGGGATACACTTCACGGCCTGCTGAGTCTTCACATTCAGGTGCAATCGCTTGAACGTGTTCTCATATTCAGGGCTGTCCTGTGCGCGTTTGCATTCCCGCTGCATGTATTCCAGCGACACACTTACGCCCAGGTTGGGATTTGCCTTGGCCCATACTTCAGGGCTCTTCCAATCATCCTCGATCGATGCCTCATAGATCACAGGCAGAAACGCCGGATCCTCGATAATGCCGTCACGGACCTTGCATGCGTAGTTGTGCTTCTCATTGCAGATCGATGGCCGGTCATAGTCGGCCGTGGTCAACCAGATCACTAGCGGTTGCTTGCGGTTTTCACTGGCCAGCGAAGTCTGGAGCACGTCCACTAGATCACGATTCGGTTGCGTATGCAGTTCGTCCACGATCGCCAGGTGTGTGGTGCCACCGTGTTGGGCGCCGGCGTCGGCACTGATAACACGCATGAAAGAGTTGGTCGCCTCGATCACGATTGACCGTGATTGTCCAGCTTCAGCGTGCCCACCGTACAGCGTGCAACGGCTCGATAGTTCCGGCTCCGCTTCGATCATGTGCTTGCAGTAGCGGAACAACTTGCCGGCCTGTCCGCGCTCGGCAGCCGCGATGTAGTTTTGCTGTCCGATCTCGCTGTCGCAAAACGTAACCAGCACGCCGATGCCTGCTGAGAGTGGCGTCTTCCCGTTCTTGCGGGGAATGTAAATCAGCGATTCACGATAGCGGCGAACCGTGCGCCCCTTCGCATCGATCCGCTTCCAGCCGAAGATATTTCCGATGATGGCCTTTTGCCAATCTTGCAATCGGAACAACTGACCGGCGCACTCTCCCTCGATATGGCGCAGGCAGCCCGTCTCTTCATGCTCAAAGAAGTCGATGGCGTTTTGTGCGCACTCATCATCGAACCACGCATCCCCGGCCGTGGCGTAGGGGTCGTAGCCCGGGATCTGGCGGATGATTTCAGAGAGTGGCGTAGTCGCGGTGGCCATTAGGCGAAGTGTTTGCTCTTAGGTGTTTCGGTGGTCTTCGATGCGGTCACACTGGTGCGAGAACTTGGCGTCATGCCGAACTCAGCCCCGAATTGTTTGATTCGCTGAATCGCTTTGTTCTTGATCCCCACCGCGGGGTGCTGATACTCGCCTCCCTTTTCGCTGGTGGCGATCAGGCCGTGCGACTCGATCGACTTGCGGGCCTCGAATAGTTCCTCCCATGCTTCGCAGTAGAGGGCCAGGGCGCGCAGGTCCACCGCCGTCAGCAGGCCCAGCGCGTGAAGTTTGGGTGCCTCTTCGCGCCAGACGGATTGACCGACCTCCCCCAGCCAGGTCGGTGGCTCCGGCACGATGGCCAGAATCTTGGGTTGTGGTTCGTTGGCCGGCAGCGGCAACTTGCTTGGATTGCCCCGCAGGATCCGCAGGGCGGTCGGTTGTGGCTTCATTCCACGCTTACCCATTGCATACCCCTTGTGAAAAAGGCCCGATTTTGCCGCTTTCCTGCGAACGGGCTGGAGCCTTCGACGCATCGGTGGTTTCCGATGTACCCCCCACTGTGGGTGGCGCGTATCGCTGTCCGGTTGGGTAAAGCACTTGATCTCGTGCTGTCTTTGCGCGGTGGCACTTTCGACACACCGCGCGAAGATTACTCACCGCCAGTCGCAGGTGCGGCGCTACGCGCACAGGCACGACGTGGTCGATCTCAGCGGTCACAGAGGTTCGGCCCTGCGCCCTGCATGTTTCACAAATTGGATGCCGCTTCACAAACCACGTTCGCAGCTTCCGCCAACTCCAGTCGTAGCCTTGCGACTCAGGCGATGGACGATGCGAGTAGTCACGCTTAGTCGCTGCTGGACTGACGGGGCCGCTCGGGGTGAATCGGTTGGGTTTGATTGGCATTACGGATGCTCCCCGCATAGTGGATCCGGTGTCAGGGCGGGCTCTGGTGCCAGCACAACGCCAACGGCCGCACAAAGGTCGTCCCACTGATCCAACGTCAACCCGGTGCGACGCTGGCATACGAGCGTGATAAAGGCTTTAGACTTGCCACTGCTGCGGGCCACCTTCTCCCGGCCGATCACTTCGATTGACTCAATCAGGGTTTGGCTTACGCTGTTCATTAGTTCGCCTCCGCTTCAAGTCGTTCAACAGCCGCCTGCAAGCTGGCCACCTGATCGTCGCTGGCCTCTAGGCTGCGCTCGATTCCGATTATGAGTAGCAGCGGCGTCATGCCGGCAGCCGCAGCTACACGGCCGATGCCTTGGGCTTCAATGCGGCTCTTCAGGGTTTGGCTTAGCGTCGGCATGGCTTACGCTCCCCTTCGTTGTTGGGGCGTGGTGCCAGCCCTTAGCTGACTGCGAATCTGCTCCAACTGATCTTCGCTGTAGTGATCGACCATGCTGATGCGGTAAGCAGGCTCAACGCCGATCTCTTGTGCTGCTTTGCGGATTTTCGTCGGTTCGGCCTGAAGTAGTTGCGCCGCGCACCCGATGCTGACGATGTTGATGGTTTCCATTGTGGTTTCCTTGGGTCTGCTTCAATCGTACAGGGTGTCCACTTGGCCTTTGCCACTGGCTGGCAGGGCTACTCAACCACAACCTTGAATCTCAACTGACAACTTCGGCAGATCGCTTTGCGGGTGGTGCTGCCGTCGCCGTTGCCTTCGCTTCGAACATACTCGGGCGGCTCGGCAGTTCCACAAGCCGGGCAGCGCGGGCGGCTGATCTCGACAATCGGGGCTTGCTCCCAGCGGGTTGGGTTGGTGGTGTTCATGGCCTAGAACTCCTGCGCCGGAAGGTGGCCCAACGGAAGGAACGGAAGGAACGGAACCAATTTCCCATATAAGCGCCTATACGCGCACGCATGAGCGCTTAACCGGAAAGTAGGTTCCGTTTGTTCCGTTTGTTCCGTTCTCATTGCGTCAACCCGATGTCGAGATACCAGATTCCGTTGTTCTTGTGCCGTTCGTATCCCCGTTCCGTCATTGCAGTTCCGAACGCTCTACCACTTTGCGGATGCTCACCGCGCCCCTCGCACCACTTGACGTATGCGCCGTACAGATCGCCAGCACGGACCTTGAACGCCGCCCCAGTGGTACAGCAATCGCCCATGAACTCCGCCAGCACGTCCATCTCCGACCGATAGCCCGCGGTGGCTTCGACCACTTCCTCCGGTTCGCCTAGGCCGTCCATCTGCCATGCCAAGCACCCATCGACCAACCACCGCAGAATACCGCTGGCCTCCGCCTGGAGCTTCTCCGCCAACCGCTTGTCCTGCTTGTCTGCCGCGATGGTGACGGTAAATGGAATGAGTCGCAGCCGCCGCCAGATTCCTAAATCCGTGCCGCGTACCACGGGCTTGTGGTTCGTGATCAGGATGGCCGTGTGTGACGGTTTGAAGCTCCAGAAGTCTTCCCGCATCCGTCGCGCTTTGATCGTGTCGCCGCCTGTCAGTTCCTTGACCAACCCTTCGGCGAGTCGCCTGTTCTCTTCCGTCTCGACGCAAGCAATCAGACGCTTGCCATGCAGATCAGCACGTTCGGTAGGATGCCCGTCATTGCGCTTGGCCAGCAGCAGGTCCGGTGCGGCCTTGCAGCCGTAATCCTCACCCAGCACGTACAGAATGACCTCCAGCAGTACGGATTTCCCGTTGGCCCCCTTGCCGTAGAAAATGGGGAGTACGTGTTCAATCACTTGACCGACAAGGGCGCTACCCAGCAGCCGTTGCAAAAATCGGATCATGCCCTCATTCTGTGCGAAGATGTCCGCCAGGAACGTCTCCCACAACGGGCAAGCAGCGCCCGGGTGGTAATCGTGCGGTGCCAACTTCGTGATCAGGTGATTTCGATTGTGAGGCAGTAGTTCACCCGTCCGCAGGTCGATGGTGCCATTGTTGCAGCACAACAACCACGGGTGCGAATCGAGCGATTCAGGCAAGATCGGAATACCCGTCTCCGACCGGGCCAATGAGAGAAAATTGCTGATACCCCGCGTGCTGGCCGTCGCTTTCGCAAATCGCACCAGCTCCGTTGCCACGTCGCCGGAAACGTCCGGAAGTAGCCGACCGACCTCCGCCCATATTTGTTCCGCCAGCACCTTGGCCAGCGCTTCGACACGCCGCTCCGAATCCATCCGCCAATGACGCTTGTCCCAGGTCAACCACTTCTGCCACGGATCGCACCACCGAACATTTTCCCCATGCTCATTGCTGAACATTCCCGCCAGCGCCAGGTCCGTCCGCGATTCCGGCATCCGCAGGTCCGCGGCATCATCACCGTCTGCTGATCTGGTTTTCGGTTTCGCCGCTGCTTGTGGCTTCCGTTTTCTCCCTGCTTTCGGATCCAGCTTTTCGCGTACTTCTTTCCAGCCCAGCCCAGCGCAGGAATTATGGTGGCACTTGTGACCCAGCTTCCCGTCCGCACTAACAAAAATTGCGGCATCCGGTGCCTTGTGATCTGGATTGAACACACACTCCGCCAAAATGAGTTTGCGTCCACCGTCGTGTGCAACGTCGCTTTTCACTTCGACATTGTGACGTGTCAAGAATGCGTCGATGTCGAAGCTGCCGCCAGAATGCCTGTTGTGATTTTGTTCCGGCTTCCCCGCTTCGACCGGCTTGTCGTAGCCGAGCCGCTTCAGCAGCACCGGCATCGTCTCTTCAGTAATCGCCAGGGTTTCACGCATCGACAAACACCTCCATGCCAACGGTCACAATACGGGCCATACGCCACGGCCGGGCAACAGCAGGGGCATCATCTCCCTTGCAGGCGAGTGTGCCGGGTAGTTTCCAGATTCGCGCCGGATTGAACGTCGTCACGTCCACCTTGCAGGCTTCGTTGTCGAAGTCACGGGCCAATCCTTCAAGCAGAGTTTTCGTAGCACCATCATCATCCGCCGGCAGAATCATAGGAATCATCAGGTGGCTTCCGTTTCCTGAATCTCCGATGATGCCAGGCGGGAAAGCCCGTTCCCAAAGATGATGGTCGATGTCGTGAATCATCCGCCGCGCCGCAGACTTCTCGGCATCGGTTGCCGACACGCCGGCAGGCCGCACCGGGTCAACGTCGATTAGCACCCATCGCCGCGCAAGAATGTCCTTGTCCGACGTGGTAGGTTCCCGCGTGATAATCCGAGCGCGATTACAGCACCGGGCAAGCAGATCAGGATTTACATGGTGGGGAGTGAAGTACACGCCGCTGGCCGATTCGATCCGCTCAACCGCCGCCAGCAGATCGTCGATTGCATCCCGTTGAAAGTAGCCGCTGTAGGTGCCGGTTCGATATTCGCCCATCACTTTGCAGTTGAGCGCCCGTAGTTCAAAGACTTCAGGGGCAAGCAGTGTGATAGCGCGCCGGACTTCCGTGGCGTCGATGGTGTAGGGAATGCTCATTGCAGCAACTCCCCGTGCTTCTCGATCTGCTCCGCGAAGTTGCGGAGAATGTTCGCCAGGGACAATCGCTGATCTTTCGGCCACGTCTTTTGTATGGCTTCAATGGAAGTGCGAATCCGTCCGAGAGATTCATCGAACGAAAAGTTGTCGTCCGTGCAATCACTCGTCGGATCGTCGTCAGGTTCCGCTTCCGCCGTCACAATGCCCGGCTCATATTCAACCGGTGCCACGATACCGAAGTCATCGTCATCTGGTTCGGCATCATCTTGCACATCCACTTCGACCGCGGCGGGTGCCGTCCACTCAGCTTGTCGCTCCTGAAGCCGCTCCCGCTTCTCTCGTTTCATCGCGCGGCGCACGCTCTGATACGGTTCCTCTTTTGAGGACCGCAACTTGTCACTGACACGCCGTTCTATATCGCGGGACGTGACGCTCTTCGTGCCGTCATCATTCAGCGGAAGTCCGTCTATCACGTCTCCCCATACTTTGGCCCGGTCGCCAGGATCAAACTGGAGTAGGGGGCGCAGGTGTGTTTCCGTGATCCATGGCGGAATGTCTCCGCGCGGAGACAAAACCTCGACCGTCTCCGCCGCTGCAATGAGCCGGTAGCCGTGGGCTCGCCCGATCTGCCAGCGGTCGCGGAGATAAATCTCGAAGGTGTCGTGAGTCTCACGATAGAGACGTTGCTCGTTGATCTGTGCCAGGGCGTTGCCGACCGCCACAAAGGAACTCAGCCCGCTGTGAACGATGTTCTCCAGCCGGGTCAGTTCCGCAGCTTCTGGTGGTGCCAGCGGAGCCGCTTCTGCCGTGGCGGTTTTGAGTGTAGAATGCAGATCATCCATGAGACTGTTTTCCTTGCCCGGTGCCGTTGGTCGCGGTGCCGGGCATTTTTATGCGCCGGCTCGGGCGGTTGATGTTTAGAAGTATTCCTTCGTGGCCAGCCTTCGCCGTCGTGTCGTAGGTGCTGCTGGAGGCGTCACAGCTCGCGCCGCTTCAAACGCCGCCAGGTCTTCAAGGTCGATCAAGAACCGCGGCCTACCACCCCGAACCGTAGCCGCATCGATTGCCCGCAACTCGCCGGCCCGGATCCACGTCAACACCTTGGTAGGCTTGATGCCCCAACGGCGCGCAACTTCTGCCGGGCTGATCTTCTGGCGGTGGGATGATGGCAGGATCATTGCAACGCTCCGCAACTGTCCTGCGTGAGCACGGCTACCACGGCATCCGCATCAAAACGGATGCAGCGCCGGCCTATGCGAACCGATGGAATCTTGCCGTTGCGGGCTAATTTCCAAACGGTCTTAGGTGCGATGCCTAGACGGGCCGCTAAATCGGCCGCAGTGGCATAATCTGGCCCAGAGTCGGGCTTCTTTTGAGACTTCATGGCTACCTCAATGGCTTGATTGCCATGGGTAGCAAAACGAAAAAGGGCGCGTGCTACCCACAGCCGGATACTTTCCGGTCGCGAGTGCCAAGCGCCCTAAAACCCTCGTGATTTACGCGAGGTCTGAGAGAACGGTTTGCACTATTGATCCGGCCCTTCCGTCGGTGCCTTTGCCAACGTCAGAACCGTGCTTCTTCTTCCTACGGCTTCGGTGTTTCGGTTATCCCTTCACGCCAGCCGCGCTAAATTGTCTTCAATGCGATGCAGTATACACCTGTCACGTCAGGGCGTCAAGCGCCCCGATGGGGTGTAGCAGGAAACTATCGGGGCTTCGTTCGCTTTGCCTTACGTTTCTTCGGTGGGAATAGCCAGTTGTGAACGTGATCCGTCACGGCTTTGAGCCGATCATCGCCGATGCCCTCCCGGTAGGCTGCCCCCATGCTGGGATCGGCATGGCCCATAATGGAATCGACCGCCACTTGGTCCCGCGTTGCTCCGGCGATTGTCTCGAAAGTATGCCGCAAGGCGTAGAATCCCAGCCCGGCCCGGTGAATCTTCAACTCCTCCAGCACCTTGCGAAATTCCTTCGTGACGGGGCTGTCGGCAATGTCCTTGGCCCAGGGCTGGCCGTACTTCGTGACGAATAGCAGGCCGGCCGTGGCTTCGGTCTTCGGTACCGGTCGCTCCGCAATGGCCTTGTTGATGGCCTCGATCGTTTCCGGCCATAGGTGACAGCGCCGGTGAATGCCGGTCTTTGGCCTCGGGTAATCCATCCACCCCTTCTTGGTGTCAACAGCCGTCAGGGGCAGGGATCCGCAGTCCTGGTTACCGAATCCGCAATTGATGCCCAGCAGGATCATCGCCTTGAGCGGTACACCCGCCTTGTCGATGATGTTTCGCAGGTCGGCGGCCTCGAACATCCTTGGCCCCTTAGCCGCTCTGGCGAGCCGTAGAACCTTCTTATCGGGTCGCTTGAATCCCGGGCCGAAGTGAACCGGCTTGGCAATCAACTGATAGTCGTATGCGTGCTTGAAGAGCACCCGCACCCGCTGGATCTCGTTGCCTATGCTCACCGGGCCAAGTCGCTTGGCCAAGCTGCCGCGGAGCGTACTGAAGTCGTCGGGGCGCAGGTCTTCGACGAGGATGTCGCGGCCCAGCACCTTCATCACGTTGGCGCAGGTCCGGTGGTAGTCCGTGAACGTCAACGGGCTCAGTTCCCCGGCGTCTCGCTTTTGCTCTTTGGCCTCGCAGAAGTGATTGCAAAGGGCGTGAATTGTCCAGCCGTCACGGGTGTCACTTGGTGGTGTCTTGCCGGCCAGCAAGTAGTCCTTCTCGGACAGCCACTTGTCGAGCGCCTTATCCGGTTCAGCCCAGGGGCCGAAGTAAACCATCTTCCCCCTGATCTTCTTGGCCCACCGTCGTGTGGCATGGGGAAACAGCGGAAAGTCTGGGTAGGGTTTGGCGGGTTTCCTCGGCTTCGCAGCCCGTTGGAGAGTCGCCGGGCTTTTGGTAGAGTTAGCCATACTTTTGCCTCCGGTAGGTGGGAACGGGTGTCACTAGCAGGTGTCAACCATCCTATCGAGCCGGGGGCGAAAGTCAATAAAGCCCTATGATTTACGGGCTTTTGGACGGATAGCTCAGTTGGTAGAGCAATGGACTGAAAATCCATGTGTCGGCGGTTCGATCCCGCCTCCGTCCACTGAAGAAACGCTCGGCAAAATGCGGGGAAAGCCCTTGTTTTGCCGGGCCTTTTTGCTTTTGGTGTATGTTGTTGCTTGCGGTTCCTTCACTGCAACGCCGAGTGTACAAACGCTATCAAACGCGGGCAATTCCGCCAAGCAATCCGCCAAGCAGATTTCCGCCGGTTTCGATTCGTGGTCGCTCACTTGGTCGATGCTCACCTGCCGGCCGTCAGTCCCGGTTGCCCGTTGCTGTTGTCGTGTCGGTTCCGTCAGGTCCGGCAACGCCGCCAGGGCATCGCTTTGCTCGCCTAGCACCGTATGCGAGTATCGGTCCATTGTGAGTGTGATCGTACTATGACGGGCCAGGGCTTGCGCCAGCTTCGGGTGACAGCCCCCACGGGCCAGGTTGCTTATGAACGTATGCCGGAAGCTATGGAAGTCCGCAACGCGGTCGGCAGCGTCCCGGTAAATCAGGAAGTCGCTTTGCTCGCGTTCGCTCAAAAGCTTGGCATCCCCTTGGGCATCTTCCAGCCAAGCCACGCGGGCCGCTTCCAGGTCGCGGCGTAGCATCTTCACAACCATTTCAGGACGCGGCAGATTGAACACTCGGGCCGCTGGTAGCTTCGTTGCAACAAAGTCCCGCACCATCGCTGCCGTGCCGGCCAGCAGCGGCAAGGTATCTTCGCGCCGTCGCTTGCTATACCCGGCCGCCACTATCACGGTTGCCGGTTCTGTGCGGAAGTCGAAGCTACCGCGCGTCAGGCTCCGCAATTCGTTGGACCGCAAGCCAGTCTCGACGGCCAACCGATACAGCACGGCACGATCCGCCCCCGCCATGCCGAGTCGTTCCGGGCCGCTGGCCGTCGTGGACAACAGCCAGCGTAGTTCCTCGACGGTAAATGCCCGCCGTTCGTGCCGGCGGTCTGTTTTGGCGTTTTGGCCCGTCAGGTGGCGAACGGGGGATTGTGTCGCCCGGCCGTCCCGCACCATCCACGCGCAGAATTGCTTGACGGATTGAACGTGGTAGTTCGACGTTTGAATCGACGTGCCCGGCTTCCCCTCGGCGTCCGGCTTCCGCCAGTCCGCCAGCTTGGCGACGATGGTCGATGCGTCTACCTTGCTCCAATGAATGATGCCGCAATCTTCAAACAGCCGGCGGACACGGCCGGTGGTTTGCTCGGCGTGTTGCTGGCCGGTCCCTTTGGCAATCAGCGCCGCTTGAAAGTCCTTCAGGTGTTCCGTCAACGGCTTGCTGGCCGCTACCTTGCAACCGTCGATGATGCCCCACGCGGCCAGCTTCGCTTGAATCCGAGCCGGCAGCGTTTCCAGCCACGCGGACAATTCACGCCCCGGCGTTTCGCGGTTCTGCCGGCACTCAATCAGCTTCTCAATCTTGCGGCCCAGCGTTTCCGCTTGCTGCTTGTCGCTGAATCCCGGCAGCCGCCGGGGCCGCTGGTCGTGGTCCACAATCTCGACATACCATTTATCCGATTCCCGCTTGCGGCCGTTGCGGTCTTTGTAGGTCGCTTTGAATACTCGCATTGTCTCACCTGTCAGTTAATGTCGCGTCACTCCGCGTGTTTGCTAATCGTGTTCAACACTTCCGCCAGCGTGATATCTTTGGGAAACCGAAACACGGGGCCGGCCTTTCGCTTGCCCGCGTAAACTTGAACGGTAAACTCCGCGGAGTCCGCGGGGCTTGGTTCCACTGTCGCTTGGTCTAGCGGTGCGGATTCCTTATACGGTCCCGTCCAGACTTCAATCCGATGCCGCCGAACGATTCCTTCCCACGCCATTGCTCACCTGCCGATTGTTCGCCGCGGTCACATTCGCGGCTTAGGGATCGTGATAGCTATTTTCGCCCCGATACACTCGCAAACCTTTTCGACGTTTTCCATTGATAGCCCGCATTGGCCTCGGGCGAACCGGGATAGCGTCCCTTGGTCGATGCCCGTTTCCTTGAAAATGGCATAGCGGCTCTTGCCGCTCCGCTCCATTGCCCGTCTTAGTTGGTCGAGAATCTTGGCCATGCGTCGGATTTTATCAGTTGCTTGTATACACTTCAAGTAGTCTGTTTTACGCTATTGCTGGCCCGCTGTTGCGATATCTGCCGAATTGGTCTTACGGTTCTTTGGGACGGCCGAACGCTCGGCAGACGCAACGCCTCGCGGTCGCCGGCTCGCCGGCTTCGGTAAAATCGTCCGTTTGCCGTCAGCCGTTGCTATATCGGGGCAAGTTTCGGGCAACAGGAACGCCAGTAAACTTTCGCGCGGTGGTCGGCGTCGGCGTTTCATGTCGTGTTGTTCCGTGGTAATAGATTGAAAAAACCGCCAGCCGGACGCACGTTGCTTCGTCCGACTGACGGGGGTCAGCACACCGGAACGGCTTGCGCCGCTGCGGAGCCGGTGCGCCTCCGCTATTCAGTTTCAGTTGCCCAGCCGCGGGCAATCATATTCTTGGCCAGTGTGCCAGGTACGCTGACGATCTCGCCTTCGCGCGGTATGACCGTTCCCGCCGTTACCAACTTAGCGCGGATAAAACCGTGCCAGTGGTCAGACCCGATTGCCACGGTCATTTTGATTTTCACGGGCGCTTCGCTCTTGGCCAATGCCTCGGCGTGTTGCTTTCGCTCGCGCAACATACTGGGCGTGCCGCCTGTCTTTTCAAAACCTTTGCTGGCGCGCTCAATCTCCGTCGCCAGTGAATTGATTCGCGCCGCGCTGGTGTCAGCTTCGATTTCCGCGTCACGCCGGATATTCGCGCGGCGCTCGAGACAATCCGCGCGGCGCTTGTGAACGTCCGCGGGCACTGGCAGTGATTCCATGATGGCGGCCAACTCTGCCGCGTCGATGGCGTCCAGTTCGCGCTCGATGGGGGCAAGTGCTTCATCGAGCCGCGAATTAAAATGGGTGCGCTGATGTTTCAATTCCTCGAACTCTTTTTGAAGTGTCAACAAGTGACTCTCGATCGCCTGCGCGTGGTTGATGGTTTTTTCATCAACCAGCTTGGCCGGCATCGGCTCGGCCACCGTGGCGGTTCGCCGGTCGGTCGGCTTGCCAACTTCTTCCCATTCGTCGTTTCTCATAGTGTTTGCCTCTTCGCTTCGGTTTTATTCCATGCCGCCAAGTCGCTATCGAATAGCAACTGAAAATCTGACGGCACGGCTGTTGCTTCAATCTCTCCGAACGTCGCCCCCATGAATCGCTCTGGCTCGTTTCCTAATGCCCGTTTGTATTTCCACAAACCGGATAGGCCATAGTGCGGCCCGGCACAATGCAACGTCGGCAACGGCACGGATACGCCGGAACGCTCCGCGCGATAGTGCAAATGCAAAACACGTCGCACGAATTGAAGCCCGTGTGAGTGTTCCCAGGGTGGCCCGCTGACGGGTGGTGAGGAAGCCCACGCGGCCACGGCTTCGGCTTCGCGCTCCGCTTCTGCTTTGGTCGGTGCGCGGTCGTCAAAGTCGAACGGGCAGAAGGGCAGGCAGTGTGCCCCCTCGTGCGCCAGGATGCCGGTTAGCTCTTCGCCTTGGAAGTCTCTCCCCAGCACAATGATGTTTCCTGGACCTTCCCACTGGCCCGATAGAATCAGCGCCTCACGAATAGCCGCATCGGGCCGCCGCATGTGAAACGCACCATAGCAACCGCGCGGATAATCTGGTGGGGCGGTGATCAGATAGAGCGGCGCCTGCCGTAGCTCGGGGGCAAGATCCAGCAACCGTAGGCGCGCCGCTTCGTAGCGGCTTGGCTTCGGCTCGTAGTTTCGTAGGTGTCGGATGCGTTGGTCCATGTGAGTATTATTTTCGATGTCGAGTGCTTCGTGGGGGACTATCCAAAAATTGGCAAAACTATTCCGCCGTTGGGATGCGCCGTAGGTATCGCTGATTGCATTGGTCGCAAATCACTTTTTGAACTTGGCCGCGCTTTGTCGATTCGCTGCGCACGATGATGGGTTGCTTGGTGGTCTTGCACCACGCGCACGCGGGAAGCTCAATCACAACTTCGGGCAAGTCGTTCCAGTTACCCATTGCTCGCGCTCCCCCAGCCAAAACGCTTTTGGCCGCAATGCCGACAATGGCCGCTTATGACGTGCCGGCAACCACAGCGCGGGCATGGCCCTTGGCTTTGCCGCTGCCGGCTTCGCGTCTCGTTGGCCAGGTCCGCCAGCGTGGGGCGTGGTGGTTTCGTTTCTTCCATGATTACCTTCCTTGCTGCGCAAGCTGCGCTAGTGTCGGCCGCAGGTGCGGCGGTATGGTGGCGCGAACAGGTTGGCCGAACAGTCCGCAACCGATGATTTCGGCTCCGGCCAAGCAAAGCGCCGTAGCGTCCAAATAGTGATTATTCGCGGAGTGATTCACCCACCTCGAGCGCTCGCCCTTGCCCGGCTCAAACGTGGTTATGAACTCTTCCGCCAAAATATGCGCCGAGAATGTGCTATGGTCGCGCTTGCCAGCCGGAATGAATAGCGACAAACTGCCAGGATTCGGCCGGCCGCTTGTGTCCAACGGCTCGGCAATGAATCGTTGGTGAACGCTTTTTTTCCAATGGTCGGTATCCAAACTGTAAAGCCACAACCGCCCGGCTTGCGGTTGGCTATACCAATGATTGCCAACACGACGCGACGGGCTGGCCGTGCCGTGGTGAAACTTGGCCGCGCCCTTCGTGGGCTTGTACGGATCGCCATAGCGCCGGCAAAACTCAAAACAAGCGTCTTGGCAATAACCGCTGTCCAGCAGCACGGCCGACAACGCAACCGGGTTGCCGTCAACGTCGCGGAACGGCTGCGCGGTCATATCATCCCGCCAAGCAATCAACGAACGCAAAATGGCCCTCTCGACAACTTCGCTCGCTTCGGTATTTTCGCTGCCGATAACTTCGATGATGCCATAGTTTACAATGGCCGCGGCCCCGCCCTTGCGAAAAGCGCCGGCCACCCAATGGCAGGCATGTTTGCCCAGGTCGATGCCCACGATGATTTTGCAATCGGGGGGCAGCTCGCCGCGCTCGAGTCCACTTAGTCGGCTCGCAACAAGCTGCCGCGAGATTCCCGCCTTGCTGATTTCATCGTCGGCGGCCGGTTCATTTTGGAACTCGGCGTTGAATGCTTCTAGCGATGTGTCGGCAATTTTATTGAACGCTGCTTGCAATCCCGAACATTCCAGCGGTTGACCGTCGCTGGCCAGCTTCGATTCGAACGCGAACGGGTTTGACACTTCCGCCCCGGCGTCCATTGCGGCGCGGCGCTCGAGATAGAACCGATGGGCAACCCGCGCGTCTGGATCGTCTTCGGCGCGGTTGCGGCGCAGGTCGATATACTCTTGCCATAGTTGCTCGGCGTCCGGCAGCTTCGTTAGAAACTTGAAACGCTGGCCCCGCCATGCCGGCTTTCCCGTGTATTCAAACGCGATGGAACGGCGAGAAATAATCGTGCAAAGCATGACGCGGCTGGTACGCTCGCCGCTTCCGCCCAACCCCCCAATATCTTGCTCGATGCCAACCCGAAAATCTCCGGTTTGCAAATCGCTCCGCGCTGATTCCCTGTCGTCGATATCGTCAATGAGGCACAAGTCCGGTCGTTGCCCACGCCGATTAAATCCGCGGATTCTGCCGCCGATGCCAACGACGGCGATACCTTGGCCGCAAGCTAGGGACAACTCGCCGGCTGGCCAATCAGCCGGCAACGATGAATCGGCCACGCTAGGGAAAATCAACGTATCACGGCTCCATGTGATGCGCGTCGGCTGGCCGTTCGCGGTCTGTTTTTTAGAGCGGCTGGCCCAGCCGTCTAGGCCAATTAGTGGCGCGCAGATTTCGGGGAAGTCGGCCGCCAGCAGTTCGTTGGTGGTCAGGGCGCGCTTCAGGTTTTCCAACTCATTCTCAGCGCCGCTTTGATTTTTGCCGACAATCAGCGGCAACTTCACTTGCCTAGAGAGAATCAACCACAGGCAGGTATAGATTGCGGAAACTGTTTTACCGCAGCCGCGCGGCCCCGCGATGGCATAGTCACCGGCATGGTTCGCCGCGTGGCAGATTGCCAAAATCATGGCGCGCCGGTCGGGTGTAAATGGCTGGTTGAAGACGTCGGGGAAGTAGGTCCGCAAAAATAGGAACACGTCGGCCAAGCAGCCCCTACGACGGCCCAGGTCGAGCGGTGGCTTTATCTCAACGTCCCGCTCCAGGGATGCCGCCTTAGCCGCCTTGCGCCGCTGTCGCTCACGCTCGCTGATTTTGGGGGGCTTCGTCATGGTAGGTAGAAACACGTTTTTCGGTGGAATGGGGGGAAGACTGCAAACTGGTTAAGGCTTCCAAAGTACCTTGGCCCCATAACCCCAGTAACTCCCGGCAATTTCGGGGTAATGGTTCCGGGGCCACTACTCGCAATGCGAAAACGTGGTTTGGAAGTCATGGGTACGCCCCTTCGTTTTCTTCCGCCGCGTCAAACAGCATGGCGTTGATATCGCTCTCGGCAGCGTGGCTGTTGCTTTCTCTTGTCGCTTCGTTTTCCAATTCGCATTTTCCGCGTGGCACCACTGGCACCGGAACCATTACTTCGTTTTCCTCGGGGTTCGCATAGGTAACGGGGCCAGCGTCGGCCGATTTCAGGACAAACACGCGGGATGGCTTGCCACCCCTCGGGCCAGCCGGCAGCGGTTCCCATTGGCCATAGCCGGCCTTAACCAACTCGCGTAGCGTTTGCTCGGCTCCCTCAGTGTCGCCGCGATACGGCCGCGGCCCGTGGGCCAAGTCGCGAACCGTAACCCGTCCGCCCTTGCTACGAATCCACGCCAGCAATTCGCGCCGCTCGCGTTGCCCGTCATCTTCGCCCAGCAGCCCATAGGCTCGCTTCGCTTCATGCTTGAACCACTCGGCAAGAGTAACGCCGGCCGTCATACTCTCGGCGTCTAGCGTGGTTGCCGTGGCCGCGTCGCCAGCGGCAGCCCACTTGGCCAGATAGCAGACCAACGCCAACCGGGCCGCCGCTTCTTCTAATTTGCTCCACGCGGCCGATAGTTCGCCGGCCAGTTCCACTTGCTCGGCATTGTGCCGGGCGTGGTAGTCCAACCAAACGGCTTTCGCCTCGGGCGTCAGCTTCACAATTGCCGGCAGCAATTCGCCGGTATCATTCTCCGTTGGTTGCAACGCAAAGAGTCGGTCCAGCAGTTCCGCAATCTCGGCTTCCGCCTCGGGGTCAATGTCCGCTTCGGTCCACCGCTTCGGTTGACGTGGCGGGAACGCCAGCAGCAGCCGGGCCGCCAGCCCGCTTTCCCTATGCTCTTGGCCCAACGCCCGATGCAATACGCCCGGTTGAATCCCGCCAATGATGCTCATGGCCGCATGGGGGACAAAGATAGTTTTCGGCTCCCCCTTCTTGCGGTCCACCACGATAGATTCGCCGCCGTACATGCTCAGATAGTGTGCCGAGTCGGCCCCCTTGCCGCCGCTCGCGTAGCGGTCGAAACTGCCAAGCCACCCATTCAATTCATCGCGGGCCAACAATAGCCCGCGGGGGTTCGCCAACAGGATAGGGGCCAGGGCTTCAACCGTGGTATCGGAAACAATGCATCGTTCGCTAATCGGTTCCGCCGGCTTCTCGGGGGGCGGTTCATGCTCGCCGGCTTTGCGTTGTTGTGCTTGCCAGGCTTTTTGGTTCGCTTCAAACACCTGAAGCAATCCACCATGCAGCCGCATAGCTTCGGCGTGTCGCTCCAAGGCTTTGCGTTGCCGCTCGCGAACCGGCTTCAGCACCAATCGAAACGCTGGCGTTTTCGCCGTACCGCTTTCGCCCACAATCACGCCCCAAAGAATCGCGGGAACGTACCAACCCCGTTTCAATTGCATCCGCCGCGTGTTGCCGATGGCCGCCGCCAGGACAACCAACAGAGGCAACGCGACATAGGACGCATCGCAACCGATGGCCTTAGCGGCAGCAATGACAAAACTACGCCACGGCTCGGGCAAGACTTCAACCGGAAACGGCCGCCACTCCGCCGCCGGCTCGATTGCCTCGGGCGTTGGCGTTTCAATCACGGGGGCCGCGTCGGCCAGCCGCTCGATTAACTGGCCAACGTCCGCCAACTCGGCAGCGTCGCCCAATGGCAACCCGCAAAAGTTTTCGTCGGCCAGGATGTCCGCCACGTCGCCGCCACTCGGCAGCGTGGGGGCGTGGTCCGCCAAGTTTAGAATCCGAATCGTGGGCATTGTCTCACCTGTTTTGTTTCACCTGTTAAGAGTCGCCAGAATTGCCGCCACTTCGTTTGCATAGGCCATGCCGGGCTTGTCATTGTCGGGAATGAATACCACGTCACGGCCCGCCAGGGGCCGCCAATCTGTTTTGCTTGCTGCTTTCGCGCCGCCGGCCGACGTGGTTGCAATCAATCCAAGGGACGCGGCAGCGTCCGCCGCCTTTTCCCCTTCGGCCACGAAAACACGCTGGCCGGGATCCGCCAACAGGTCCGGCAACCGATACAACGGCCGCGGCTCGGGCATCGCGGCCACTTGCCAACCCGTGCCGATGCGCGACACGGGGCGTATGTCTTTCACGCCGTCGCCGCGGTCCCATCGAACCACAACGCCAACAGGTTCGCCGCTCGCGTTGTGATAGGTCCAGATTGTCGAACGTGGCCCGTGCTGACGTTCAATCGCCGCCACGGCCTCGGCAGCGGTTCGATAGATAGTCGCCGGCTTGCGTTGCCCGCTGGCGTGGGGCTTGCCGTTGCCGACGTGCCGAGAATCGCGCGGGGGCATTAGGTCCGCCGGTGTAAACCCAATTGCCCCCGTGATAACTTCGGCCGTGCAATTTTCGTCGGCATGGCAAAACAGCACCACGCCGCCATTGTCGCCACGGGCAACCGATAGGCTGGCCCGTCTGTCATCATGTCGAGGGCAACGTGCCGAGTAGCCCGCCCCGTTCTGCTTGACGTTTTCCAGCCGGGCCAGGATCGCCGCCAGGGCGTCGCCGTGCGTTGCGATGCTCACAACGTCGCCCCCATTCGCAACGCCATATCAGCAGCGCGGCCCACTTTCAAATAGGGTTCTGCTAGAACCGTGGTATTCAGTGGGGCAAAGTCGCAACATGCCTCAGCAATTTGAATCAGCCCATCGCGAATCCGGTCCCAACTAAAAACAAAGCAATCATTGTGCGGACTGGCCCCGCCGGCCTTGTCCGCCAGCTCGCAACACTTCCATAGCAGCGGCGCGATATCGTCATAGTCGATTGCGCCGGCCAAAAGCGCACCCATCGCCGCTTCCCAACTTTCCGGCCGCGGTTCCAGGTCTGCCAGGGATTCAAAACGCTCGATAGCTTGCTCGATTCTCATTTTCTCACCTGTCGCGGCAAGGGATTCCGCCGGCAGCCGTGCCGCTTTCGGCAACCGGGCTAAGACTTCCGAAACAACTTCGGAAACGTGAACCACGCTCATCGCCGGCCCCCTTCCATCGTGTCCCGCGTGGGGCAACCGTCGGCCAACCAGGTTTCGATATCCGCCACGCGCCAGCGTCGGCATCGCCCAATCGCGATAGGCCGCGGCAATCGGCCAGAACTGTGCAACGTCCAAATATGTCGCTCACTGCACGACAACCGCTCCGCTAATTCCGCGGCCGATATCGCCAGCCGGTTTTGCAATTCCTGCATCGCTGCTGCCATGTCTGCTACCTCCTATGTTTGTCTCCGCATAATCGCGGTAGGCAAACAGGTGGAAAAGTTCAACCGCGCAAGGATTGAACGCGGGCAGACTGCAAGAAACCGCTACACGTTGCAGGCGGGGGCGGGGCGGGGATAGTTCAATCAGCAGATTGAACGATTGAACTAGCGGGCTGTCATTCGTCCCGTTCGGCCAGGGCTTCCGCCGCGTCGCGGGTTCGCCCTAGCCCGCGTGTCCGCTGGCTGTCATGTAGCCCGCGTAGTACTTGTTCCAGCTTCGGAGCTTGCTTGTTGCAGATTGCTTTGTATTGGCGATAGCTGCCAAAATGCCGCTTGAAGAATCCCGTAGGGTAGCCCTTGCTTGTTATCTTCACGACGGCCGCCCTATCAATCGCCGTCCAGCGTTTGACGCGGCCCGGACTATATTCATGGTGGGCCAGCAATGCCGATTCCGCCGCGTCCCTTGCGTCGCCGGGTGTGGTCCCCTTCTTCTTCCGTTGCTCGCCGTTCGTTTTGTCTGGCTTGGCTACCGCCTCGATTCGGCTGGCTAATTCTTCACAGACGCGGGCTAAGCACTGGCGGTCGTGTTCAATCATGTGAAGCAATAGCGTTTCGTTGGCGGCCAGCGTATTCGCATCGCGAACCACCCCGCCCGCAAATAACAGGGGCTTGGCTTTCGCGGCCAGGCTGGCCACGTCGGTGAGTATTGCTTCCGTTGCCGGAACGAACCGGGCTTGGCCGTCAGTAGGCAATTCTAGCGGGTGAGGCTCGCGGCCGTCGCTTTCATGCCACGCCACAACGTCAGTTATGCCGTCCGGCCACGTCAGATAGCCGCCGCGAACCGCCGCCACGATTGCAACGCCCGCTCGCGTTATAGCGTTCCAATATCGGAGCGCGGATGGCTCGTCATGCTGCCGATTGTCGGCCAGTGCCCTAATTGATTCGCCAGATTCGCGAATAGTCTCTGCCAGCGATTGCGCGTCGTGCCCTTCCATGATTCACCTGTCTTTCCGCCGGGCCAACCGAACCGCGGACGTGGGACAGGTGAGGAACCACGCCAGCGGCCGGTTGATTAGCCGCCGTCGCGGCCAACCCGGCAAGTTTATTCTATCACTGTTGCCCCGATGCTTTCACCATCGCCACGATCCCGGCCCGGATTGCTTCCGGCAACGTCGGCCACGCTTTCACCACGTCGGCCAGTTCCGGCGTCAAAACGCCAAGCAATCCGCCAAGCGCGTTTTGCGAATCGTCGCAACTTGGTACACTATCCGCACTTGTGGAATCGGACAAATGGACTGAAAATCCATGTGTCGGCGGTTCGATCCCGCCTCCGTCCACTTGGTTATTGTCATGGGCCTACTCAACAACCAGCTTTTTCAAAAATGGTTTGGCGGCGGCGCGCTGGAGCGCTTTGGCGCCAATCGCCTCGCCGGCCTGCAAATGGTGATGCTCGGCAGGCACAAGCCGCCCGAGGTGCTCCAATTGCTCCGGCAGGTCCGACGCGAGCGCGTCTCGCTGCTCACCGGCTTTGAGTCGCATGTCATCTACTCGTTGGCCCAGGCCCAGGCCCACCTTCCCGGCGACATGGCCGAAGTGGGCGTGTTCCAAGGCGCCTCGGCCAAGCTCCTCTGCTCGGCCAAAGGAGACAAGCCGCTGCATCTGTTCGACACTTTCGAAGGGTTGCCCAAGGCGACGGCCGAAGATGGCACGGTACACGCCGAGCATCAATACGCTTGTTCCCTGGAATCGGTGCAAGAGTACTTGAAGCAATACGACAACGTCTCCTTCATCAAAGGACTGTTTCCCGAATCGGCAGTTGGCCTGGAAGAGCGGAAATACTGCCTGGTCCATCTCGACGTGGATCTTTACCAGAGCACACTCGGCTGCCTGAACTACTTCTACCCACGCATGATCCCCGGCGGCGTGATCCTCTCGCACGATTACTCTCTCCTGGCCGGGGTCAAAGCGGCCTTTGATGAGTTCCTCAAGGACAAACCGGAACGAGTTTTCGAATTGCCCACCACGCAATGCATGTTGATCAAGCTGGACGAAGGGATGCTTGCACAATAACTTCAACCCCGCGGTTTTCACCACAGAGGCACCGAGGACACAGAGACGGTAGAATGCGCCCCCATGCCGCCACTCTCCCCTAATAAGCGACGCCACTCACAGCTTGGGCTCTTCGACAGCATCAGTCTGGCCGCCGGTATCATTGTCGGTGTCTCCATCTTCAAGGTTTCCCCGATTGTCTTCAGCAATGTTGCCGCACCCTGGCATGGGTTGGCGGCCTGGCTGGCCGGGGGCGTGCTATCGCTGATCGGCGCTCTGTGCATTGCCGAATTGGCGGCTGCCTATCCGCGTTCGGGGGGCCAATACGTTTATCTCAACCGCGCCTATGGACCCTGGATGGGGTTCTTGTTCGGCTGGGCGCAATTGTTCCCGGTCATCACGGGCACGATCGGCGCCATGGCCTATGTGTTTGCCGACTATGCCGTGGAGTGTTTGGGGATTTCACGAGGCTACGAAACCCTTCTGGCTGCAATCGCCGTCGCAACATTGACCGCAGTCAACTTGCTGGGCGTGGTGGTTGGTAAGACCACGCAAAACATTTTGACGATCGCGAAAGTGCTCGGGCTTGGAGGCATCGTCGTAGCTGGCTTGCTCGCCACTGGAACTCCGCGTTCTGCTGCGACGAATCCGTCGCCAACCGCGAGCGGAGGAATCGGGCTGGCCATGATCATGATCCTCTACGCTTATGGCGGCTGGAGCGACGTGGCCTATGTGGCGTCCGAGGCTCGTCGGCGACGGAGAACGATCCCGCTGGCGCTGTTGTTGGGTGTCGGCGTGGTGACACTGTTGTACCTGATCATCAACGTCGCCTATCTGTCAGGCCTGGGATTTGACGGGTTGCGGGCGTCCACGGCGCCGGCGGCCGATGTTCTGGCCGCTATTTTCGGGCCGTACGGCGGCAAGGCCATGAGCGTGTTGGTGATGATCTCCGCGCTGGGAGCTATCAACGGAATGATCTTTGCCGGCGCGCGTGTGTACGCGGCCATGGGCCAGGACCATCCGTTGTTTGGTCTGCTGGCTCGGTGGAATCCTCGGCTGAAGTCGCCCATTTGGTCATTGAGCATTCAAGGAATCGTGACCATGGCCTTGATCGGCATCGTGGGGAGTGTTGCTGGACGAGCCGCGTTGAACAGTCTCTATCGATTGATCGGATTAGCCCCACCGCAATGGGAGAAATATGGAGGCGGGTTCGAGGCGCTGGTGATTGGCCCTGCGCCAGTCTTCTGGCTGTTTTTCTTACTCACCGGCGCGGCGGTGATTGTCCTCCGCCAGCGAGAACCGACCCACCGCCGTCCTTTCCGCGTCCCACTCTATCCGGTGGCGCCGTTGATTTTCTGTGCAACAAGCCTGTATATGCTCTACGCCGCGATTGACTACGCCGGAACCCTGGCGCTGCTAGGCCTGGTGCCGCTGGGGCTTGGCGTGCAGCTGTATCTGCTGAGTCCGAAAGTACCATAAACTGTGCGGAATGGCGCTAGCCACCGTTGTCTGGCGGCTCAGGATCCATGTTCGGAAAAAAGGGCGGTTCTTAGGTTGATAATCAAAGTGGGCTTCGAGCACCGGCGGCTAGCGCCGTGCCGCTCACCGTGGTTTACTTCGCGCTCGAGAGGCAAATACAGGGTAGTTTGTGGAAAAGAAAATAGATGACTCCCCCTTTAAATAGTGTAGAATAGCGGTTGCTCGTCCAGAGGCCGTTTGCAGGGGTGCCTTATGATTCAAGCGGAAAACTCAGACTTCAATTCACCTGCCGATTCATCTTTAGGCAACAAGCAACAGCAACTCGAAGCCGCGCTGACGGCCCAGGCACAAGTGCTGGAAGCACTGGCCAAAGACGTATCTCTTGCCGAGATGCTCGATCTGTTTGCTCGGACGATCGAGCGCCAGTCGAGCGAAATGCTCTGCTCGATTCTGCTGCTCGAGGGAGACAAACTCCGCCACGGCGCAGCGCCGAGTCTTCCGGATGAATATAACCGCGCGGTCGATGGAGTTGAGATCGGCCCCAACGTGGGCTCGTGCGGCACGGCTGCATACACGCAGCAACAAGTGATCGTGTCGGACATCGCCACCGATCCTCATTGGGCACAGTTTCGTGACTTTACTCTGGGCCATGGATTACGAGCGTGCTGGTCTACGCCGATCATCTCTCTAGGCAAAGTGCTAGGCACTTTTGCGTTGTACTATCGCACGCCCCGGTTGCCAAGCGAGCAAGACCAGCAACTCATCGCGTTCTGGGCGAAGCTGGTCGCGTTGGGCATCAGCCGCAAGCGAGCCGAAGAGGCGCTCCGGGCAGAGCGACTGCACCTGATCCATCTATTGCGAACCCAGGAATATGAACGCAAGCTCGTGGCCTACGAGATTCACGACGGCCTGGTGCAATATGCTACCGGTGCGACGATGCACCTGGATCGATATCTTAGCAATCTCGAACATGAGCCGCTTGCCCCGCAACTCGACCTGGTCATGGCTCTGTTGCAAAAAACAATCCAGGAAGGGCGCCGACTGGTCAATGGGCTGCGGCCTCCGATCCTGGATGAACTCGGCGTGGTGGCGGCCATCGATCACCTGATCCAGGAACGAACCACCGCCGATTCCACCATCACCTTCGAGCATGAGACAGAATTTGCCAGGTTGGCGCCGGAGCTGGAGAGCGCTATCTTCCGTATCGTGCAAGAAGCGTTAACGAACGCTCAAAAGCACAGCCACAGCCAACAGGCCAAGATCGTTCTGGGCCACACGGGCAATCGCATCCATGTGGACATTCAGGACTGGGGCGTTGGTTTCGACCCGGCCCGCGTGTCTGAAGAACGTCACGGTCTGCGCGGGATTCGGCAGCGGGCAAATCTGCTAGGGGGCAACGTGGCCATCAATAGCCAACCGGGGAAGGGAACCAAGGTGGCCGTCGATTTGCCAATCCTGACGCGACGGAACCGCGGATAACTTCGAACCCCCGGACGTTTTGGTTTCAGCACGCTATCGAAGCGAAAAATCTGGCCCTTATGCTGCACTCCAACGGTCCATGGTGGTCGTTTGACAGCCACCTGGAAGTCGGTTGACGCGCAAGAGTTCACCGGCGTCGATCCTCCTCGCTATTCTATTGGGCTCATTCTGCGCCGGCATACGACTTGCTACCTTGGCGGAGGCCATGGTTTACGCGTCGTTAGTTATTTTGCAAGGAACGCATTTCCCAAACACTAATCCTCAGCAATGAGATTTACCATGGCTGCCTCAACACAAAGGCTCCCTGTCGAAAGACTGAAAACCGGAATCCACGGCCTGGACGACATCCTTAAGGAAGGGCTGATTGCACATCGGCTCTACCTCGTAGACGGCGACCCTGGCGCCGGCAAAACAACCTTGGCGTTGCAATTTCTTATGGAAGGGGTCAAGACCGGCGAAAAATGCCTCTACATCACTTTGTCGGAAACGCAGGAGGAACTCGCCGCCGGAGCCGCATCTCACGGGTGGTCGCTCGATGGAATCGATGTGATTGAATTGATTTCCGAGGAGAAAGATCTGGACGGGGATTCGGAAGTAACGATGTACCATCCCTCGGAGGTGGAACTGACAGAAACGACCACCAAAGTATTGGCGGCCGTGGAACGCATCAATCCTACGCGCATCGTCTTCGACTCGCTTTCGGAAATGCGGCTGCTGGCCCAAAGTTCTCTGCGTTATCGCCGTCAAATACTGGCTCTTAAGCAGTTTTTTGTCGGCCGCAAATGCACCGTAGTGCTGTTGGACGATCGCACCTCGGAAGGTTCCGACCTTCAGCTTCAGAGCATCGCCCACGGAGTGATATCGCTGGAACAATTGGCGCCGGTTTATGGGGCGGAACGCCGCAGGTTGCGGGTAATGAAGTTCCGCGGAACCAGCTATCGAGGTGGATTTCACGATTTTGCCATTCGCGAAGGTGGTTTGGTGGTGTTTCCCCGGCTGGTCGCCTCGGAGCACAGTGAGCCGTTTTCGCCGGATCGAATCAAGAGCGGCGTGACCGCGCTCGACAAATTGCTTGGCGGCGGGCCGGATCGGGGCACCAGCACGCTGCTGATGGGGCCGGCCGGTTCGGGGAAATCCACAATTGCCGTGCAATTTGCCGTGGCGGCGGCACAACGTGGAGAGCATGCGGTCATCTTTGCGTTCGATGAAAGCCTCGCCACGCTGGAGGCGCGCTCCGCTGCCCTCGGGATCAAGTTCAAGGAAGGTAGAGAATCAGGGGAAGTGATGGTGCAGCAAGTGGATCCGGCCGAGCTTTCGCCCGGCGAGTTTACCTGGCTGGTCCGGGAGGCCGTCGAAAGAGATAAGGCGACGGTTGTGGTGATCGACAGCCTCAACGGCTACACCAACGCCATGCCGGAAGAGCGATATCTCACGGCGCAGCTTCACGAACTGCTGACCTATCTTGGCCGGCAAGGCGTCACCACGCTTATGGTCGTCGCCCAGCATGGAATTGTAGGAGCCAATATGCAGTCGCCCGTGGACACCAGCTACCTGGCGGATTCTGTGGTCTTGCTGCGCTACTTTGAGTATGCCGGCAAAGTGAAGAAGGCTATCTCCGTGGTCAAAAAGCGGAGTGGCGCTCACGAAGAGAGCATCCGCGAGTTGCGGTTTGACGAGCAAGGGATTCACTTGAGCGATCCGCTGACCCACTTCCGCGGCATATTGACCGGAGTACCGGTTGAATTGAAAAATCAAGACGTTTTGCCTGATTGAGAACATTGTTCCCGCATGGTCGAACCCTCCCAACTCGCCGACCCCTCGCAGCGCGTTCTTGTCGTGACCCCCACGAGAAGAGACGGGGAGGTTACGTCTTCGCTACTCAGCAATGCAGGCGTGAAGTGTGTCTTATGCGAAGATTTAGGTTGTCTGGTGCAGGAAGTCAGAGCGGGCGCCGGCGCCGTGCTTCTTACCGGCGAGGCCTTGGGCAGTAACGGTATGTGGCAGTTATTGCAGATTGTGGAAAACCAACCCGCATGGTCGGAACTCCCCTTCGTTATTCTGATGCCAGGGGGCGTCACATCGCCCGCCGCATCCAAGGTATTGAGCGCGTTGAGAAATGTCACCCTCTTGGAGCGTCCCGCCCCTACGCGCTCGGTTGTCAGCGCGGTCCAGGCCGCGATCCGAGGCCGTCAGCGACAATATCAACTCCGCGACCAAATCGAGGCCATTCGCCTGGGCCAGCACGAGAGACAACAACTGCTGGAAAGTGAGCGGGCCGCAAGGCAAGAAGCGGAGCGCGCCGGACGCATGAAGGATGAATTTCTGGCTACCTTGAGCCACGAACTCCGGACGCCGCTGAACGCCATTTTCGGCTGGGCGCAAATCATGAAGTTGGATCCCACCAATGCGGATGCGATTGCCGAAGGGATCGATGTCATCGATCGAAATGTGCGTTTGCAGACGCAACTCATCGAAGATCTGCTCGACGTGAGCCGGATCATCTCGGGTAAGGTACGACTCGACATTCAGAGCGTCGAAATCGCCGATGTGATCGAGGCCGCCGTGCAATCGGTCATGCCCGCGCTGTCAGCCAAAGAAATTCGCCTGAGCAAATCAGTCAACCCGGCGACTATTTCGGTCAGCGGCGATCCGGGTCGCCTGCAGCAAGTATTGTGGAACCTGCTTACGAACGCCGTGAAGTTCACGCCGAAAGGAGGAATGATTGAGATTCGAGCGCAGCGCATTCAATCCCATGTGGAGATCAGCGTCAGCGACACCGGCGAAGGGATCCATCCTGCGTTCCTTCCTCAATTGTTCGAACGATTCAGCCAGGCCGACGCTTCGACAACCCGCAAACACGGCGGACTCGGCCTGGGACTTTCCATCGTGCGAAACCTGGTGGAAATGCACGGCGGCACGATCCGGGCCCAAAGCCAGGGTAGTGGACAGGGCGCTACATTTCTCATTCGCCTCCCTCTGCGAGCTTTACGTGGCGGAGAAGGGAGGCGTCCTGCTCCCAGGCATCACCATGGAACCAACGACCTCTCCAAGCTCAAAGGGCTCAAAGTCCTGGTCATCGACGACGAAGCCGATGCTCGCAATCTCGTGCGGCGATTCCTGGTGGAATGCGAAGCTATCCCTGTTCTAGCCGGCTCCGCTGCCGAGGCGTTATCCATCCTTGAAACATTCAAACCCGATGTCATCGTCAGTGACATCGGAATGCCGATGCAAGATGGTTACGAGTTGATGCGCACCATGCGAGGCCAAGGGCTCAATGCGCCCGCCATAGCTTTGACCGCGTTTGCCAGACCTGAAGATCGGATCCGTTCCCTCCAGGCAGGTTTTCAAACGCACCTGCCCAAACCCGTGGAACCCCGGGAATTGATCGCCGTGATTGCAAGTCTGGCGGGTCGCTATCAAACGCTCGAGCTGGAATAATTCCCCGGAAGGAATCAATAGAGAGTGTGTGCAGTCTCGGCAGGACTGATCGTGGGAAAGTTTTAGCTCCTCAAGAGTACAATCGCGTCCATTCTCATCCTTGACCCGCGAGATTTCCTCCTATGCCACGCGTCCTGATCATCGGCGGCGGTTTTGCAGGGCTCAATGCTGCCCGAGGGCTTGGCGATGCTCGCGGAATCGACGTAACGGTGGTGGACCGCACAAATCACCATCTGTTCCAGCCGCTGCTGTATCAGGTGGCGATGGCCGGACTGAGCCCAGCCGACATCGCCGCGCCGATCCGCAGCCTGCTTTCGCGCTATGGCAACATTCGCGTATTACAGGGCGAAGTTCTTTCGCTGGATCTTGAGCGTAATGTTGCGGTGGCCGATTTTGGCGAGGTCCCATTTGATTATCTCATTCTGGCGTGCGGAGCGCAGCACAGCTATTTCGGACATGATGAATGGGAAGAGTTCGCACCCGGGCTGAAGAACCTGGAGCAGGCTACGGAAATCCGCCGGCGTGTGCTTTCGGCCTACGAGGAAGCGGAGCGGAGCACATCGGCTGAAGACCGGAAGCGGCTGTTGACGTTTGTGATTGTCGGCGGCGGACCGACGGGGGTGGAATTGGCCGGCGCGATTGGTGAGATGAGCCGCTTCACACTGGCCAAGGACTTTCGCAATATCGACGCCAAATTGGCCAGGGTGATCCTGGTGGAATCCGGCCCGCGGATCCTGTCGATGTTCAACGAAGCGCAAGCCGCCCGGGCCACCCGCGATCTGGAACACCTGGGCGTGCAGGTCTGGACCAACAGCGCGGTGACCAAGATTGATGCCAGCGGAGTGGAGATCGGCGCGGAACGCATCGGGGCTTCCACGGTTCTTTGGGCCGCCGGCGTGAAAGCTTCACCTCTTGGCAGAGCCACCGGCTGCGAAGTCGATCGTCAGGGGCGCGTTCTGGTGGAGCCGGATTTGTCCGTGCCGGGACACGAGAACATCTTCGTTGCCGGTGATCTGGCCTGCTTCCTGTACCAGACCGGCAAGCCGCTGCCGGGTACGGCCCCGGTTGCCATGCAGCAGGGGCGTTACCTGGCTCGCACTATTTTGCGCGAGGTTGCGGGGAAGCCGCGGCAACCGTTTCACTTCACTGACAAGGGACAAATGGCCACGATCGGCCGCAGCCGAGCGATTGTGGAACTTGGCAAACTCAAGCTGGCGGGGTTTCCCGCTTGGCTATTGTGGCTGGTGGTGCATATCTACTACCTGACCGGTTTTGAAAACCGGCTGATGGTCGTGCTGCAATGGGCCTGGTCGTATCTCTCATTCCGTCGCGGGGCGAGGTTGATCGTGAGCAAAGAGTGGCGATTTCATAAGCACCCGGACGAAAAGTAACGTAAAAAGTGGACATTGGGCTCATTTTTGTTCATATTATCTATGCTTTCGCACCCCTGATTTTCACCTGGAGTTTTGCAACCATGTCTCGGTTTCCACATCTTCCTACATGCGCGGCCTGCACGCGCCTGTCCTTGGCGACCCTTGCTGTGATGGCTCTAGCGACCATCGCCAATGCCGCCGACAAGGCCGTTGATACCAAAGCCGCGGAGGCAGCCATTCGCGCCAGCGGCGAAACTTTTGTCAAAGCCTTCAACAAAGGGGATGCCAAAAGCCTTGCGGAGTTGTGGACGGAAGAAGGAACGCTGGCCGATCAGCGGGGTGTGATTCTCAAAGGACGCAAAGCCATCCAGGGTGAGTACGCGGCGCTGTTCAAGCAGCAGCCTGGCGCGAAAATCGAAGTGGCGATTCAGTCGATCGACTTTCCAACGCCGACCATGGCCGTCGAAGACGGCATCGGCACCGTAATTACCAAGCAAGGGGCCGCTCCTACGGCGAGCCGTTACACCGCCGTTCACGTCAAACAGGACAACACTTGGCTGATGGCCAGTGTCCGCGAATCCTCAATCGACTTGCCTTCGAACTACCAGCAATTGCAATCGCTGGAGTGGCTGGTTGGAAAATGGGAGAGCAAAGGGGGCGGGGCCAGCGTCCACACGACGATCCAATGGTTCGCCAACAAGAGCTTTCTCAAGCGGGACTACACGGTGAAGCAGGACGGCGTGACGGTTTCATCCGGAATGCAGATCATTGGGCTCGATCCGCAGGCGGGCCAGGTAAGATCCTGGTCGTTCGATGCCGCTGGCGGTTTTGGCACCGGGCTGTGGACCGCCACGCCGCAAGGATGGCAAATCGAATCCGCCGGAGTGCTGGCCGACGGCACACCCACGTCTTCACAAGAGTTGCTGATCCGGGTTGCGGACGAAAACAACGTGCTGGGTTGGAGGTCGATCAATCGCAAAGTCGGGGATGTAAAACTGCCGGACACACGCGAAGTGGTGCTGGATCGCGTGCCGGAGAAGCGATGAGCAAAATCGGCTGCTGAATGTTCGTCGAAACAAACCAATAAGACACTTGAACTACACAACATGAGGATTGCTGACGTGATAAGTCTTTGTCGAATCTGCGTAGCAGGGATTCTGGTCCTGGCCGTTGCTGCAATGCCGAGCGACGCCTGGGGCCGTGGCTTTGGTGGCTTTCATGGTGGCGGGGGCGGCTTCCACGGCGGTGGTTTCAGCGGTTTTCATGGAGGCGGCGGCGGCTTTAGCGGATTCCATGGGGGTGGAGGTGGTTTTGGCGGCTTTCACAGCAGTGGCTTTGGTGGGGGTGGGTTGAGTGGCTTTCACGGCGGCGGACTAGGTGGATATGACGGCGGATTCCACGGCGGCGGGCTCGGCGGATTCGGCCCCGGGCTGCACACAGGCGGCTTCGACGGCGGCGGATTGAGGGCGGGCGGGTTTGGTGCCGGTGCGTATGGCGATTCCGTGAACCGCGGTCAACTCAGTAGCTTCCTTGGGTTGCCGACGGACTCCGGGATGCATGCAGCCGGCGGCGCCTGGGGTGGTGGCGGATTTGCTGCTGGAGAAGGTGGCGCGGCCGCGGGGCGCTATGGCGCTTCGGCACATGCCTATCAAGGTCCGCTCGGTTCCACAGTCGTTCATGGCGCGGCGGGAGAGCGCGGCATCGCCGCCGGGCCGGGGGGAGTCGCCGCAGGCGGGCGCTTTGCCAGCGGCACCGCAGTCAAAGGGCCAGACGGAAATGTCTATACCCATTCGACGACCGGTGCGCGCGGGTTTGCCGCCGGAGACGGGAGAGTGGCGGCGGGGGGATATGTTGCTGGCCGCGGCTCGATCACGGCCAATGGCTCGCGATACTTCTCACCCACCTATTGCCGTTCGCAGGGAATCTATGCTAATCGGTGGTGTGCCGATCGCGGGATGTTTGGGGCTGGCTGGGGCGCAGCGCATCCCTGGGCATGGCGGCCCGCCGGCTATGCAGCGGCCGGTTGGGCGGCCACCGTCTGGGACACCGCGGCCTGGTCCAATGTCGGCGCGTGGCTCGGCGCGGCTGAATCCGCCGCCTACGACTACGACTATGGCGACAACATTACCTACGACGACGGCAATGTCTATTACAACGGACAGTTGGCCGGCACCTCGCAGCAGTATTATCAGGAAGCGGCCAACCTGGCCGACACAAGCGACGACGCCGCTGGTCAGGACGCCAATTGGCTACCGCTGGGCGTCTTCGGCCTGATGCCGGAAGGTCAAAAGACACCCGAGATGATCTTTCAGTTGGCGGTGGACAAGCAAGGCGCCATCCGTGGCAACTACTACAGCCAGGTCACCGATTCCTCGACGCCGGTGTCTGGATCGGTCAATAAGAAGAATCAGCGGGCCGCGTGGCACATCGCCAAAAACAAAACCACGGTAGTCGAAACGGGCCTCTACAACCTGACGAAAGATCAGTCCACCGCACTGGTCCATTACGGACCCGACAAGACGGAGCAATTTGTCCTGATACGGATGAAGAAGCCCGCTGAAGAGGGCACGCAGAACTGAGGTGCGGTTGTCGTGCCACTGCTTGAAGGACGCCTCACTGCGTCTCAAGGAAGTTGCCGCAACATGCGTCCGCCAAGCAGTGCTGTCCGGGTTGCTCAAGCCGCACTGCTTCCCAGACGCCGATGTGCCTAAATTGTAGTCCAGTGTCTTTTCGAGTGTCTGGCAAGCAGTGGCACGACGCTGCTATTATAGGTATTCGCCATCCTGCATTGTTTGTCTTCTGGGGCCGTGCATTTATGAACTTCAAGTATCGCTACGTTGAGTTTGGCACTCGATTTATTTCCGCCCAAGGCTCCCGATCGTCGGCTGGCGAGTCGCCCGATCGGCTTTATGACAACGAACTGGCGTTGGACGTCGGCGGGGCCTGTTGGGGAATCGACGGAGAGACCAGGCCGATCGTCGATCACCATTTCTTCTGGCCAGAGCGGTTTCCCTCGGCGGCGGCTGCCGTGCTGCACCGGGCGGAGGAACTGAAAAAGCGTTTTGACACCAGCGGCTCACCCGAAATCTTCTGGCTCATTACGCATCGCCAGCCGGATTTTGATGCCTTTGCATCCATGTATCTGGCCCGTTGTATCCTCGATGGATCGCTCCCGCACCAGGGTTGGACGGAGTTGGGCCTGCGTAGCGATGGCTGGTGGAGGACGCGACAGGAGATCGACTGGTATCATCCTGACGCCGCCCGGTTCGACTCGCAGCGCCGTTGGGCCATCTTGTTGGCCGCCTGCGCATCGTGCGTGGACAACTGCCGGCCGATGAGCTGCCCGCGCCATCGGGCGATTCACTCGGTTCTTTATGCCGCGATGGTCCGCGGTCGAAACTATTTGGATGAAACCAGCGGGGCGATGCCGTTCTTCACGGAAGTGCGCCGCGCGCTGAGCGATGAAAGCCGGCAACTCAATCCGCTTTACGATTCCGTGCTGGAGCAGAGCGAAATGTTCGCTCCAGAATTGGCGCTCTTGGATCGGCAGACGGAAGCCTATGAGCAGGACATGAAGCGGGCCCGCCGCACAGTCGTCTATCTGCAACGATCCGAGGACGATTTTTCCGAATGGTATGCGAGAGTCTCTGCTGCACCGTTGTTTCAAGCGCAATCCAACGGGCTTACCCTCAACGAGGCCCAACTCCTTCCCTCCGGCCAGCGGCGGCAGCAAGCCGATGGCATCTACATCCGCGACCCTGAGTGCCTGCTGTTCAAGGAATGGGTCCGTAACGATGTGGATCATTCCTCGATGGGAGAGGGATTTCTATTCAGTGGCGTGGCATATAGCGACAGCCGTCCGGGAGCGACGGTCAATACGTCAGCCTATTTCTTCGCACTCGATCCGGAACGGGCCGCACAGCGGCATATTTACAACCTTTGGGCTCGGCTACAGGCCAGCGAAGTGGCCGCCCTGGCCGAACGACCGCCGGTCGTGGCCGATGGCGCGGCGCCGCGCTGCCGCCCTGGCTATGAGGGGCGCGCTGGCGAAGTCCTGACGTCGCGATTTGACGATCCCTGGTTTGATGGCGCGAACTACGACTGCACGATTGTCGTCGCCCCCAGCCGAGGAACGGTCATTGGCCCGGCCGGCGTCGCTACAAACCTTGTGGACGATCCCGTGGCCCAGATCGTCGAGCGTGAACTGGAGTTGTCGTTCCTCAGCGGCGATGTCACGGCGCTGGATTTTCCTACCTCCGGCGGCCGGCGCGATCCTGTGACGCACCAGATTTCCGTCATCGACGCCTTGCAAGGGCGCGCACCGAAGCCGCAGCGCGGCACCTATCGCTTCGGCAAAGTCGAGCTCGATGAAGACGTGGAAATCTTGCAAGGAACCGTGGGGGAGCAGGTGGGCAGGCTGCTTTGGCGGTTGATCGACGTGGATGGCGGAGCCGGCGTGCCGACCGATTTTCTTCAGCGGCACCTCGTGCGCAAGAACGACTGGGTCGCCGTCTGGAGCCGCCAGGGCGTGGTCGTGGCGGCCAAAAAAAGCTCTCAAGAGAAAATCGCCGCGATCGAACGATTGTTCCGCGAGTTGGCCAATCTGGCTTCCGAAACCGAAGCCCTGATTCACCGACCGGCGGAGGACGGCAGCGTGATTGCCGAGACGGAAGGGCTGATCCGCCGGGCCGCCTTGGTCAGGCACGAACTTTCGCTGCCGGACGGGCACGTAGTGCGCCGCTTCTTCGATGCCAGCCGGCTCGACGAAGTGCTCTCGACCTTGCGCGACCTGAGCACCGCGGCTGTGGGACGACGGCAAGCTGCCAGCGACAGTCAACGGCTGGATGAACAGAAAGAACTATCGACCAAGATGGACGCCAACATTCGTCGCGTCGCCCAGATTCAAAGCGTCGTGCATTTTATCGAATACCTGGTGGCGATTACGTATAGCGTGGAATTGTGGGAGGCGTTCTTCGGGGGCAAGAGCGGCCACGCAGGTGAATCGCACTTTCATTGGATCTTGTTCATTCCCGCCGGATTGGGGCTGGCACTGGTAATGGTTATCAACTATGTGGTGGAAGGTCATTGGGTCGAATGGCACTGGATCAAGAGCTTGTTTGGCGGCAGGAAATCGCATGATGATACTACGCATGGCGGCCACTAAACTGAAACTATATTTGCCGCCGGGCGCTAGCCCCCGGTTTGTGCGCGACAAAAACCGGGGGCTAG
>JAIOPX010000335.1 GCA_021413705.1 Planctomycetota bacterium | reverse complement strand
TCGGCCGCGACCTGAAACACACCGCTACGCGACGGGCTGGCCACGAAAACATTCTCTCACACGACCCCGCCAGCGTCAGCGGCAGCGCGCCACCAAGAGGGTACCGCGGGGTTTAACATATTTACTGTAAACACCTTAGACACGATCGGCAACCGGGTTGGCAGCCTGCGAACCAGCAGTTTGGGTGGTGAATTCGCTCTTGGGGCGTAGTTGAGTGACGTTTGGGTGGAAAGTGACGGATATAGCGGTCTGGGAGGAGCCTTTGGGGCGTGTGTGTTTGCAGCGAGAATTGCACCTTGCACGTGGTGGCAGATAAGTACCGAGCCAGAAAGCGAAGCTCGTCACACTTCTTTGGTGTTGGGCGAATCGATGGAGTGTGTATATGGGGTCTCGCGGTCTGAACCGCGAATGACCTCATTTGATCCTTGAATGCCGAGTGCGATTGCCGTATCATGCGAGTATGGTCAAGATCAAGTTTCCTGATCGTCAGACTGAGGCCGAAGCACTCGGATTTCTCGCCGGGCGATTTTCGTTCAAGTCTTTTGACGATGGCATAACACTCGTGCCGGAAACAGCGCTTGCCATCCTGGCCGCTCAGGGCATCCGGTTCTCGGTGGAAGGCAAGCCGGTCTATGCGCAAATCGTACCGACGATACGAGATTCTGCTCCCACTGAAGTTCAATGACGGCGGCCAAGTTCCGAACGTGATGATTGGAACGACCGTACAGGAACTTCGCGAGCGCTTCGGGGCCGTGACTTCCTATCCCATCGACGTCCTCTAGTCTGTGCGCGCGCCTCATAGAGTTACGAGTGGCGTGCAGAACCTCATGCTGCGGGCTTGGTCGCCGCTATATCGCGGGCTAGAATGCTCCGACCGGACCTGGTAGTCCCTGTTTCCGAGTTGCAGAAAAGGATGCTCGATGAAAAATGTTCTGGCGGTGGTGCTGGCAGGGGGGAAAGGGACGCGGTTGGAGCCGCTGACGCGCGATCGGGCCAAGCCGGCCGTCCCCTTTGGCGGGGCGTATCGGATCATCGACTTTACCCTGTCCAACTGCATCAACAGCGACATCCGCAAGCTGCTCGTGCTCACACAGTACAAGGCGATGAGCCTCGACCGCCATATTCACCTCGGCTGGCAGGGACTTCTCTCACCTGCCCTGGGTGAGTTCATCGAAGTCGTACCCCCGCAGCAGCGGATCGACGAGCACTGGTATCAAGGGACCGCCGACGCCGTCTATCAGAATATCTATGCGTTGGAGAAAGAGCGGCCGGAATACGTCGTCATCCTGGCCGGCGACCATATTTACAAGATGGACTACAAGAAGCTCGTGGACTTCCATATTCATAACGATGCCGATCTGACCGTGGCCGCACTGCGAGTCTCCGTGGACGATGCCACCGAGTTCGGCGTTATGCAGATCGAAACAGACGGACGCATCGTCGGCTTTCAGGAAAAACCCCGACAGCCGCGCTCCATACCTGGCGATCCCGAACATGCTTTGGCCTCGATGGGCATCTACGTCTTCACTGCCAGGTTCCTATTCGAGCAGCTTTGTCAGGACGCCACCAAGGCCGACAGCGCCCACGACTTCGGCCGCAACATCATTCCGTCCATCATCGACACGCACAGGGTGTTCGCCTTCCCGTTCCGGGACGAGAACCGCAAGGTGGACGCCTATTGGCGCGACGTAGGTACGCTCGACGCCTACTACGAAGCCAACATGGACCTGGTCTCGGTCGATCCGCTGTTGAACATGTACGACGACCGCTGGCCGATCCGCAGCTTCCATCCCAGCTCGCCGCCGCCGAAGTTCGTGTTCGCGGAGTCAGCCGACGACGGCCGCCGTGGCATGGCGCTCGACAGCATCGTCTGCCCTGGCTCGATCGTCTCCGGAGGCCAGGTATTCCGTTCGATTATCGGTCGCGACGTGCGGATCAACAGCTACGCGCATGTGGAAGATTCGATCCTGTTCGACGGCGTGGATATCGGCCGCCGCGCGCGAGTTCGCCGCGCGATCATCGACAAAGGTGTCCACATTCCGGCCGACACGGTGATCGGCTATGACCACGCCCAGGACATGGCCCGCGGCTTTACCGTGAGCGAAGGTGGCATCACGGTGATCGCCAAGGCGGAAGGTGTAGAGCACTTCTTCGAGCCGGCGACGATGTGAGCGCGCAAAAAGGCTCCCGGCACCAGCGGCACAAGTCCCAGGGGGGCAAAGGACTAAAGCACACTAATGTCCGGGAGCGATTGGTCTCTGTGGCCTATCGGTCGGCCGTTGTGTTTTTGTTTGTGTTTTTTGCTTTTGCCGCGGCAGTCTTTTGTGTGGCGTGCGTTACGTTTCAAGCGTTTCGCTTGCCTTGCCGCGCGTCATGTGAGGCGGGAGAATAGGAGAATCGTTTCCCCCAGTCAAGGCCGATTCGGGCCGGATTTATCCGCGGTTTTTTGCGGGGATTTTGACGCTAGCATTGTCCCTCCATCGTCGATGGTAGGATGAAGCCTATGCGGAATACCAGTTCCTACGTTTTGTCGCGCCTACTCACCATCCTGGCGGCAGTGTTGATCTGGAAGGTGACTCTGAGCGTCGTGCTCGGATATCGAAACTACGTTCCTCCCAATTTTGAGTCGGACTTTTTGCTAGGGCGGGAAACGTATTTCTGGGGGCCCTACCGCTGGGCATTCTATACGCATCTCGTC
>JAIOPX010000334.1 GCA_021413705.1 Planctomycetota bacterium | reverse complement strand
CGCAAGGGACTGGAACAGGCCACCGACGCCTGGGTGGCTCAATACAAGGCGACTCGGCTGTCAAAGCAAGGGTCCATCGTGGATCTCTGCTGCGGCATCGGAGGCGATCTCTTGGCGCTGGCTTCAACCACCCAGGCCGCCGGAATTGATCGCGACCCGGGCATCGTTGCGATGGCTGAAGCCAATCTCCGGGTGTGTGGCCTGTCGGCGCTCGCTGAAGTTGCAGACGCCCAGCAGGTCGATGTGGAAGGGTATGCCGCATGGCACATCGATCCCGACCGCCGCCCGGAAGATCGCCGCACGACTCGCG
Source organism: Planctomycetota bacterium (assembly GCA_021413705.1). Taxonomy (GTDB): domain Bacteria; phylum Planctomycetota; class Planctomycetia; order Pirellulales; family UBA7805; genus JAIOPX01. Next base: position 9,262 of record JAIOPX010000334.1, on the reverse strand, counting down.
TGGCGGCCGGAGAACCGTCGGCAGAGGCGCTGGAGCAATTACTCATTCAAAATAGTGCTGCCGCTTTCAAACTTGCCCCTGCCGCGGAAGTACCCATCGACTGGCAACAACGCTGCGAGCGGGAGTGGATCAGCCGCGATCGCCAATGTCGGCAGCAGGTAGCCTGGTTCGGTGCGACGACCGAAAAACCTGGCCAATGCCGGGCGACTGTTGTGTACCGCGACGAGCGCCCGCCGCAAACAATTGTGGGAAACCCTCATCTGCCGGTACACCTGGCGGCGGTCTGCCAGATTCAGGCCGTGGCGTCAGGCGTGGCTTATCTGACGTCAGACGAACCGGGCGATCATGCGCTGCTTGCCCCCTTCGAAGTGCTGGATGTGCTGCCGCTGGATATGAAGCGATTGCGGGCCATTGTTCGCGAGCGAGGCATTGGCCGGCTTGAAGTGAAGAAGCGGGGTCTGCCCCACGATCCGTCCGATGTACTGAAACAACTTCGGCCGGAGGGTGATGGCGCGGCCACACTGCTGTTGACGCCTACGCCACAAGGAGCACGGGCGATTCTGGCGAGAAGGTCAATGCACTCGGAACTGCGCTCAACGGCAAGCCTGGGGCGTCAGCGCCTGGAGGATTCTTAAGCAGCTATTCAATCCCAGTACCAACGCCTTTCTTCAAGCTCAACGCCTCCGAGGGCTTATTCCCCCGGCTCGCCTGTGAGGCTCGTTCATTACTTTTTCGGTCGCAACACATTCTCCCGCTCCGCCGTGCGCTGCTCGTCCTTGAGCAACTCTTCCGTGAATCGCGTGCGGTAGTGCATGCTGCTCTTGGCGTTGGGATATCCAACCACGCTGCGATCCAGATCCACCTGCTGACCCGCCAGCCGCCCCGCGGCGATGTTGAAACGAATCGTGCCGTTCGTTTCGTTCTCGATGATTTGAGCCTCGATTTCTGGATCGCGAACGGGCGTGAGCACTTGCGTCTCGACCTTGATCTTGGCAATGTCCCCATCGACCGATTCCAGCGTGTAGCGCTGTTGAGACTTGATGTTCTTGATTTCGCCGGTCCGCAATCGAATCCGCATGTCGTTGGGGAATGTCCAGGTGCCCCCCACAGCAATCGACTGCTTCGGCAAGGGGAGTGTAAGTTGCGTACCCTGACCGGGCCCGGGGGCCGCCAACTCTTCTCGCTTGAGGATTGTACCGCAGTTGTCGATCGTGACCCTGGTCAACGGCACACCAACGCGCTTGGCTACATCCTCAAACCCTTGCGGTGGCTTCTGGTCGGTCAGGCTGTCGTAGTGTGTGTCTTCGCGGCCCGATACTTCGTTCCGCATCTTGACGTGATCGACCGAGTGGATGAACGTAATCTGCCCGTCAGAACTGACGTCTTCGATCTTCCAGACCTTGATCGACGTGCTGACCGTGGCCGCGGTCTGACTGGTGCCGTCGATCGTGGTGCGGATGGCGGCTTGGTGCAACACCTTCGTGCGGACGACTTCGCCCGGCTTGAACTTATAGCGAAGCTCGTACTTCGCATCCTGTTCGGCCGCTGACGACGGCATCGGCACGATCGCCAATAAACAGCATCCCAAGGAAAGCATCAACAACATCGGCCAGCGCGGCCGGGAGAAAGTGTTCATTTCTCGAATCCTTTCGAGGTTCCTTAAATATTCGTAGCCGAACTCGTGAGAGTTCGGTAACTGGCAAGAACTGAAGACTTACGACTTCAGCTACCACTTCTGCTTCGGCTAACGTGGTGGATTATCCGCCAATGGCAGCCTTCCTCCCCATCCCAATTTCTCGCGCAAGGTGCGGTAGTAATTGTGCCCTGGCACTTCAATCATCTGAAATTTCGGCTCAGCTTGCTGCACCACCACTCGGTCTCCCGCGGCCAGGGAACAGATCATTTGTCCGTCCATGACCAACGACGTTCCCGCGTTGGGCCTCGGCACTCGTAACTCATACACACGATCTGCCGAATCGACGACAGGGCGAATCGTGAGTGTGTGAGCGCTAATCGGCGAGATCACCACAGCACGCAGATCCTTCCGCAGGATTGGGCCTCCTGCCGACAGGTTGTGGGCCGTCGATCCGACCGGTGTGCTGACGATCAGGCCGTCGCCACTATAGGTAGTCACCCATTGTCCGTCAACGTAAAGATCGATCTCCAGGACTGCGAATGGCGCGCCCGCCAGGATCGACACCTCATTGAGCGCCAAACTCCGGTGGACTTCCTTCTCGTCCCGCATCACGCAGCATTGCAAAATCAGGTGTTCAACGACGGGATAGGCTTGCTGGCAGATTTTGGGAAACACCTCCAGTAATTCATCCGGCGACAAATCCGCCAGAAATCCCAATTTGCCGAGATTCACACCGACTACCGGGAGTTGGCGATAGCCCATCTGGCCGGCGGCACGCAGGATCGAGCCGTCACCACCTAAGACGACTGCGAAATCAGCCGCCACTTCGGCCAGGGAGCGATTCTGCTGCAAATCTACTTCGATTACTTCAGCGTGTTGAGTTAAGTGCGGCAACAGTCGTTGCAATTCTTGATGCACGCTTGGCCGCTGGGCGTCACACAAGAGCAGCAGCCGTGGGCGGATTGCTGTGGGCGGCGGAGCGGAATTGGCAGGGTTCATCCGCTTTTGCTCCGTGACCAAGGACGAATCGACTTCACGCCGCCCCATCGGGCACGGCATCCTGATGCACTGCTGCCGCGGATGCCCGCTTGCGGCAGGCCTTGGCAATGCCGGCTGCATCAAGTCCCAAAATGGCCAGCAACTCGCCTCGGTCAGCATGTTCGACAAAACGATCAGGTACTCCAACTCGCTGCACATGGGCTGCTGAAACTCCCGCGTCGCTGGCCATTTCCAACACCGCGCTGCCAAAGCCACCCATGAGCGTTGCTTCTTCCACCGTGACCACTACGGGGGTCTGAGTGATCGCACGCAACAGTGTTTCCGTATCGAGCGGCTTGACGAAGCGAGCGTTGATGACGCCGAAGTCCAAGCCTTCCTCGGCCAATATCTGCGCCGCTTTGAGACATTCGGTCAGCAGGGTTCCGCAGGCCACTATCGTTCCGGCCCGCCCTGGCCGCAGAACTTCGGCCCGCCCCAGCATGATTGGATCCCGCTCCCCTTCGACCGTCTCGGCGTTGGCTTTCGGGTAGCGAATAGAAGTGGGGCTGTTGTGTGTCAACGCCCAGGCGATCATGCCGCGCATGTCTGTGATGTCACCCGGCGCCATGACGACCATATTGGGAAACAGCCGCAAGTATCCGAGGTCGAACATGCCATGATGCGTAGGGCCATCGGGGCCAGTCACGCCGGCGCGATCCAAGAGAAACGTGACTGGTAGATCCTGCAGCGTCACTTCCTGGAAAATCTGGTCATAGGCCCGCTGCAGGAACGTGCTATAGATGTCAACAATCGGCCGCATCCCGGCCTTGGCCAACCCAGCGGCAAAGGCGACTGCATGCTCTTCACAGATGCCGGTATCAAAGAAACGATCAGGAAACCGATCACGAACTTTTTCCAGCTTCGTCCCCTGGCACATGGCCGCGGTCAAAACCACGACGCGGCTGTTCGCCTCCATCTCGGTTTCGATCGCTTCGCTGGCTATGTTCGTGTAGGCGGCCTTCGATGCAGTGGTCCCCAGCGGGACAGCCTGTCCATTGGCCCGCACAAAGGGGGCTGGCGTGTGGAAGTAGACCGGGTCTTCCGCCGCGGGGCGGAAACCGTGCCCCTTCTCCGTCACAACGTGCAGCAGCACGGGCTCATTGAGCTTCTTTACCTTGGCCAGATACTTTCGCATCTGGCGGATATCGTGTCCGTCGATTGGGCCGATGTAGCGGAAGCCGAGTTCCTCAAACAGCATTCCGCCGTGGAGGCCCGCTTTGAACGCTTCCTTGATGTTGCCGAGGATTCGCTCGACAGGTTCGCCCACCAGCGGCACCTTGTCGAGCATGTGGATGATTTCATTCTTGAAACCGGCATAGAACTTGGTAGTCCGCATCCGGTCGAACATGTCGGCCAGGCTGCCCGTCCGAGGGCAGATCGACATCTTATTGTCGTTGAGCACCACCAGGAGCTTGCGTTTCAAGCCGCCGGCGTTGTTCATTGCCTCGAAGACGATGCCGGAGACAAAGGCTCCATCCCCGATCACCGCTACGCTATGCCGCCCTTCATTGCTACGGAGCAGGTCGTCACCGCAACGCAGCCCCAACGCCGTCGAGACGCTGCAACCGGCATGGCCCGTCATAAACAGGTCGTAGGGGCTTTCCTGGGGATTCGGATAGCCCATCAGGCCGCTTTTGGTTCGGATGGTGCCGAACTCATGATAACGGCCGGTGATCATCTTATGAGGATAGATCTGATGCCCCGTGTCCCAGAGAAGCCGATCCTTGCTGAAATCAAACGTGGAGTGAAGCGCGAGGCAGAGTTCGATCACACCCAGGTTCGACGAAAAATGGGCCGACCGCTGGCTCACGAGATTGCACAGCGCTTCGCGCATCTCTTCAGCCAGCGCCGCCAAGTCGGAATTCGACATGCCAACAAGATCGCGGGGAGACTCAATTTTGGAAAGTCGCTCGTCCATTAACGGTCGCGCTCCAGAACGTAACGGGCCAAGGATTCGAGTCCGGCTGCTTGAGGCCCAAGAGGGCGAAGGGCCGTACACGCCTCGTCGATCAGACTTGCTGCCTGAACGCGGCTTTCTTCGCTCCCCAACAGCCCGGGAAATGTCAACTTGCCGCGGCCGTGGTCTTTGCCGACTCGCTTGCCGGTGGCCGCTTCCACTCCGCCGACGTCCAGCAGGTCGTCCACGATTTGGAACGCCAAGCCCAGCGGGCGACCGAAGGCGTCGAGCGCCTCCAATTGATCGAGCGTTGCTCCGGCAACGATGCCGCCGAGCTTGAGCGAGACGCGAAGCATGGCGGCCGTTTTGCGGCGATGGATGGATATGAGCACTTGCAACTGCTGCTCGATATCGCCGGAAGGAGCAACCTGTTCTTGCTCTAGATCGTCCACCTGGCCGCCGACCATGCCGGCCGCTCCGGCGGCTTCGGCCAGCGATGCGCAGCAGGAGGCTGCCACAACGGGTGGCTGCACTTCGACCGCCAGCAGTTCGAACGCCCGCGTCAGCAGTGCGTCTCCCGCCAGAATCGCCAGGGCTTCGCCAAACACCTTGTGGCACGTCGGTCTCCCACGGCGCAGATCGTCGTCGTCCATCGCCGGCAGGTCGTCGTGTACCAAGGAATACGCGTGGATCATTTCCACGGCGCAGGCCGCCGGCATCGCCTTCGCACGACTACAACCGCAGGCCTCGGCTGCCAGTAACACCATGATCGGCCGCAATCGCTTGCCGGAGCCCAAGAGGCTGTATCGGAGTGCCTCGTTGAGGCGGGGGGGCATTTCACCAGAATTGCCGACCGCGTCCGCCAGAGCCTCGTCGATGTCCTGGCGCAGGGGAAGGGCAAGTTCGGCAAACGAGGGCATGGTGGCTTCGACCATCGCAGCAGCGCTCAAAGTAGTAGGCACACTCCGTGTGCCGCAACAGGTCCACAAATCGGCCCAGTATTATAAAAATACGGGAGACGCCCAAACTTCCCATTTTAGAAGAGGCTGCCCGGTTCGTCTATGTCGCCATCCGGGGGCATAACGCCCTTGGCCGGGGCTGGTTTGGCCGTGCTGCGCCGCTTGGAGCGGGATTTCGACTTCTCCTCCAGCGTCAGGGCCGCTTCCTCGTCGAACGACTCGGCCACGGGTTGCCCCAAGGAATCGACCCCCGTAAGCAACTCAATCCGTCGCTCCGCCTGGGCCAATAAAGCGTGGCATTGCTTGAGCAATTTGACGCCGGCCTCATAGCGCCCGACCGCCTCTTCCAACCCAAGCCGGCCTTCTTCCAAATCGTGAACGATCGATTCGAGCGCGGCGAGAGCCTGCTCAAAACTGGGTGGGTCTTCAGAATCTGGCGGATCGGATATGGCCACGAGGGAGATTGCCCGGTGTTGAAGCGAAGAAGTAGTCAACCTAGCAGAATTGAGACTAAAATCCAGTAGCACCAGGATCGCCCCTCGTCTTGCGGTCAGGTTATCAAATCCACGATGCCGCGCCGCTTAAGCCTTGACTCTTCAATCGTCCAAAACTACATTTGCCTAGGTGTATATATTATGACAACCAAAACTGCCCCCCTGAAATTGGAGATGATCTTTCGGGCGTTGTCCGACCGCACGCGGCTGCGAATCGTCAATTTGCTGCGTGGCGGAGAGCTGTGTGTGTGCGACCTGGTGGATATCCTTGGCGTTGCGCAACCCAAGGCATCGCGTCATCTGGCTTATTTGCGCCGCGCAGGACTTGTGTTGGCTCGCAAAGAAGGACTTTGGCACTTTTATCGACTTGCGCCGGCAGCATCTCCCGTTCACGAGAAGCTGCAAGCGTGCCTGGCTGCGTGCAGCGATGTCGTGCCCCAACTCGCTCGAGATACGGAGCGGTTGCGTTCTGCCGGTTGCCGGAACTGTTGCGAGTGATTTTTGGATAGACAATATTCGCTTAAGCAGATTTATGAAGGATCGAAAATGACGGAAGGCATCACGAAACGCCTGGCCTTTCTGGACCGCTTCTTGACGCTTTGGATTTTCCTGGCGATGGCGGCAGGAGTTGCCCTGGGTCGCTTCGTACCAGGAGTTGAGGCATGGATCAATCGCTTTCAGATTGGAACAACCAATGTTCCCATCGCCATCGGTTTGATCCTGATGATGTACCCGCCACTGGCAAAAGTCCGCTACGAGGAATTAGGGGAGGTCTTCCGCAACTGGAAGATTCTCGCCCTGTCACTTGTGCAAAACTGGTTGATCGGCCCGATCCTGATGTTCGCTCTGGCGATTGTGTTCCTGCATGACTACCCGCAGTATATGGTCGGCCTCATCATGATCGGCTTGGCTCGCTGCATTGCCATGGTCATTGTCTGGAACGAATTAGCGAAGGGGGACACCGAGTACGCCGCCGGGTTGGTCGCCTTCAACAGCATCTTTCAAGTGCTGTTCTACAGCGTATACGCCTGGGTGTTCATCACCGTTTTGCCACCTTTGTTCGGACTGCAAGGCAGCACCGTGCAAGTGAGCATCGGTGAAATCGCCAAAAGTGTCTTCATTTATCTTGGCATTCCCTTCTTGGCGGGCATGGCGACTCGGTTTGTATTATTGCGTGCCAAGGGGAGGGCGTGGTACGAACAGCGATTCATTCCGACTATCAGCCCGATCACACTGATCGCATTGCTGTTCACGATCTTGGTGATGTTTAGCCTCAAGGGGAATCTTATCGTGCAGATTCCGCTTGATGTGCTGCGGATCGCGGCACCATTGTTGATCTATTTCGTCGTGATGTTTCTCATCAGTTTTTGGATGGGCTGGAAGATCGGAGCCGACTACTCGAAGACGACGACTATCGCTTTCACCGCCGCAAGCAACAACTTCGAGTTGGCAATTGCGGTGGCGGTGGCGGTCTTCGGAATCAACTCCGGGGTGGCCTTCGCAGCCGTGATCGGCCCCCTGGTTGAGGTTCCCGTGTTGATCGGTCTGGTCCATGTGGCGCTCTATTTTCAGCGGCGTCATTTCGGACATGAGGTTGAAAAAGACGATAAACTCGCAGATTCAACTTCTTCAACCTGCCCCACTTCCATAAGCACCAAGAAATGACCTCTTGTTCGTGTCACGTCCATTGCGGGTAATGGTATTGCGACATTTACTAAATCCATGAGGAGATAAACATGTCTCAGTTCATCGAAAACGCCGTGAAGGCAAAATACGGTTCCGTGGCGACGAGCGGGCTTTCCACGCAGCACGCCGGCGTTCGGGCCGTGGCCGAAGCGTTTGGCTATACGCCCGAGCAATTGGCTTCGATTCCGGCGGAGGCTAACATGGGCCTGTCGTGTGGCAACCCCACCGCCACAGCCAATCTACGCCCTGGCGAAGTGGTGGTGGACCTCGGCTCGGGTGGTGGACTTGATGTGTTCCTGGCGGCGACGAAGGTCGGTCCGACCGGCAAGGCAATTGGTATCGACATGACCCAGGAAATGCTCGAGCTGGCTCGAAAGAATGCCGCGCGAGGCAACTACACGAATGTTGAGTTCCATCGCGCGACGATCGACAACCTACCGTTGGCCGACGCCTCGGTGGATTGCGTGATCAGCAACTGCGTGATCAACCTCGCGCCGGATAAGTCCGCGGTCTTCCGAGAAATCGCCAGGGTGCTCAAGCCAGGAGGTCGCTTGGCGGTGAGTGACATAGCGCTCAAGCAGCCGTTGCCGCCGGAGATTGGCAACGACCTGATGGCCTATGTGGGGTGTATAGCTGGGGCTATTCTGATTGACGACTATCGCCAGCAACTGGCCGAGGCTGGATTTTCGGCAGTGGAAGTGGTGGACACGGGATCCGATCTCAACGCCTACGCCAAGGTCGAAAATCAGGCCGGATGCTGCTCTCCCACAGTAGCTACTAGGGAGGCTGGCTCCGTCTCGGCCTCGAGGCTTCCCGTTGTAAGTTCGGCGTGTTGTTCGTCACAACCCACGGACGAAAGCTTGCATCAACGCCTCGTCACCCTCCTTCGCCAACATGATGTAAATCAGTATGCATCAAGCGTGCGAGTTTTTGCCGTTAAGCCGTAATCCGATGAAGGCGACACCATTGGTTTGCGACGTTCCTGTTCACGTTTATTCATCTGGAGAAGGCTCAATGTTGATAAGCATCTTACGATTGGCGTTGTTGGGAGCGGTCTGCTGTACTTTCGCATCTGTCCATGCGGCTGAGGATTCCATGAAGTTCCATCCTACACTCGATTCGTTCGTGTCGGCGCGAACGGCGGAATTCGATCAGATACCGGCACAGCGACAAGCGTTGCTGAAGCAACTTGCCCGATACATCCGGGAAAACTCGGCAGGCGGAAAACCGGTGCGGTTGACATTTATTTGCACTCACAACTCGCGTCGGAGCCATTTGGCCCAGATCTGGGCGAGCGTGGCGGCACAACACAACGGGATGATACAAATCGAGACATATTCGGGGGGGACGGAGGCGACGGCTTTCAATCCGCGGGCCGTGGCGGCTGTTCAACGGGCGGGACTGGAAGTCGTCAAGAAATCGGAGGGGGCTAATCCGCACTATCAAGTTCGCATGTCGCCTCAAGGCGACGCGCTGACCTGCTTCTCAAAACGGTTCGATTCGCCGCCGAATCCCGCCGGAGATTTTTGTGCAGTCCTCACTTGCAGCCAGG
>JAIOPX010000333.1 GCA_021413705.1 Planctomycetota bacterium | reverse complement strand
AAGGTGCATTAATCCAAAGCCGGCGTGGTTGCCGACTTTGAAGGTGAGTTGGTATACGGAAGTATACCATCGGTACGGATGCCCGAGTCCCCTTACGGAGGAGAATCCTCTCATGGCCACCGTTGAGTTTGGTGTTTCCGCGTCTCGCTCCCCGTCCGACAAGACGCCCCCCGGCAGCCGCGTCGGGCTGACCTTCGATCCTGTCTTCTGCCCCGCCTCGGTGGCCGATCCATTTACGACGACCGAGTGGTCGCTTCGCACCGCAGCCATCAAGGGTGAAGGTGGCGATGTCCTGTTCGAGCAGACCGACTGCGAAGTCCCCGCCAGTTGGAGCCAATTGGCTACCAACGTGGTGGTCAGCAAATACTTCTATGGCGAGATCCATACGCCGCAGCGTGAGCGGAGCGTCCGCCAATTGATTCACCGCGTCTCGCGCACCATCGCCGACTGGGGCCTGGCCGACGGCTACTTCGCCTCGCCCGAAGATGGCGAGCAGTTCTATCGCGAACTGACCTGGCTCTGCCTCCACCAGCACGGGGCGTTCAATTCGCCCGTTTGGTTCAACGTCGGGCTCTATCACCAATACGGCGTCACCGGCGCCCCGTGCAACTGGCACTGGGACCAGGAGACTCGCACCGTCCGCCAGCCGCAGAACCCCTACATGTATCCCCAGGGTTCGGCCTGCTTCATTCAGAGCGTGACGGACAACATGGAAGACATCATGCGGCTGGCCACCAGCGAGGCCATGCTGTTCAAGTTCGGCTCCGGCACGGGGACCGACCTCTCCACGCTCCGCTCGCATCGTGAAAAACTCGGCGGCGGCGGCAAGCCCTCCGGCCCGCTCTCGTTCATGCGGGTATACGACCAGATCGCCGCGGTGGTCAAGAGCGGCGGCAAGACGCGTCGCGCGGCCAAGATGCAGTCGATGAAAGTCTGGCACCCGGACATCATGGAGTTCATCGAGTGCAAGGCCAAGGAAGAGGCCAAGGCCCACTGCCTGATCGAGAAGGGGGGCTACGAATCGAACTTCAACGGCGAAGCCTACAGTTCGATCATGTTCCAGAACGCGAACCTCTCCGTTCGCGTGACCGACGAGTTCATGAACGCCGTGGACAACGACGAGCAGTGGACCACGCACTGGGTGACCGACCCCAACGTGGCCGGCCCGAGTTGGCCCGCCCGCGAAATGCTCGACCGCATGGCCAGCAACGCCTGGAAGTGTGGCGACCCTGGCGTGCAATACGACACGACGATCAACACCTGGCACACCTGCCCGAACTCGGGTCGGATCAACGCCAGCAATCCGTGTTCGGAATACATGTTCCTCGACGATACGGCCTGCAATCTGGCCAGCATCAACCTGATGAAGTTCCGCCGCGGCGACGGCACGTTCGACGTGGCCCGCTTCCGCCATGCCTGCCGCGTGTTCTTCGTCGCCCAGGAAATCCTGGTCGATCACGCCAGCTATCCGACGGCCCGCATCGCGGAGAACAGCCACAAGTTCCGCCCGCTCGGCCTGGGTTACTCCAATCTCGGCAGCTTGCTGATGACCGGCGGCATCCCCTACGACTCGGCCGAAGGCTATGGCGTCTGCGGCGCGATCACCGCACTGTTGCACGGAACGGCCAACCTGACCAGCGCGGAGATGGCCGCTGTCGTCGGTCCCTTCGATGGCTTTGAAATCAATCGCGAGCCGATGTTGCACGTCATGCAGATGCATCGGGACGCGGTCGAACGGATCGACCAGTCGTGCCCGCCGTATTTGAAGAATGCCGCTCGCGGCCTGTGGGAAGAAGTTCTTTCGGCCGGACGAAAGCACGGCTATCGCAATGCTCAAGCCACGGTGCTGGCGCCGACCGGCACGATCAGCTTCCTGATGGATTGCGACACGACCGGCATCGAGCCGGACATCGCGCTGGTCAAGTACAAGCAACTTGCCGGCGGCGGCATGTTGAAGATCGTCAATCAGACCGTGGCTCTCTCGCTGACCACGCTGGGCTACGACCAGACGCAGGTGGACGACATCATTGCCTACATCGACAAGCAGGATAAGATCGAAGGCGCTCCTCATCTGAAGGAAGAGCATCTACCGGTCTTCGACTGTGCGTTTGAACCGGCCGGCGGCGGCCGCTCGATCGACTGGCGTGCTCACGTCCGCATGATGGCGGCCGCGCAGCCGTTCGTCTC
>JAIOPX010000440.1 GCA_021413705.1 Planctomycetota bacterium | reverse complement strand
GGTAACTTTCGTGTACCCAAGCCCTAGCCGTTGCAGCCCGGCGAGTCCTTGCAGGTGGTCCAGTCCGGGGTCGCCGATCAAAACACAAAACCGCAGGTTGAGTTCTTCCAAACTGCCGAGGCTCTTGACCTGTTGAAGCCCAGTGTCCGTGATGGCACCCGGCAAGTTCAATTTTCGCAGGAGGCTTAAACCCTGGAGATGTTGGAGTCCGGCGTCCGTGATTTGCGTATTTTGGAGAGCGAGACACTGCAGGCCTGTGTGCCCCCTGAGGTGTTTCATTCCGGCATCGGTGATGTTGAATCCATAACTGAGGTCGATCTCTTGCAAGCCGGGGTGCCCGGTGAACTTTTCCAGCCCCGCGTCGGTGGCGGTCATCGGAAGGACGATTCTTTTCAGGGCAATGAGTTCCCGGAGGTGCTCTAATCCGGATTCGGTGATTTGGGTACCTTCGAGATTGAGTTCTTCCAAACAGGGAAATCTTCGCAGGTGCCGCATGTCGGCATTGGTGACGCGCGTGTGATTGAGGCTGACTCCCACTACGTTGGCAAAACAATCGACGCCGATCGCACTGACGAGCCACTCCGGCCAATGGGCAGGCCCACCGAGTTGCTGTTTCTCAAAGTCGTAGGTGACTCGCCCATTCAATACCGTAATAGCCGCCACCGCATCGCGCTGCGGCCGGACCCGGTTTGACCACCATCCGAGCACCGCTGCGATGACCGTCGTGAGGATCAAGATCGATCGCAGCCGAAATTGCAGGAGCCGCCGCCAGGGAAAACGGCGGGGGATTGCACCGGACAGAGATGGGACGGGTTGCGACATGCTTTCGTTATATCTGTCGCCAGACAATTGGCCAGCGCGAAAACGATATCAAATGCGGAAAAAATGCGCCCTGCAAAGGTCCGTGGGGAAAAATAAGCAATGCGTCAGCAAAATCGTTGTTATTAGGGCAAGCACTTGGCCGGCATGTGTTGTGTCGAAGGCAGAAAAGTTGTGTAAACTGTGGTCAACCGCTCAGCGGACGGCTTTCGGTGGGGCTCGGGGGTGCGTACACTCACACATAGGGGAGATGAAGACGGCTGGAACACAGCCTTTAGGCTGCTTCGAGAAAAACAGGCTAAAACCTGGACTCCAACCTACCGGGAACAGAACGGAATTAAGAGGTCTCTGTGAGGGGCGCTTTTCTATCATCGTGCGATCCGGCCAAGCCGCTCGAAGGCATTCAGCCGGCGGAGGATTGTTTGGCTCAGCGGGACGGATCGCCATTGCCTTACTCGGCCCAACACTGGAGAAGCCAGTGGCATACGGTTGAGGAAAGCAAGGGCAGCTTGATGCTTCAGCGTAAAGCACCGGCCAAGCTCGCCAAGTTGCGTCACTATTCGTTGGGTGCTACGACCGTTTTGATGTGCTTGTTGGCCTGCATGATCTGTGTGGCACTCCCTGGTTGCAGCGGGTGCCAGGAAGATCCGGCCGCGAAGGCCAAGCGGGAGGCCGAGGAAGAACTCGAGGCCAAGCGGAAGAAGGCCGAAGAGGCCAAAAAGAAGAAAAAGGAGGAGCCCAAGGAGGAGTTCACCGTCGGCAACCTGCTGGTCGAGCCCAACGAAAATACGCCCGGCGGCGCGGTCAAGCCAGGGCATTGGATTGGCGTATCGCAATTGATGCAGGCCAACAAGGCGGATTTTAACGGGGACGTTGCCTGGCAGTCCGTGGATGACCAAGGGCGGCCGCTGTTGATTTCGCGCGCGCCGAACCCGTTCAGCCTGAAGATGTCGCGGCCGGTTTCGCTGGCCTTCAAGCAGCAGACGCCTAAGCAGATCGAAACGTCGTTGTTCGTGCCGCAGGCGCCGGGTTCGATTCGGTTCCGCGGCCGGCTCGCTTCGTCGTCGCTGGGGATGCAATGGCCGCTGCGTGAAGAGATCTATCAGGTCATGGCGCCCCATGAGTATCAAATGGTCGTGCTGTCGCGCGATCCGCGGCGCTATGCGTTTCTCAAGTCATTGGACAGCATCGCGCCGCCCGACGGGGGCGATCATCCCACCGGGCGCTCGCGCTATTACTACGTGCTGATGCCGCCGGCCAACAAGCCGGTCCCGCTCTCGTCCCAGGCACTCACCTGGACGAGCATCGCCTACCTAATCTGGGACGATATGGCGGCCGACAGACTCAACGAAGGGCAGCAGCGGGCGCTGCTCGATTGGCTGCACTGGGGAGGGCAATTGATTGTGAGCGGGCCGGAAACGCTGGACACGCTGCGGAGCAGCTTTTTAGCGCCTTATCTGCCGGCCGAGTCGGCAGGCACCATGACGCTGACGACCGAAGATCTGGCAAAGTTCAGCGCGGCCTGGACGCTCCGTAACCCACGCGGCCCGGGGAGAGAACTGCGGGCTATCAATCCCTGGAGTGCGGTGAAACTCAAACCGCGCAGCGATGTGCCGGGGGTGAAGGTGCTGGCCACGAGTTCGGCCGATGCGCCGTTGGTGGTGGAAGGGCGCGTGGGGCGGGGCAGGATGGTTGTCACCAGCTTCCACTTGGCGGAGCGGGAACTCGATAATTGGCCGTCGTTCGATCATTTCTTCAATGCCTGTTTATTGCGCCGGCCGCCCCGCATCTATTCGCGGGCCGGCGAAGACAACAAACTGTTAGTGAACTGGGAGGATGAACACAACCAGCGATTGGACCCGCGCCGCGTTACGGCCCTGCGCTTGTTCGGACGTGACGGAGGGTACAGCTATGCGGCGCCTCCCACGAACGAAGAGCAGCGACCGACGCATGTACGATTTCAGCACGCCCCCAATCCTGCCAATCCATTCGGCGGAAATGCTCCAGATTCCGACGAACTCCCGCCGCTGGGCTTGGGCTCGTGGAACGATTCGGCGCCGGTGCCCGACGCCGCCCGAGGTGTGATTCGCGACGCGGCCGGCATCGAAATCCCTTCCTCCACCTTCGTCATGTGGGTATTGGCTGGCTACTTGCTGGTGCTGGTGCCGCTGAACTGGGTCATGTTCCGACTCCTGGGTCGAATTGAATGGGCGTGGATCGCGGCGCCGCTGATCGCCATCGCCGGCACGGCACTGGTCGTGCGACTGGCCCAGTTGGACATCGGCTTTGTCCGCAGCGTGACCGACGTGGGGGTGCTGGAAACCCAGCCTTCGTATTCGCGCGGCCACCTCACACGGTTTAGTGCGCTCTATACATCGCTATCGACCGGATACGATTTCGAGTTCGATGAAGCGGCGGGGCTGATTCAGCCTTTCTCGACCGGGGACGGCAGAGCATCGGTAGGTCAAACGCCGCACGAATTGGAGTTTCGCCGCGACGACAAGGCCAAGCTAACCGGCTTCCATGTGCTTTCGAACCGGGCCGATCTGGTGCGTAGCGAGCAACTGATCGACTTGAGTGGCCCGATTCAACTAGCGACCGGGAAGGAAGGCGGTGCAGCCGGCACTTCGGCGACTGTCGACAATCGTTCGACGTTTGCCCTGCGGCATGCGATCGCCGTGCGGAGGAGTTCCACCGCCGACAAATGGGACGTCGCCTGGCTTGGCGATATCGGGGCGGGTAGCACCGCTACCGGAACATTCGAAGCGGTGCCTCGCAATGAATTGCTCAACCGTTGGGACGAACTCTCCAGCATCAAGATCGGCAACGCGGAAAAGTTGCTCAGTCTGCGCCGCGTGCTAGACAAGGCAATCACGGACGACGAGATCCGCCCTGGGGATCTGAAACTGTTTGCCAGCATTGAGACTCCGTTGGCTGGGCTGACCGTCAGCCCGCGTTCCACGCAGCCGCGGCACTTGACGCTGCTGGTGGCCAACTTGATCCACGCAGCCGTACCTGAGCCGAAAAAAGACCGCAACACGCGCCAGCATTTCGCCATCGAGCCTCCTCGAGCGCCGCTCGAAGAGGAATCCCCACAACCCGGACTGCTTCCATGATCGAACTGATCAATTTTGGCAAGAAATATGGCGACTTCACGGCCGTCGAAGGATTGAATCTGAAGATCGAGGCCGGCGAGATGTTCGGCTTCATCGGTCCCAACGGCGCCGGCAAGAGCACCACGATTCGTTTTCTGGCCACGCTGCTGAAGGCCACGTTCGGCGAGGGGATCGTCAACGGGCATCGCGTTACGAAGGATCCGCTGGGCGTGCGGCACAGCGTGGGCTACATGCCAGACAATTTTGGCGTGTACGACGGCATGAAGGTCTGGGAGTTTTTGGACTTCTTTGCCGTAGCTTATCGCATCCCCAAGCCGCAACGGCGAAAGGTAATCGCCGACGTTTTGGACCTGCTGGATCTGACGCACAAGCGCGAGGATTTTGTGAATGGATTGTCGCGCGGCATGAAGCAGCGGCTCTGCCTGGCGAAGACACTGGTCCACGATCCGCCGGTACTGATTCTGGACGAGCCCACCAGCGGGCTCGATCCCCGGGCGCGGCTGGAAGTGAAAGCCCTGCTCAAAGAGCTGCGCCGGATGGGCAAGACAATCCTCATCTCAAGCCACATCCTGTCGGAACTAGCGGATTGCTGCACGTCAATCGGAATCATCGAGCGCGGTCAACTCTTAATGCACGGACCGATCGCCGAGGTCTATCGCAAGATCCAAGGGAACCGGATCGTGGAAGTGCGCTGCGTGGAGAGCACTGATATCGCACTGAGCGTGATTCGCTCATCGCCCCACGTTCGCGGCGTGCAAGTGGACGGACGGCGGATCATGGTCGAGCTAGCCGCACAAGATGGCGAAGTGGCTCAACTTTTAGAACAACTTATGGCCCAGCAAGTGAGGCTGCATTCGTTCGGCGAGAAAGATCCGACGCTGGAGGACGTGTTTATGATGGTTACTAAGGGGCTGGTCACGTAGGTCATGCTATTGCATGACACAATACGGCCAAAATCACGAACCGCACATCTAGCATCGCGCGGCGGTTGTGCGGCAATCGTCAGGCAATAGCCTGACCTACGCCTAATTCAATAGCACCGGTCCTTCGCCTCCTCCTTCGCGCTTTTGCCATTCGCGGCGGACTTCGCCTAGGGCGTCCACGCAGATTTCGAATTCATTGCTCAGCCGTAATAGCACTTCACCGTCAGCGTCGTCTTTCTGCGGGGGGAGCGTGCTGGCGATGAAATAGGCGCGTTTGCCATGCGAACAATACTCATGAAACTGGGCGTCGCGCGGAGGGCCTTCGACCAGTTCCAGAGCTTCGGGATAAAGACCGGCCCAGAAGAGCGCGAAGTCGCCAATGTGCCGATGGAGCGTGCGCTGTGTCGGACCGACGCGCTGTTGAGCTTCCACCAGTAGCCGGGCCATGCCGCTGAGTCGGCGACCGCTGGGATCGCGGATGCCAAAGGCGGCATCGCAGCGAATGAAGCGGGCCAGCAATTCGGCAACGTACTCGACCACCGGGGGATCGGCCAGTCCGACGCGCGAAAAGAACGCGTACTCGGTCAACCCGGCAAAGTAGCGGTGAATCACATCGTGTTCATTGGATCGCATCATCATAAGACGACCTCCAGCGGGGCAGACCGTGCCACCCATGGGAAGTGTACGCTCGGCAATTGCGCCGGGTCAAGAAATGTTTTCGCCATCGTAGTAGGCACACTCCGTGTGCCGCAACAGGAGTGTGGCCCCGCTTATTCCCCAAGTTTTCGCTCTCTGGCTGCGGCACACGGACTGTGCCTGCTACTTTGCGCGGCACCGCACTAAGCTCATCACTCCCATCGCGGTGCCGTATTGCTGGTGATAGTTGTAAAGCGGAAAGTCCCACCAGGAACCGTCCTTTTCCTGAAGCGGAAGGAGGCGGAATGCAAGCTGAGCCTTCAGCGGCGGGCGTTTTTCGGCGGGGAGTTCATCAATGCACTGGGCCGCGTAGTAGCTGCCGTAATAGTAGAAGTAGCCGGCCACCTGGAAGTACGATTCGTGGGGGATCGGTCGCTTGCGGCCGATGTCGAGCCAGAGATTGCGGGCGAACAGCCGGTCGAGGCATTCCTCCAGCACCTCGTCCGTGATCCGTTTATCTCCCCACTGCCGCAGAGCCAGATTGCAAACCTGCGACCTGCCCAGGCTGCCGCCGGGCTGGTTGATCGGCCGCATCGGCGCTTTCCAGAAGTTGCCACTGTAGAGATACGTGAAGTCGGGCTTTTGCTGCTGCACGACCGTCCGCACTCCCCGCGTTACCATCGACTCCGGCACCTCCACCCCCACACGACGGGCTTCTTTCAGGGCCAGCAACACGGTGGCCGTGGTGAACGAGGGGACATACTCGCCGGGATGCTGCAGATGGGTGTCGAAGTCGTAGTAGCCCCACCCACCCGCGCCATATTGATAGCGATTCAACCTGTCCACCTGATGGACGATCACATCACGAATGGCTTTTTGCCGGGCCGGGTCTTTTTCATGCCGCTCCCAAAGGCGCACCATGGCTTCGATCCCATAGGCGTGCGTCCAGTTGTTGTAAAGCGCCGTGATGTCGTTGCGGCGGACCTTGGGCAGATTCTCCAACAGCCACGCCTCGCCACGGTCGATGGAGGAAGCAACTTCGGGCCGCGCGTCGGCGGAGTCGATCAATGCCGAAACGCACAACGCCGTCACAGCCGCCCGGAACGCGTCATGAGCCCCGGGCACGGGAGCATAGATATTCAGGTCTTTGGTCTGAGTGGCCGAGCCCCACGAGCCGCTGGGATTTTGGATTTTGAGGATGAAGTCCACGCCCCGCGTAATGGCCGTGTCGAGAGCCTCGCGCGTTGGCGGAGCCACGGGCTTGGCTTTCGGCACGTAGGAAGCCAGCTTGGTTGCCACCGGTTGCTTGCTGGGTTCCTTACTGGGCGGCGCGGAATCTGAAGCGATCGCCAGAAACGGCCATGTGGCAACCAATGCTACCACCGCCTGAAATCCCAGCACGAGCAATTTGTTGGCCTCGATTCGCGGCATTCTGGCTCACTTCTTTTCTTCAATTTGAATCTTGTCCCCGGCCTTCAGTCCATCGACAATCTCGGCTTTGTCTTTGACTTTTTCACCAACCTTCACATCGCGCCGCTGCGGATTGCCATCGGCGTCGAGGAGCGTCACATACGACTGCTCTTCATCATCCGTCTTGACGGCGGAAGCCGGCACGACGATCGCCTTCGGATTGGAATAGACCACAAACCGCGCCTGCCCTGCCATACCGGGCACCAACGGCACGGGAAGACCTTTGCCCCCGGCGGGGATGTCGGCGTCAATCTCGGCATCAAATCGGCCCGTCGCAACCGGAACAGGAGAAATCACTCCCATGGTTGCCGGCAGCGATTGCTTGGGATCGAGCGTAGGCCGAAAGGTTCCTCGCATCCCCTGCCGCAGCTGGCGCATTTGGCTTTCTTCCACCGTGGCTCGCAGGCGGACCGTCTGAGGATCGACAACACAGAGCAACACCTGGTGGGCTCGGACCGGAGTCCCCACGGCCAATGTTCCGCCGGCCTGATCTTCGCTCGGCCAGGCGCCGCGCGTCGGCCGGCCATAATAGACCACACCGTCAGCGGGAGCGCGGAGCGTGAGCCGATCTCGATCCCGTTTCACTTCGGCAAGTCGCTGCTTCTTTTTGCCGTCCTCATATTCGATTTTGGCAAGATTCAATTCCCCCTCGATGATGGACTGCGGCAAGGTCGCCTGGGCTTTTTGCAAACCCAGGCTCGTCTGGGCAACGGCATTCTTCATGCCCGTTTCCTGCCGGGGAATGCCGTAGGTGAGATTCCACTCCCGGGATGCCTGGGCTTGCTTGAGCCGATGCCGCGCAGCGGCGACCTCAAAACGAGCCCGCTTCAGCACGATCTCTTCGGTGTCGGCCACCAAGTCGTCGGCCTTGTACATTTTCTCCAACTGCTTCAGTTCTTCTTCCTGATAACTAACGAACTGCTCGGTGTTTTTCAGTTGAAAGTCCAGGTCTTCCAAGGTTCTCGGGCGGCCTTTCTCCACGAACTCCTTGAGATCTTCGCTAGCCTGTTTCGCGGCCCGCTGCGCATCCGCCAATTGCAGCGGCACCGATTGCTTCAACAAGGCCAAAGCTTCACGGGTTTGCTTCATGGCCACATCGTTGAGGCGGGTTTCCGCTTCAAGATCGCGAATCGTTTGGTCGATCCGCCGCGTGTCGAACTTCACCAACACGCCCCCCTTCTGCACACGAGTGCCGTGGTTTACCGCTTCCGCAACGACCAAGTCAGACCATTGCTCCGGGACAATCGAAATTTCCTTCACGTCGCGGGCCTCGACCGTGGCGCCCAATTCAATGACAACATTGAGTGGTTCGGCCGCCACCGTGTAGGCATTCGTGGCTTTGGCGGGTGGAGCTTTTTCCGACTTGCCAGCCTTGACATCGGCAGGATCGGCCGCGGAGAGAGTTCCTGTCGCAACTGCCGACAGCAGGATGGCGGCTATCGCCAGGATACACGAGCAAGAGGGAAACCTCTCGAAAATCGGCACTCGCACGGCGAACGTACTCATTGGTGTGTCCTCAAAGGTGGCGACTCTCGCTGGCAAATCAAGTTAGTTCTTCGGCAAATTAAAATCGGCGATCCAAAGTTGGCTAGTGTGCCCATCGCTACGGCTGCTGGTCCACATCAGCTTGCGGCCATCGGGGGAAAAGACAGGCAGCACGTCGGCCGCCGCATTGTCGGTCAGGCGAATCTTCGGGCCGACCGGCTGCACGCCGTCTGGTGTGATCTCGTAGCGTGTCATCCACAGATCGTAATTGGGACGCGAGTTGAGATTCGAGTGATCGGCGCCGGTCCAAATGATGTAGGGCTCGGTGGGATGCCAATAGGGAGCCCAATTCACGCCGACATTGTTGGTCAGAGCCGTTTCATGCTTGCCGTCCACGCCGATGGCCATGATCTGCAGGAAGTTCTCCTGCTTGCGGTCGCTGCGGAAAACGATCCACCGCCCGTCCGGCGAGAAGAACGGACCGCCATCGTAGCCGGGCGTGTTGGTCAACTGACGGACGTTGCCGCCATCCGCGTCCATGATGTACAGATCCGGGTCGCCGTCGCGGTCGCTGCAAAAAACAATCTGTTTGCCATCGGGCGAATAGGCGCACTCGGCATCATAACCCGGCGAGTTGGTCAGCCGAGTCAAACCGCTGCCATCCAAGTTGGCGCGGAATATCTCCATCGCCGGATCGAAGTCCCACTGATACCGACGGCGCTTGCCGCTTTTCTTGTCTTCCGCTTGCTGTTGGCGAGACTTGTCTTCCGTCTCTTTCAACTTGGGATCGAGATGGCTCGAAGCAAAGATCAAGCTCTTGCCGTCTGGGGCGAAGTAAGCGCAGGTTGTCCGACCACGGCCCGTGCTGATGATGCGAGGCAACTGGGCCGCCGTCTTCTCCTCTGAAGCAGCCGTCAATGGAGCCGATTGCGAGTAGATCTGATAGAACGGATAGCCCAGCGGCACAGCCTGGTAGATGATGGTCTTTCCGTCCGGCGAGAAATAGCCTTCGCCGGCCTTCTCAAAGCCCGAGGTGACCTGCCGCACGTTGGACAAGAATTGAGGCTCGATCGAGGGATCGGCGGCCGTGCCATTGGTCCCGGCACCAGAGAGGGCTAGCGCGATGATCGCTACGATACAACCACCACGAAACCTTGGGACAATGTGCAAACTCCCAATTCTCATTCTCATGGTGCAATGAACCAGCTTCGTGGTCATGAAAGAAAAATGCCTCGCGCAATGGGGCGTGGCAAACGGCAGGGTACAGGCTATTATACTCGCTTCTTCCAGAATCGACGATATCCTGCGGCTTGTGCGGATTGTCGCGATTACAGCGGACCTGGCATCTTATCATGACTGCAAAGATCTATACCAAAACCGGCGATGACGGGCAGACTGGGCTCTTTGGCGGGCCGCGCGTGGCGAAGGACGACGCGCGGATCGAGGCCTATGGCGCCGTGGACGAACTCAACGCCCTGCTCGGTCTGGCCCGCTGCGAGTCGCCGCCGGCGGAACTCGACGAGTTGCTCGTGGAGTTCCAGCACGACTTGTTCGCCCTGGGGGCCGAACTGGCCACACCCGACCCTGCCAAGCTAGGCACGAACTGGATCGGCGCGTCACAGATCGGCCGTCTGGAGCAAGCTATCGACCATCACGATGCCCTGGTCCCGCCGCTGAGCCAGTTCATTTTGCCGGGTGGCAGCAAGACGGCTTCGCTGCTGCATGTGGCGCGTACGGTCTGTCGCCGAGCGGAACGCCGGGTAGTCACTCTGGCTCGCGAGTCGCAACAGCCGATTTCGCCGCAGACTGTGATTTATCTTAACCGGCTGGGCGATCTGCTGTTTGTGCTGGCCAGGCGGGCCAATGCGCTGGCCGGCTCCCAGGAGGAACCGTGGCGAAAACCGCAATAGAACGGAGTAGGGCGGTAGTGGCGCAGGGAGCTAAAGTTGGTACATTACGGGTAGACATAATCCTGTCGGATCGCTGTATGAAACATTCCACGGTCGGCCAGGAACCCGGTAGGCAAACCGGAGCATGACACATCGGTTTCACAGCGGCTTTGATTCTTCAACAAAAAGTGCCAGGCAGCCGCGACAGAGGAGCATCACGCAATGAAGAAAGTCGAAGCGATCATCCGTCATTTCAAACTTGAGGATGTGAAGAACGCGTTGGCCGAGCGAGGAATCGCCGGCATGACCATCACCGAAGTGCGCGGGTTCGGTCGCCAGAAGGGGCACACCGAGATGTATCGCGGCACGGAGTATGCCGTCGATTTTGTGCCCAAGGTCAAGCTGGAAGTCGCCGTGGCCGACGAGAACGTACGCAATGTGATCGACACGATCATGCGAGCCGCGCAAACCGGTCAGATCGGCGATGGCAAGATCTTTATCAGCGACTTGGTTGACACGGTGCGCATCCGCACCGGTGAGACGGGAAAAGACGCGCTGTAAGGCTATTCCGGCGGTGGCATTTCAACGGCGACCGGCGATTCGCCCGTTGCTTGATGAATCACTCCGTCGATCTGGCCGCCGATCATCAGGATGTCACCGATCAAATAAAGCCACAACAGTAGCGCCACGACGCCAGCCAATGCGCCGTAGGTTTCGTTGTAGGGCGTGAACCAGGAGACATAAAGCCTGAACGCCTGACTGGCGACCGTCCACGCCAGGACTGCAAAAACGCTCCACGGCGAAAGCCACTGCCAGCGAAACTTGACGGCTGGAATGAGGCGGTAGATGGCGTTGGTCAGAAAGAGCAGCAGCCCTCCCACGATTCCCCAGCGAACGATATGCAGGATCCATTGCGACGATTCCGCAATGTCGAGTTTCGCCAAAAGCCGCTCCGCTGCCAGCGAACTGATTGCCAGTCCGGCCAGCGCGAACATTAGCAGCGCCACAACCGCTACCGAAAAAATCAGCGACACGCCGTGGGCGCGCCAGCGCCGAGCATAGGGAGGCGCTCCCAAAGCGGCGTTCAAACCCTCTCCCATCGTTAAGAACAGCTTCCAGCCGCCATACATGAACAAGAACAAATTCACCAGCACCAGCCGTCCCGTGGTGTGCCCTTGAATGTCGGCGATCTGGTGTTCCACCAAGTTGTAGGCATCTGTGGGAAGTCCTTGTTTAAGTAACTTCAGAAAGGCTCCTAAGATACCAACCACCGGCAAGTGGGCAATGCCGGCTATCGTCAGAATCAAGAGCGGCGCGAGTGCCAGAATGGAGTAATAAGCGAACTGAGCGCTCTTGGCGGCCAATTGATTGCGCGAGTACTCCAAATACGTCCGCTTCACGAGTTCCCACAGCGATAAGCCGCCGAGCCGTCGTGGGGGTGTTGGTGCCGATGTGGAATTCATACTCAAAAGTATCCGGCAGAGCGCCTTCAAGGGCAACGCCAAACCCTACGGCGTATCCATTGACTTGCGGAGCATGGCTGTATATTGGCCGATTTCCGCGAGAACCTGTTCGCGCGGCTTGGCGCCACATTCGGCTACACGGCGGACAATCGCACTGCCGACGATCAGGCCATCGGCCACCGGCTTCAGCAAGCGCACATGCTCGGGCGTGCTGATTCCGAAACCCACGCAGATTGGCAATTCGGTGCGTTTCTTCAAGGCAGCCAGATCATCGACGAGCCGCTTGGGCAGTTCGGTTCGCTCGCCGGTGATCCCCGTCACCGAGACATAGTAGATAAATCCGCTTGCAGCGGCGGCAATTCGCTCTGCCCGCTTTTGCGGTGTGGTCGGCGTAATCAATTGCACAAGGCTCAAGTCCGCACCGCGACAGGCATCGGCCAGCGGGCCGGATTCCTCGACAGGCAGGTCTGGCACAATCAGTCCCGCTACTCCTGCACGCTTGGCGTCATCCACGTAGGCCGACAACCCGTGCCGATGGACGATCGCAAAACTGACCATCGTGACGAGCGGAGCGGCAAGCGAGGATGTAGTCTGCTTCAAGGTCGCAAAAATGTCGACGAGCCGAATGTGATGCCCCAGCGCTCGCGTGTACGAAGCTTGAATAACCGGGCCATCGGCAATCGGATCGCTGTAGGGGATGCCCAGCTCGCAGAGATCTCCGCCGCTGCGGCTCAGTTCGGCCAGCAGTTCCGCGGTAAACTTCAGGTCCGGATCGCCCGCGGTGACAAACGGCATCAGCGCCTTGCGGCCCTCAGACTTCAAGCGTCGAAATAAATCGTCGATGGCCGACATCACGCACCTCCCTGAGGCGACTGCGTGCGGAGTCTGGCGATTTCGGCAGCGTCCTTATCTCCCCGTCCGGAAAGGCAAACGACCACCACTTCGTCCTTCGACCGCCCAGCCGCCAGTTCCATTCCCTTGGCCACCGCATGGCAGCTCTCCAGGGCCGGCAGAATCCCTTCGGAGCGGGCCAGTGCATCGAACGCCGACAACGCTTGCTGATCGCCGCAGGCGGTATAACGAACTCGGCCCGAATCTTTCCAGTAGCTGTGCTCGGGGCCAACACCCGGATAGTCCAATCCGGCCGAGATGCTATGCACATCGCTCGTCTGGCCGTCATCGTCCTGCATCACGTAGCTGAAGCTGCCGTGCAGGACGCCGGGTACACCAAAAGAGAGAGGGGCAGCATGGTCGCCCGGTCGATCCGAGCGGCCGCCAGCCTCGACCCCGACCAGTTCCACGCCAGCTTGTTCGACAAAGGGATAAAACATGCCCGCCGCGTTGCTTCCGCCACCGACACAGGCCACGACCAGATTTGGCAGCCGGCCAATCTGTTTGCGACTCTGCTCTATCGTCTCGCGGCCGATGACTGACTGAAAATCACGCACGATCATCGGAAACGGATGAGGCCCGACCACGGACCCCAGAATATAGTGCGTCGTGTCCACCGACGACATCCAATCGCGCATGGCTTCATTGATTGCGTCACGCAGTGTTCGCGAACCGCTGGTCACCGGCCGCACCTCAGCGCCGAGCATCTTCATGCTCTGCACATTGGGAGCCTGACGGCGAATGTCTTCCTCACCCATGTAGACGACGCAGGGGATTCCGAACCTTGCACAGGCCGTAGCTGTGGCCACTCCATGTTGGCCGGCGCCAGTCTCGGCGATCACGCGCTGTTTGCCCATCCGCATGGTGAGCAGCGCCTGGCCGAGCGTGTTGTTGATTTTATGGGCACCCGTGTGATTGAGATCTTCACGCTTGAGGTAGATCTTCGCCCCGCCGCACTGCTGGCTCAATCGCGGGGCGAAATACAAAGGCGAAGGACGACCGACGTAATGGGCAAACAAATCGTCAAGTTCGGCTTGGAACGACGGGTCTGCTTTCGCGGCGTCGAAGGCCGCCGCAAGTTGGTCGAGCGCGTAGGTCAGCGTCTCTGGCACATAACGGCCGCCAAAAGCGCCGAAGCGACCTGCGGCATCGGGTACCACGCGAGTGTCGGGCATGTGTGAGAGACTGACTTGGAGTGCTACAATGCGGCAAAGGGGAATGTAGGATTGTCAATTCGCAGGCCCAGCAGGTCAAGGGCAGCGGGGAATGTCCCCTTCGGCTCCCACTCAAATATGCCAGAGCTACCCGAAGTCGAAACGATGCGCCGGGGGATCGATCCTTGTATCGGGATGCGGATCAAAGAGGTCGAAATCGTCGCCTCGCCTAGACGCCCCATCAAGATCTCCCCGAAGCCAGCGGCACTTCGTAAACGGCTCCGTGGAACGACGATCGTCGGCACCGACCGGGCTGGCAAACGAGTGGTTCTTCTTTTGGACACCCAGGACCACCTGATCTTCGAGCCTCGCATGACTGGCCTGGTGCTCTTAACCGACCCGCCGTCGCAAGAGCACTTAAGACTGCGGCTGCAACTAGGACGTAACACGCAGCTTCGCGGCGTTCGTGAACTCGAATTACTCTATTGGGATCGTCGCGGGCTGGGTTTGGTTCGGCTCATGAGCCCTTCTGAATTCGCCACCGCCTTTGGCACCGAGCGTCTCGGCCCCGATGCCCTGGGTACGACTGCGGATATTCTTGCTGAGCGACTGGGCGATAGCCGACGTGCGATCAAGGTGGCGCTGTTGGATCAACGGGCCGTGGCCGGCATCGGAAATCTGTATGCAGCGGAGATTCTGCATCGCGCACAGATTCATCCTGCCACGCCGTGTCGCCGATTGCGGACCGACGCCTGGCAGCGGATCGCCGCGGCCACGCGTCGCATCCTGGCTGCGGCTATCCGCTATGAGGGGTCAACCCTGTCTGATGGCACGTATCGCAATGCATTGAATCAATCTGGCACATACCAGAATCACCATCAGGTGTACGATCGGGAAGGGGAGAAATGCCGCCGGTGCCGCAAGCACGAGGTGCGGCGTATTGTGCAGGCCCAGCGTGCGACGTTCTTTTGTCCCGGATGCCAGATTCGATAAGGCGAGCGGTCGGTGTGAGCGACCGGCGGAAGCCGGCCGTTGGCATTGTGCTGACTCTCAAAGCCCGGATATCAAGCGGCCAGGAAAGTAGAAACGGGGGGCTTACGCCCCCGCTCGCCATGACTCCCGCTCGCCTTCCTCGTTGCGAACTGCCGCGGCATGAGTTCTAATCAGAGAAGCGGGGAGGGTCGCAAGCGCGACGCAGGGACCATACTATCCAAGGCCAGAGGAGAATACGCTATGTCGCTTCCCCAAGGTTATTGTCCCGATTGTGACGACTCGCAGGATGCCGGCATCTCGCGCCGCAAGTTTCTCGCTTCCGCCGGCGCGCTGGCAGTTGCCGCCGGCGCCGCGCCGCTGACCGCCTGGGCAGATGCCCCCATCGCCGCCGTGGCCAAAGATGCCGCGCCGGCAACTGCCGCCGCAGGAGTCCCCGAAACGCTCGTCAAGCAGTTGTACGACACCCTCAGCAAGGAACAGGCCAAGAGCATCTGCTTCGACTGGGACTTCCAGCACCCGAAACGGGGGCTATTGCGCACGTTTGTGGCCAACAACTGGAATATCACTCCCCACGAAGTAAAAAGCCAATTTTACACCAAGGAACAGCAAGCCCTGGTTCGCAAGATTTTCGAGGGAATGATCCAGCCCGAGTGGCACGCCAAGATCGACAGGCAACTTCAGGACGATGCTGGTGGCTTTGGCCACCATCAAGGTATTGCCATCTTCGGCAAGCCTGGAGACGGCAAATTCGAGTTCGTGCTGACAGGCCGGCACATGACTTTGCGCTGCGATGGCAATTCAGCGGACCATGTTGCCTTTGGCGGGCCGATCTTCTATGGCCACGCCGCGAAAGATTTCAACGAGGCGGCGGACCATCCTGGCAACGTCTTCTGGCCGCAAGCGCAAGTGGCGAATAAGCTCTACGAGATGCTCGACGGGCGACAGCGCAAGCTGGCCCTGGTGGAAAAATCGCCACGGGAGAACGCTGTGGCTTTTGCCGGCGCCAGTGGCAAGATCTCCGGCATTTCGGCGAAAGAACTCTCGTCCGATCAACAGGAGCACTTGCAGAAGGTGTTGGCTAAATTGATCGAGCCCTACCGCAAGGGCGACCAAGACGAAGCGCTCGCTTGCCTGGCCAAGCAGGGCGGCCTGGAGAAATGCTCACTGGCATTCTATCGCGATCAAGACATCGGCAAAGACGGTGTCTGGGACAACTGGCGGCTGGAGGGGCCATCTTTTGTCTGGTACTTCCGCGGCTCCCCCCACGTTCACGTCTGGGTCAACGTGGCCGATGATCCAAGCGTGAAGACGAATAGTTGATGCGGGTTGGGAGGCTAGAGCATAACCCCCGGCGAGTCGCCGGGGGCTAAGACAGCGGAATCACGCTTTGAGATCCCACTGACTATGAAAGCTGCGCTCGTAGTCTTATTAGTTTGCGTCTTCCCTATTGGTGCTTCGGCCCAGCCGCCGCGCGGGGGTCTCAACGGGATCGATGGTTCTGGCTGGGCCTTGGAGCATGTCGCTTGTCGTGATGGGCGGACCTTCAGCGGGCTGATACGCCACGAAAACGACCGGCAGATTGAACTCGTCGAAGTTGGTCGCCAGCCGGGGCGGCCGATGAATCTGCTGGTTCGGCCGATCAAGTCGGCAGAGATCATCAAGATCGACCGTCTCAGCAAGGCCGATCGCGAGTTGCTGCGACAGCGCATCGACGCGTTTCGTAATCGCGTGGGAATTCTGGCGGCATTGATCGACGACGTTCGGCTCAGCCAGCAGCGAAAGAACGGGAATGTCACCTGGCACTATACGGGACCCTGGTTCACGCTTGAAAGCTGGGCGGATGAGCAGCTCACTCGGGAGGCGATTGTACGGATCGAACAGACGTTCGCTGCTTATCGGACGATCCTGACACCACGCCGTGATGCGCCGAGGCCGCTGCGTATCGAATTGGTTGGATCCGTGCATCAGTTTCGCGATCTGCTGGCGGCGGCCGGCTTGAATATCAACAGTTCCGCTTTCTTCGATCCGCGTCAAAATCTGATTGTTGCCGGGGGAGACCTGGCCACTTTTACCAAGCGGTTGAAGGAAGCTCGCGCTCACCATGCCGATCTAAAAAAACAGGTGTCCGAGGACAGCACCCGTGCGGATCAACTGGCCCAGGAACTTAACAAGGCTTTGGAAAGCCAGGGTGCGGATCCCGAAAAGCGCCGTCAGGTGGTTAACGCCGCGCGGGCGCAATTTCAAAAGCAACGACAGACGTTGCTGCGTCAAATCAGTCAGGCCGAGCAAAAAAATAGTGAGATGTATTACCGCCAATTCACTCGGCTGTATCACGAAGCGTTTCACGCCTATCTCGACAATTATGTCTTCGATCCCCAGGACTATGAAGTGCCGCGGTGGCTCAACGAAGGCTGGGCACAAATCTTTGAGGCCGGCTTGTTGGACGTCAACACCTTGCGGATCGACGCGCCCCGGGCCGACTTGCTCTCCGGCCTGGCCGCCGACCTTCGAGGTGAGTCCCCCTTGCGGCTGGCGGACGTGTTGATGACACCGACGACCGATTATGTGTCAGACCATCAGGCAGCGACGGCCAATGTCGCGAGGCTCTATCGGGCCAGTTGGGGCCTCGCCTGGTATTTGACCTTCGAGCGGCAGCTTTTGGGAACTCCCGAAATGGAAGGGTACTTGCGCCGCGACGGAGGAGAGAAACGCCCCATCGAGCGATTTGAAAAGCTCGTCGGACAGAAGCTGCCGGCGTTCGAAGCCCAGTGGCGCGAGAGGATGCTTGAACTCACTCCTCGCTGAACGTCTCGATCGCTTCCACCAATCGGCGACGAATCGACTCCAATCGTGTGGGATCCACAACCTTTCCTCCTGTACTCGCGTCCGTCACGTAGAGTACGTCCACCACTTGATCCAGGTACGTTCCAATCTTGGCCGCGCCGACCGACAACCCTAACTCAAAGACGGTTCGAGTAATCGTATACAACAAGCCTGTTCGATCTGGGGCGAACACTTCCAAGATCGTCGCCTGATCGCTAGTGTCGTTGTCCCAAAGCACGCGAATGGGTAAATGGGAGGCAGGTTTCGCTTGTCCAGCTCCTTGCCAAACCCTGCGTACAACGGGGCGGGCAGGACCGTCTGGGCGGAGTGATTCGACCAGACGACGACTGACTTCTTCCATGCGTTCAGATGGCGGTTCGCCCGCATAGTCTCCATCTCGCACATAAAACTTATCGAGCACCAGCCCATGGCGCAGCGTATTGATCTGGGCGAACAGAATCTCAAGCCCTTCACCTGAGAGGGCTCCAGCCAACCGATGAAAAATACCCGG
>JAIOPX010000332.1 GCA_021413705.1 Planctomycetota bacterium | reverse complement strand
GTCGAGAACGCTTCTTGGCAAGCATGTTTGGACCTCCTGTGAAACAGAGCGGAAAACCGTTCCATTCCCTACCAAAGTAGTCCATTGATGCTCTTTTATGGATATTATTTTTGAAGCACCACATACCAGGCGCGAAGGGGCGAAGACTCGCAAAGAAAGGCGATCACGAAAAAAGCGAAAGGGGGAAAGCACGAAAGAGAACTTTCATGTAGACAATTCTCTGGTGTGAGTCAGAGAAGCAGAGAGCACTTTGAATTATTTCTTGAAACGACTGCGCTGAAGGTGCGCGCTGAAGCAAGAAAGTTGGCCACGGATGAACAGGGACGCAACACGGATCGGACGAGCAAGGGTATCCACGGAGAACAAGCCGGAGAACAGGCCGGAGAACAAGCGGCGAACGCTATCAGCAACCTGTTGTCGAGCAACAAGTTGCGCCGGAGAACACGAGGAGAGTTCAAAGCTCGCACAACGTAGGGTGGGTGCTTGCACCCACGCTGCACCAACGGAGAGCGCAAGATGTCGTGCAAACTCCAACCACAGAGGTGGTGGGTGCAAGCACCCACCCTACCAGTTCTTTGGCAATTTATCGGCATCTAGCAACCTGCCGGGCTGGGCCATTGTCAGGCCGTCAGGCCGCGGTTTTCGCGGAGCAATGATCCGTAGCGTGAACGGGCGTCGTGGGCTACCCAGCCTAGGAAGATGTTGCCGCCGATCGAGGCGAACAGCGTGAACAGCGTGAGCGTAAGGGGCAACCAGGGGCGGGAAACGGTCTCGGGGGTAGCGGCGGGAACTGGCGCCGCGGGCTTGGCGGCGGAAGCGGGGAGCGAGGGAGCCGTCGATGCCATCGGCTCGGTCGAAACCGGGCGTACCGACGGATCGTTCACCAGGGAGGCTGGTTTCTGGTCGAAGTTTTCGGCCAGTAGTCGCGAGCCGCCCATGGGAACCGGCTCTTTCACTTCCATGGTGGGAGGCGAAATGCGCGGCGCCCTCTTTGCAACAGGTGGGCTCTTAACTTCGTTAACGGGGCGGGCAACGCGATCGTCAGTGCCGCTGTCGATGTCGAACGAAGGGGGTACAGCCAGCAGCTTTGGCTTTGTTTGCGGAGTGTCATTCCACTGTGGTGGCAATACGGGGCCGACGAATTCCGATGTTGGTGGTTTGGATTTCTCCGCCAGGCGGTTATCCGATTTCGCTGAAATGTCTGTTGAGCGATCCTCGGGTGCCTTGGCAGGAGGAGGGATTACAGGAGACGCCTTGGGCTGAGAAGATGCAGGAGGGGCAAAGTCGCGGTATCGATCGTCAGCAGGGGCGCGATCGGTCGGCGGATAACGCTCTGCGTCACGATAGCGATCGCCTGGGTCGAACGCGGGAGGCTTCGGCTCGGCCTTGGGTGCTGGCTTGGGTGCGGTCTTCGGTTCGGCTTTGGGAATCGCTATCGGTGGCGCGGCCAAGGCGTCGTTCAGCTTCAAGGTTGCTGGTGGTGGGGAGGACTTGGGAGCAATCGCCGGCGTAGGGGCCGCGAGCGCGGCAGACGGTTTCCAGTCGCGATCAGGAGTGGCTGCCGCAACGGGCGCTTGAGGAGCCCGTGGCAACGACTTCGCCGGGGCGTCGGGAAGAGCATCGAAGGAAGGCATCGTGCGCCCCGCTGTCCGATCCGCTGGAGGAACCGTTGTAGTCGCCGGTTTCAATTCGGGTATGGCAAGCGGCGTTGGCGAGAGCCGAGGGACTATTGCCACCCTGCCAGGCGGTTGGACAGGCGCCATGGGGGCGACTCCAATCGAGGAAGGGAGTGTCGCACCACGTTCGGCCGGCACAACAATCGATCGCTGTGACGGATCAGCGGCCGCCAGCGGCACAGGTGCCGGCCGCGGTTCTCTGCTGCCGCTGGGAGACGCGGGATTTTCAGGGAGCGCAATTCGGGGGAGCGGGCCTTTGCCAATGACGATGCGATAGCGGCGCACGTCGCGCAGCACGGGGCGAATGCCGGTGGCAAACTCATCACCCGGCTTCATACGAGCCAGCGTTTCGGGGTCGATCTGGACAATGTATTCCAGACCCCCTTCCTCGATCGGCTGCCAGCCGACGTCGATGCCCAGTAGCGCCGTACCCATTGCCAATGCCAGCATTGCTTGCATAGCCCGAGCCTCCATGCCTCAGAATGATTGTGCCACGCGCGCGGTGGCGGTTGGGAAATCCTACCGCCCTGGGCCAGGCGGGTAAAGCCGAAAGCCTGGGCACCCCACTGCTTAGGCCACGCGGTATTGCTCTGGAATCACCCGGGGAGACATCATCCCCAACGAGAAATAGACCTGCATCAAGTCATCCACCGTCATCTCCAGTTGCTGCACTTTAGCCACCGGCACGAAGACAATCCCGCCGGACATCGGCAGCGGCGAAGTGGGAATATATACGACGTGGCACGGAGCGCCCCCAAAAGTATAGACCTGTGGAGAGGCGAGCAGCGCCAGAAAGCCGGCTCCCTCGACGGCGCCAAACTGGCAATAGACCACGCTCATTGCTTTCAAATCGCTCTTGTCATCCTTCTTGAGCATCCCCACCACTTGGGAGACAGTGCGGTAGATGCTGTTGAAGACGGGGATCCGATCGACCAACGAATTGAAGGAGTCGACAAGCGTCTGGCGGGTGGCCGACTTGACCATTAGGCCGATCATCCAGATCACCAGCAGCACCAAAGCCCAGCCAAGCAGTGTGGCCACTGCTTTGCTTTTCTCTCCTGGTAAGAGATTGACGCCGACCGCTGCCAAGCCCCGGCCGACCAGGCTTTGGGTTCCCAGCCAATCGACCAACACGCTCCCCACCCAGCCCATGATGGCCAGCGTGACCACGAAAGGGAGCAGCACAAAGAAGCCGGTCATGAAGGTCGAGACGATTCCGTTCTTCCAAAACCAAACAGCAGCCCGTTTCATGGCATCTGGACTCCTACGGTAGTGAGCGAGGCAATATGCAGTGCGGCTTGGCCGCTGGTGCGAGCGTATTCTATCAGACAGTTCAGCGAACTGCGTAGGTCAGGCTATTGCCTGACGGAGTACGCCCGAGCAATCACAAAACTTCAGCCGCACGGTCGCTGCCAGATTGCACTATCAGGCAATAGCCTGACCTACCACTACATCATCTTGCCGGGAGCAACCCGGCCGGTCACAATGTGCCAACGCAGGCACTGATTTGTCGTTCAGTACCCAGGGCTGCAATTTCATGACTCCACCCACGGCCACACCTTCCCGCCGCAGATCCTGGATTCGCATCGCCGTCGAACTGACGGTGCTGATCCTGGTGGTCGCCTTTGTCTGGCGATCGCTGGCTGATGCTTTTTATCAGCTCCGCGACTACCGCTTTCATTTGCAGCCCGCCTGGCTGGTTTTGTCCGGGGCACTCTACCTGCTGGGTATGTTGCCGATGGGCATCTTCTGGTACTACTCGTTGCGGGCGTTGGGGCAGCATCCACACCTGGGTGAGACTCTGCGAGCGTTCTACATCGGCCACCTGGGCAAGTACGTGCCCGGCAAGGCGCTGGTAGTGATCCTGCGAACCGGCTTGATTCGCTCGGAGCGCGTGAGCACAGGCGTGGCGGCAGCCAGTGTGTTCCTTGAGACGCTGACCATGATGGCCGTTGGCGCGTTTTTAGCGGCCGGCATCCTGGCTCTGAAGCCCCACCCTGAAATTGCATTGAAGTATGGCTATCTCGTGCCGCTGGCCGCAGGCCTGATGCTGCTGTCGGGCTTGCCGACGCTGCCGCCGGTGTTTCGCCGGCTCACGCATTTAATGCGAGTGGGGCGCAACGACCCTGAAATCGATCGCAAGCTCCGCGGGATCACATGGCGGTTGATGGCCATAGGATGGATCGGCGTGGCGGCCGGATGGCTGATCATCGGCCTGAGTTTGTGGGCCACGCTCCGCGGGATGGGTATCGCCGGACTCGATCCGTTTGCGCATCTGCATTACTATGTTGCCGCCACGGCTCTGGCCATTGTGGCTGGATTTTTGTCATTCTTGCCGGGGGGCGCGATCGTGCGCGAACTGATCCTCACGGCAATCCTAGGGATCTACTTCGCGCAAGTCATTCATGCCGATGCGCAGCAGGCGAATCCGCTGGTCACGGCGGTAATCTTGCGTTTGGTTTGGTTAGCGGCCGAACTGATTGTCGCGGGGATTATGTACATTGGTTTGCGGCGTCGGATTGTTTGATACTCCCTGTTGACCCAGTGAGATCCCCCTCGTTATGGCACGGTCTCCCGACCGTGCCATTCACTCGACCGAAGGTCTCCCTGGTCTCGGTTGCGTGATTTTCCGAAGCCGCCAAGATATGGAGACCTTCGGTCGATGGCGTGTCGTGGTCGGGAGACCACGCCACAACACGCCGACCACGCCACAACACGCCGACCACGGCACAACATGAAGCCCTCCCCTGTTGACCAAGCAAGGTCCGCCAACTAAGCTATAGTTACTACCCACCGCGCGCTGTATCCCACCCACCCCAGGCGACGCGCATCATGATATCGATCGTCATTCCAGCCTTGAACGAGGCGGCCAGTTTGCCGCAGTTGCACAAGGAAATCGCGGCCGTCGCGGCTCGCGAGAATTATGATTTGGAAATCATGTTCGTCGATGACGGATCGACGGATAATACATGGGAAGTCGTCTGCCGACTGGCCCGTGAGGATCAACGCGTTCGCGGCATTCGGATGCGGCGCAATTTTGGCAAGGCCGCCGCGCTGAGTGCCGGTTTTGAGGCCGTACGCGGCGATCTGGTGATGACCCTGGACGCCGATTTTCAGGACGATCCGGCCTGTATTCCCCGTTTTATTGCCAAGCTCAATGAAGGCTTCGACGTGGTCAGCGGCTGGAAGCAGACCCGGCACGATCCGTGGCATAAGGTCTATCCCTCGCGGGTGTTCAACTGGCTGGTGAGCCGCACCACGCATGTGTCGCTGCACGATCACAACTGCGGGATGAAGCTCTATCGCCGGCCGGCCCTGCAAGAGATTCAGCTCTACGGCGAGATGCACCGCTTTGTGCCGGTGCTGGCCGCCGCCCGGGGTTTCCGCGTGGCGGAAGTGGTGGTCGATCATCGTCCCCGCGTGCATGGAAGCAGCAAGTATGGCGCATGGCGATTCGTCAAAGGTTTGCTCGACTTGCTGACCGTGCTGTTTCTCACCGGCTTCGATCAACGGCCGCAGCATTTCCTCGGAAGCGTGGGTTTGGTTTCCACGCTGCTGGGTGTGCTGGGCATGGTGTTCATGGCCGTCATGTGGGTTGCTACTCGACTGTTGGCGATGGTCACCGACCTCGTAACGCCCTACAGCATTCACGAACGGGCTTTGACGTACTACTGCTTGGCCGCGATTGTCATCGGAGTGCAGTTTTTGTCGATCGGCTTCCTGGCGGAATTGATCACCTACACCGCCAGCCGCAACACGGACAATTATTCGATCAAAGAAGAAGTCGGCGGCGAGCCGGACACGGACCAACCGACAGTTCGAGCCGGCTGACTCCCGTAGGGTGGGTGCTTGCACCCACGCTGGTTCGAGCTGCATCGAAGCCAGAAAACAATTCATGGGGTGAGTGCTTGCACTCATTATGGGCCTATGCCTGATCAAGACGTGGGTGCAAGCATCCACCCTACTACCGCCGCAACTCACTTGCGCAGAGCAGTCTATTGGCTGCTGATCGCTGCCGCCGTGGGGCAAGTTTCCGGCAGGCTCTTGGCCACCAATTCCATTGACCGGCTGGCGTATGATAGCGCCCGGATCCAAGAAGAGTATCAGAAGTCTCGTGCGAAGTATGTGGAGGAGGGAGCGACCGGCGAAGAATTGGCCGATAAGCTCAATCGACGTCGGGCCGAACTGGAATCGAAGCTGCGGCTCGATCGCCCCTTCTTGAGCAGCAATGATCGCAGCCGCTGGCTGACCGTGCGAGCGCTGGTGGAGTACCACACCTTTGAGATCGACAAGATCGTTACGGATCCACAGCAAGCGAAGCAGTGGGACACGATCGACATGATCAAACATCCCGGCTGGGACGGGAAGGAGTGGAAAGGTGAAGGCCGGCTCTATTCCAGCAAGCCGCCGCTGTTGGCCACGATTCTGGCCGGCCCCTACTGGGTGATCTACCACACCACCGGCCTCTCGCTTCGCGACAATCCGCACACCGTTGGCCGCATTCTGTTATTTCTGTTCAATGTGATTCCGCTGGCGATTTATCTTTGGCTGTTGGCGGGAATCTGCGAGCGATACGGCAGGACCGACTACGGCCGGTTGCTGGTGATGGCGACCGCCGCCTTCGGCACGTTTTTGACGACGTTCGCCGTAACGCTCAATAATCATTTGCATGCCGCCATCTTCGTGACCGCCGCGATGGCGGCCACGCTGCCGATCTGGTTCGATGGCCGACGCCAATGGCGTTACTTTGCCGTCGCCGGCTTTTGTGCTGCCATGGCAGTCGCCTGTGAGCTGCCTGCGTTGTCGTTCTGCACGGCGCTGGGCTTGGCCGCCTTTTGGAAAGCGCCGCGTCAGGCTCTCCTTGGTTTCTTGCCACTGGTGCTGCTGGTAGGGGCTGCTCACCTCGGCACGAATTACCTATCGCATGGAACCATTCAGCCGGCCTATGGCATGCGTGACTTTGGAAAAGACGAGAAAGGGAACACCAAGGATTGGACTAACGGCAACTGGTACAATTACGATTACTACGTCGGCACCGGTGACAAGAAAGTGAAGAAGCAGAGCTATTGGAGCCGGGACGAAGCGGCACTCGCCCGGCGCTCGGCCCTCGATCGGGGCGAGGCTTTGCGAGCCACCTATGCTCTACATGCATTAGTGGGGCACCATGGCATTTTCTCGCTCACGCCGGTGTGGCTGCTGAGCGTTGTCGGGGCCATCATGATGATCTGGCGCGGCAGAGATCAGATCGTAGCGCCGATGGCTCCTCCCGATGAAAACACGACTCAGCCCGTGGAACAGGGCATATCGCTCCGCACGCTTGGGCTCCTGATTGCCGCAATAACGGTTGTTTGCCTTGGATTCTACATTGGGCAAGGAACCGAGAATCGCAACTATGGAGGAGGTACGAGCGGATTGCGGTGGGCCTTCTGGCTGACGCCGCTGTGGTTGATCGCCATGTTGCCCGCGGCCGATTGGATCAGCGGCCGACGCTGGGCAAAGTTTCTGGCGGCACTTCTGTTGGGCTTGTCGGCTCTCTCTGCCAGTTACCCGATCTGGAACCCCTGGTCTCACCCGTGGATATACCAATGGATGGTTCACATGGGGTGGCTTACGCCTTAGGAACAACGGTCACTCGTCATCCAGACTGATCGGCGGCAACTCTTGGCGGCCTGTAGATGGTGGGAGAGTGGGCTCCGAGTCCTTCGGCCCATGGATTTCATCCAGCTTCAGCGTCTCCGCTTCGCGTCGCGGGGCGATGGTCACGGCGCCGCTGCGATCGGCTTCTTGGCGATCGACCCGATGCTGCACAAAAGCCTTCTTGGCATTTGAACTACCTAGCCGCACTAGCAGCCCGTCGGGCAGCAGCCAGACTTGCGGGAACTCTTCGTCATCGTCAGTCGTCTTACTCTTACGGAACTTCAAATGCACGGTGCGAGTCTGTCGATGGGCAAAACCAACTGCCATTCCGATCAGCAGAAAAATTGGCCAGAGCCAGATTCTGAAGATCAGGCCCAAAACCAAACCACCAAAAAACCCTGCCACGATTCCCCAGAAAGGCCAAGCAACATTGGGCAGAGTCTCTTCTTGCTCGATCCACGGCCCGTCCGCCCGTTCACCTGTTACCACGCAGCAATCGGGAAATGTAAGCCGCCAGTTCTGCCCGTCAAAGGCTGCGGCCCCCACCGCATCGTCCTTGGTAATGCGAATCTCCCTTGCCCGATCGCCTGTTCGCTCCAGAATGGGAGTGACTTCGATGGCATATTGCCAAATCTCACCCCGGTTCGCCCCGTAGTATCGCATCATATCGCGTACAAATCGCACGGCTCGCTGCAGCGCATTCGGTGCGGCGGGCGTCGCGGATGGTTCAGGTTGATCGGCGGATTGAGTCATGGCGATTCATCACGGAGCATCAGGCGGAGTCCAAAGAAATGCCCCGCTATCGAGAAAGGAGACGATCTGCTGCACGGAATGCTCGCTCTTGCGTGCGACAGCCTCGGCCGTATTGAAGGCATTGTGCGGCGTGCAGAGGCAGTCATCGCGCTCGGCCAGCGCCAAGGTGGCAACCACCTCGGGATCGTTCATCGGCCGCTGACTTCGCAGCGCCGTGGCAAGCTTCGGTTCATCTTCGAATACGTCCAGCCCCACGCCCCCGAGTTGGCCCGCCGCCAGTGCCTCCAGCAAGGCGGTGGCCGGGCTCAGTTCGCCTCGCGAAATGTTGATAAAGACGGCGCCCGGTTTTACACATTTCCAGCGAGCACGATTGAAGAAGCCATGATTGGCCCGATTCAGATTCATGGCGCACACGATCACGTCCGCTTGTGGCAGGGCGACATCAATGCTTTCATAGTCGAGATCGGCGAACCGAGGTTCCAGATCGACTCCCAGCACCCGCATCCCAAGCCCCTGGCCGATCCGGCAAACTTCATGGCCAATATTGCCGACACCGACGACAACCAGCGTGCGGCCAGCGCACTCCGAACCGGTCAGACCATCGCGATGGAACGTGCGGAACTGGCGCATCTGTCTCGGCAACCGCCGCATCAGAGTCATCCACATCAGCATGGCCTGCTCGGCCACTGCCCGTTGGCAATAGAGAGGCAGATAGCCCAAGGCAGGTGCTTTGGGGACCGAGGCAGCATAGGCCAGCAAATGGTCATAGCCAGTGGCCCGGGCCAGAATGGCATCAAGCTGCGTTGCCCAGGCCGGCGGAAGCTGCGATTGAGTGCGAATCGAAATCAGTCGGCTAGGCGGGGCCGCATCCCCCGATTCTTGAATGGTCTTGGCCGTGTACGCAGCCGAAAATTGTTGCGGCAGCAGCTCTCGCAGGGCAGCTTCTTCCTCGGCAAAGGCTTCATAGAAGTAGACATCGACCATGTCAGCCATTGTAGCCGAACTCGTGAGAGTTCGGAGGGGCTTCTCACGGGGCTCTTAATACTTCGCACCCATGCGAACCATCATCGTGTCATTGGGGTCATAGTCGGGGGCACCGCTGTCGAAGCTCACCTGCCGGGCAAAGACATAGCCGAACTCGGCTAGTGCGGTGAATCCGCGAATGGTCTTTCGTTCCCAGCCGATCAGGATGCGGTAGTCGTTGTATGTCATCAGATCGTTGACGCCATTTTGTTCGATGGCCCAGGTGCCGCCGCCGAGTTCGCCCGCGATATAGAACCAGTGTTCCGTGCAGTCGTCGGCATACCAGCGGCGGGCGATGGTGGGGCGTGGAGCGGTCAATTCAAAGCGAGTGTCTTCGTCCGGCGTCCAGATCAAACCAGCCGCGGGAATCATCCTAAGATTCGGGCGATTGAGATAAATGACACCCAGCACGAGTTGCAGCGTGTCCGAGTAGGTGTAGGCGCCGAACCCATAGCCGGTGATGCGAAATGCCTCGCCGCTGTTGTTGTCGAAGTCCGAATGCCAGCCGGGCGATACGGCCACGTCGTAGCCCCAGCATTCGTTGATCTTGCCAAGCGTACGTATCTTGAGCCAGGCGTCGTACACATGGGGGGGCAGATCGGGCGAGCTTGGTCCGTCGAAATAATGGGCTTCCATCCCCGGTGTGATGACCAACGGGTGGTCGCGCGAGGGGATCGGGAAGGCGAAGGTTGTCGAGAGATCGAGATCGGTGATGCCCAGGCCCGAAAACGTCCTGCCCGGCATGTAGGTGGCGTTGAAGACAATCTTTTGAAACACTCCGTCGCGCGGAGCATCGAACGAAAGCGGCTCATTGACGTCCGCATCCAGATCGATCAGCGGCGTGGCGACCGGCACATCGTAGGCGGCCGGCGCCACACCAGCAGGGGCAGGTGCGGGTACTTGCCCTGGAGCTGGCTCGATCGGGTTTGGAGGCTGCGAGAGCCACCAGGAATAGGCTTCATTGGCCGTGGACGGGGCCATGCCTTGGACGGGGGGCAATCGGCGCGGCTCTTCGCGCTGCGCCAAGACTGGCCACGGGCTGAGAAGCAGACCGATGATTGCGACGGCAACCGGCGAAAGTCGGAAGTGAATGGACGGTGGGGACATCGTGAAACCAGAGACGTCCCTCGCTTGCGCTTCGGGCTATTGAAGGAAGAGCATTGTAGACCAGATCACTTAGAAGGCGATGCCGCCGCGAACCATGAAGGTGTTTTCAGGATCCATATTTCCCACACCCGACTGATATCGCAACTTACGATTGAAAACGTAGCCGGCCTCGACAAATCCTTTGAGCGACAGATGGCCGATCCACTCCAGCCCACCCATGATGCGAATGTCGTCGTATTCCACTTTGTCGCCTTCGAGTGGCTGCACGGGCACCAGCGGGTCGATATCGTCGCGATCGATGGTCCAGGTGCCGCCGCCATATTCACCGGCCACATATCCCCACAAGTCAACATTGCCGAACGTGGTAAGCCGCATCGCCAGCTTCGGATTGGGAAACAGGACTTCCCACCGGGTGTCGTTATCGGGTGTCCAAATGATGCCGCCAGCCGGCAACAATTTGATATTAAGACGATCGAGGTAGACAACGCCCGCTTTGATCTCCAACTGCGGCGAACAGGTGTAGACGCCGTAGCCGCGGCCGATATAGCGGAGGCTGTCGGAGTTGAAGAAGTTCTGATCATCGGAGTAGACGCCGATCCGGACGCCGAGGTCGGCGCTAAAGCGTTCCGTAAGGTGTGGTCGCCAGCCGGCATCGACATAAGCGTCGTAAAGCCGCGGCGGCATGTCCGAAAGTTCCGTCGTGCCATTGGATTGCGGACCTTGAAGCCAGTTCACCGCAAAGCCGGGTGTGATCAACAGCGGAGCGCTTTGACAGTAGGGGAATGGAAAGACGAAAGTGCCGTCCACTTCAGCCGTATTCCAGCCGAGGTCGGTGGGCTGGCCGCCGTCGCCATTGAGCCATGTGTAGCGAAGCCGCAATTGTTGGAGCAGGCGAGGATATTCGCCAATCGAGCCATCGGGCCGCACAAACAGATAACCGTTGCCGGTGCCCGTGGCGCCGCCGACGGCATTTTGAGTCAATTCACCCGGCTGATACAGCGGAGCGCCTTGGGCCGAGGGATCGCCATAGAAATCGGCGCCCGTTCCCAACGGTTGGATGCCGCCGCTGAAGGTTGCGGGAGGCGCAGTGACCAACGGAGGCGCCGTTGCCGGCAGCGTGGGTGGAGCTGCCGGGGCGTTGAACACAGGGGGCGAACCGGCGGCCGGCGTGACGAATTGCGTCCGCTGGGCATCGGCTTGCCCGGTCATGATCCAGACTGCGGCTACCAAACCGCAGAGAAAATGTCGCGACTTCGGCACGCGAGATCTCGCTATATGTTTGAGAAGAGACGCTTTCGCGGCAATGAGGAGGGGGTGAATAACGGATGAGCCCCGGCCGTGTCAATTGCAGACTTGAGAAAATCAGGAAAAGATGATGATGCCGCTATTGCTAGCGCCAGGCCGCCAGGGAGATTTCCTGGCGATTGTGTCCAAGTTGGCGGGCAACGACATGCTCAAAGCCCCAGCCGCGCACCCGGGCGAGATAGAGCGGCACCTCTTCGCTCAGGTTCCACTCCGGCAGCTTGATGTTCGTAATCAATCCGCGGACATGGACTTCCGCATGAGTGACGATTGCTTCCAAAGTACCGAGGGCCGCGTGGGGCGTAACATTCATGTCCGCGAAAAGCCACTGGATCCCACGATAGTAGCGGCGGCGAACGTCGGCTCCGCGTTTCTTGAGGTGGACAAAATGGGGATGTGCCAGCACCGCCGGCGCGACTACCGCCGGGTCGATGCCCAAGACGTGCAAGCCGCGATCAAGCAGAGCTTTGCTAGCGCCGCCAGGGGCGCAGCCGATCTCCACCGCCCTGTGGCCGGCCCGCACCGGCAATTGCGACCAATCAAGCGCCTCGCACATTTTGAGATAGGCGCGAGAGATCATTTCCACCGGCGGAGTGCCGGGCCAGAAGCCGCCGGGCCAGCACTGGCTACGAGTCCATGCGCGATGATGCCCGATCCACCACACTCCGTTTTCCATCAGGATGCAGTCGAGCACCCTATCGCCACGGCCCGTGGGGGACGTAAGCGATTGCTCGGAGGTGAGGCCGGCAGTACACATTTCGATCTTCGGCGTCTGAAGCACCAACTCGTCGCGGGCAGCGATTGCTTCCGATGTGATTCCCGGCTCGAATCCGCGATGCCCTGGCGCGGCCAGATCGCGGGGCCAAACGTGCAAGCGATTCCAGGCGACCTGGGGCAGACGCTCCCGGGCCAAGCTCCAGGCCGCTTCGGCCAGTGCTTCGGTGGTGGAAGCTTCGACCTTCCCCAGCGACCAGCCCACCGATCTGGCAAAAACGCTGCGCAGAGGGGGAGTTTCGCTGGTAGCTAGTTCGGCGGGGAGTTTGAATGTCAGAAAACCTGGCCGCGAAAACGCAAACCGAGACTCCGGCCACTCGCGCGCCACGTCCGCCTTGACGGCCGCCTCCGCCCCAACCTGGCAGGTGACGAACATGAACTCGAAAGCGTCGGGCACCTACTTTTTCCTTCGCGTGAAGTCCGGCAGGCGAACGATCTCGCCTCCCTTGAGCGCCGACTCATGGGCACAAAGTCCTACGCACGTCCAGTTGGCGCTCTCCACAGCGTTAGGATACGGCTGGCGATCTTCAATCAGCGCCGAGACAAACTCATGGGCCAAGTGCGGATGCGAACCGCCGTGGCCGCCACCTTGAGTAAACGACAAGTGCGTGTGCTCCGCCATGTCGTAAACACCCTGGGTGGTGAAAGGCCGTATCGGCTCGGGAAGCCGGCTGGCGTAGTCGGGGACTTTGACCCGCTGAGGAATCTCGTGCTCTGGTTTCTTGGCGGTGTGCAGAACCGGCTCTTCGCCTTCGATCAGAGGCCACTCAAAGGCCTGCTTGCTGCCGTACACATCGATGCTCTCGCGATACTGCCGGGCCGTGTCGAACAGCGAGCGGATGATGCGGGCCGTCACATCGGAATTGGCCAGCTTGATGTGGCAGCTTTCCACGGCGAACGGCGAATTGTATTTACCAATCAAATCCTCTCGGATCGTGCCGGAACCGAAACAAGAAACGTACTCGGCCTCGGCATCGGTCAGCGCCAACACGGGACCAACGCAGTGGGTGGCATAGTACATCGGCGGCAAGCCGGGCCAGTAGTTGGGCCAGCCGTCCATATCTTGCTGATGACTGGCCTGGATGAATTGTATCTTGCCAAGGTCGCCACGTTCGTAGAGTTCCTTGACGAACAGATACTCCCGGGCATAGACCACCGTTTCGGCCATCATATATCTCAGGCCGGTCTTCTCGACCAGCTCGACAATCTGCCGGCAATCGTCGATCGTCGTAGCCATCGGCACGGTACACATCACATGCTTGCCAGCTTTGAGCGCCGCGATCGACATGGGACCGTGGTCGGGAATCGGCGAATTGATATGCACGAAGTCAACCTGAGGATCTTTCAGCACGTCCTCGTACTTCGTGTAGCGCTTCTCGATCTTGAAGGCATTGCCAATTTCACGGAGTTTCTGTTCTCCCCGCTGGCAAATGGCATACATATTCGCCTGAGGATGGCGCTGATATATGGGAATGAACTCCGCGCCGAAACCAAGTCCGATGATGGCGACATTCACCTTGCGCTGGCTCATACTTCAACAATCCTCATGCGTTGAAAGAGAGTATATCTCGTTAAATGACCGTGAGAAGTCCTTGAAGTTTGG
This sequence comes from Planctomycetota bacterium, assembly GCA_021413705.1. Lineage (GTDB taxonomy): Bacteria > Planctomycetota > Planctomycetia > Pirellulales > UBA7805 > JAIOPX01. The sequence continues at coordinate 5,211 of JAIOPX010000332.1, read as the reverse complement.
CACGTTGCCACGATCGCGTCCAGTAGGCAAAAAGTTTTGAACCACAGAGACACTGAGTACACAGAGAAGAGAAGATTGCCAAATGCCGCAGTGCGAATCTCTGTGCCCTTGGTGGCTCTGTGGTTCAACAGCTTCAGTGGGCCACCTTGCTGCGGGATAGGTACTCCAGCAGATTGGCAAAGTCGCCGGGTTGCGTGTCTTTTTCCAGCCCGACCGGCATGACGGACAGATTGGACGGCATCAGATCGCTGAGATCCTTGCGGGCTATGACGTGGCTCTTCCCTTCCACGTCCACGATCTCCACCGTCGTCTGCGATTCGGCCGCCAACAGACCGATAAAGGTCAATCCGTCGTTGGTGTCGGCCCGCCACTGGCGAAAGTTGGCTTCCACAGAGCGGTTGGGGTCGATGATTTCGGCCAGGATTTCTGGCTTTGCTCGGCGACCGATGCCGGTCAGATCGGGACCGACGCGGCCTCCTTTGCCGGCCATGGTGTGGCACTGGGCACACTTCTTTTCAAAGAGAGCCTGGCCAAGATGGGGTTCGCCGGTGCGTTGAGCCTCAGCCAGCAACGACTCAATCACTTTTTGGCGATCCGCGTCGGGAAGTCGGGCTGTGCCGGCGGCCTTTTTGGCACGCTCGGCAATTGCCGCATCACGGTTTGAGGTGAGCTGTTGCCACGCTTGATCAGAAAGTTCCGTGGATGGAAGGGACTTCTTTTCGACCGCAGTCAGCAGCGCGTCGGTCCAGGCGGGTCGACGCAACAGAACCGAAATCGCAGTACGCCTTGAGGCAGGCGTAATCTTCTGCAAAGCACCTACCAACTGCGCTCCAGTACCTTCCTGCCGGCTGGCGGCCACTGCTTCCAACAATCCTTGCACGAGCGGGGGAGCCGCCTGAAAGTCGATTTGCTTGAGGATCGCCGCAATGGTCTCCTGCGTGTCTGCCAGGCGCACCAAGCGTTCAGCCGCGTCCACACGCTCCGCCGGAGTCAACGACGTTCCTGCCAGTCGTGTGTTCAAACTACCCAGCACTTCCTTCACATTGCCGGAGAAGATATCGCGCTGACCGAAGCGATCGGCCAAAGCCAGCAGACGGTCCTTCAAGTTTGCCGGCAGCGCGGCCATGAGCGCGGCCAACTCAGCGCGATCGGCCGGAGTCAGCTCGGGACTCTTGCCTTGCGGCCAGCCGGCCACCAGGCCGTCCAACAGTGCCGCAGCCAACTGCGGGTCGGCCCCTTTGAGCGAAGCCAGAATACTGACGACGGATTCGACCGCGCCGCGCCGCGCATAATTGGCAGCTACGAGTCGCAATGCGCGATCTACGGCTGGATTGAGTGAACTCGAAGCTACTGCCGCTCCCTGTTCCTCGGCCAAGGTGAGATCATCGAACCATGCAGTGCCGGTGGCTAGCCCCCAACCCCCGAAAAGGCAGTTGATGCTCAGTTCGGTGAGAGAGCCGGTATTGAATCGCACCGAGACAGGGGTCCAATCCGTCGTTCCCTGAACGGCTGCCGTGCGAACGGGCTCCGGCTGCTGCAGTTCGTGAATATTTAGCAGCGCACCTTGCGAGCCATTCGTCTTGAGTCCCTGCGTCTTGATCCAACCTGTGAGAAGGTAGTTCGTGTTCGGCTTAACGGCAACTGTGACAGCCCAGCTTGTGTCACTCCCCTGAGTCGATTGGATTTCGACGCAACTTCGGCCCATACGTCCGCCATCGACCAAGCGGTGAACTGCCGGGCCGACATAGTTTCGTACCTGCCAGTCGACTGGTTGATCTTTAGCCCGAATTTCGAATGACCCATTGGAGAGCAAGTTGCCGGACCGCGTCGCCACACGGGAAGACGCTGCCGCGCCACCGCTGGCCCCTAAGATGGCCTTGATGAACCCGGCGTCATGCCGGGCGGCAGCCGCCGTAGCGGCGTCGGGGATCCAGCGATCATTGAAATTCTCCGGCAGCAACAGTGCTGCATAGATCGCTGCGCCAGCCTGACTCGTGCGCGGCATCTCCGAAAGTGCCAGCAGCGTCATCAGCCGTACCTGGGCGTCACTGTCGCTGAGCAACCCGGCGGAGAGAATCGCAAACAGAGATTCTTCAGTGCGCGGTAGAACTTGCACCGCGTTGCGCCGGACGGCGTAGGAAGGATGTCGCAGTGCCGCGAGAGCAGCAGTTAGCGCCGCCTGATCGGTGTTCTGTTCCGCCAGCGCGCCGAGCCCGTGCAACGTCCATAAGGCATGGATCGCCCCGCCGTTAATGCCTGCCGGATCAACGCTGTTGTCTCGAACCAATTCCACCAGTGCCGGCACGACATCCTTCTGACCCCGCTGGACTAGCCGCCGCTGGGCGTGGATCCGCCACAGCATGTTGTCGTTCTTCAGCGCCGCCACCAATTCCGCCGGCGTGGCCTTTTCGAGATTCAGCGGCTTGGTCGGCGTGGAATCCTTGTGGACGATCCGATAAATTCGCCCGTGCTTCTTATCGCGAAGCGGGGTCTCGTAGGCACCATGCTTGCCGGTTTTGAAACCACGCGGCGTAGGATTGTGCTGCACGATGTAGTTGTACCAGTCGATCACCCAGACGTTGCCGTCGGGGCCAACCTCGGCCATGATCGGCGCTGTCCATTCATCGTCGCTGGCGAAAAACGACGGCGCATCACGCGAGATGAACTGGCTCCCTTGCCGCTCCAAACGATATTGGCCGGTGAGATGGCCGGTGGGGCAACTCACAAAGGCTACCCGGTTCCAGTAGGCGGATGGATAAGTTCTCGCGGTGTAGACGGCATGCCCTGCCCCGGCCGTATAGCGGCCATGAGCATCCACCTGGCGAACTTTGTCGGTCACGGGATGAAAGTTGTGCGTTTCAGCGATGGTTTCGAGCCGCTTGGCCGCCATACCCGGGACGTTTTCGTAGTAGCGATTGGGAATCGCCATATAGACGCTAGGGCAATTGTTGGCAGTCGATCCGACGATGCAACCGTCCTCGGTCCGGCCTAATCCCCAGGTGTTATTGTTGGTCGAGCAGAGGAACTCAAACTGCGATCCGTCGGGGCGGAAGCGATAGAACCCCATGGCAAACTGAAGCTTCTTGTCGCCAACTTGCCCTTTGAAGCCGCTATATCCCACACAGCCCCAAACCCAGTTATCGAGCCCCCAATTCAAATTGCTCGGGCCGGCATGGGTGTCGCTCGTACCCCACCCGTTGATCAGCACATGCTTCTCATCGGCTTTGTCATCGCCATTGGTGTCCTTGAGAAACAGGGTTTGCGGAGCTTGATGCACGATCACGCCGCCGCTGACAGGCAACAGCGAGGTGGGGATGCTCAACTTCTCGGCAAACACGGTGAATTTGTCGGCCCGGCCATCGCCATCGGTGTCCTCGCAGATGCGGATCCGATCGCGGCCTTCCCCTTCCTTTTGCAGTTCGTTGGGATAATCGAGCGACTCGACCACCCACAGCCGGCCGCGATCGTCCCAGTTCATGCAAATCGGCTTGCCGGCCAGTTCCGGCTCGGAGACAAACAGCTTGGCTTCAAATCCTTCGGGCAGCACCAGATGCTTGGCCGACTCTGCAGGTGAGAGTGGCAACTGCATCTGGTCCCAGGTGCCCTTGGTTCCCGGGGGTGGATAGAACGCAATTTTTTCCTTGACATACTCGAACGGCTTGAGTCCGGTCGGCTTGGCTCCTTGGAGCGGGAGCGCATCGCTGACTGCGGAGCCGCCGAGGGGTGGATAGGCTGGCACGACTCCCGGATCAAGTCCAGCCGCCCAGCGGATGCCGCGCTCCACCAGGTTTTGGAAGCCGGCGTTCGCCCAGGTGCGCTCATCATGCCCCCAAGCGGTGTAGAAGACGCGCCCTTTGCCTTGCGTGCGCACCCAGGTGTAGGGTTCACGAACATCCTTATCAACGCGATACGAAAGGACAAGGCGATCCTGCGGATTGTGCTTGGAGTGGACGTAGGTCTCGTCCCAACTCTCGAAGCCGTCGAAGCCCTTCATGATCGGATGCTGACGCTCGACGATCTCGTCGCGGAACACGCCGGTTCCATGCGACTTGAATTGCCCGCCAATCAGCGCCACGACCTCGGGCGAGTTGCGAAAGCAGAAGGAAGCGCAGTGCAGTGGCACGAAGCCGCCCCCTTCGGCGACATAGTCCAAGAGGGCTTTGGCCTGCTCAGGAGATATCTTGTCGATATTGGCGTAGACGATCAGCACCTGATACTTCTTGAGATTCTCCAGGTTCAATTCCGAGACGTCATCGGTGTAGCGGATGTCGATCCCCCGCTTGGCCAGGACTGGGATGAGCTGCTTGGCTCGATCGGCCGGACGGTGGTGGCCTTTGTCACCCAGAAAGAGTGCCTTGATCGGCGGCGGTTCGGCCGCGCTAACGGTCCCCAATTTTCCTATCGTCAGTGTGATGACGCCAGTCAGCAACAACAGTCCACATACTGCCAGAGTATGGCTAGAGTTTCTCATCCTAAGAGTCTCGCAGGGAGGGTGGGGGGGATGGGGGTGGGGGCGAGAAGGATTATTCACGATGGCAGCGAACGATTGATAGTATATCAGACATGAGTAAAGCACTCAACAGTCGGGACATTCGTTAGGCAGCCCAAACTCGCCAGGGGAGTGGTCAGTATGAGAGACTGGCGGAAGACATTCGGTGGCGCGGTGTTGGCTCATAAGTATGAGCTGCACTGCACTGAAAGAAACAAGGAGAAGAAACAGGGGGCTTACGCCCCCCGCTCGCCTGATTTTCCGCTCGCCGTCACTCGATGTGCGTCTTCAGCAGAATCGTATTCGATGTGTTGTAATCCCGACCATTCTCATAGCCGACGGGGATCGTGCGGTCGAGGATGTAAAAACTCTTATGCCTATGGACTTCGCCGGTGTCGATCCCTAGCTCCGTCGTGAGGGCATAACCGTCGGGATGGGCAATATCCACCGTTGCAGGCTCGACTTCAAAGTAGCCAACGGTAACCCAGACTGCGAACACGTTGGAGCGCGTCGTGGTCAGGTTGCCAAGGCGATTGATCTGCTGATAGCGGAAGTAACTGTTCGCCGGGCTGTTGCGGTAGGCTTCCGTGGTGTTGGCTGCGAACAGCGGATTGGTGGCAGCCGTGGGGTCGGCCCGCAGCATGGTAACATCCGCTTCGCGCCGCGCAGCCGGCAACTCGGGGTTGAGATCCCACTGGGTCGATGAACGCAAAGGATTGCCA
>JAIOPX010000099.1 GCA_021413705.1 Planctomycetota bacterium | reverse complement strand
ATGATCTCATGGGCATGTTCGGCCACATCCCGTTCGTGCGTCACGAGGATGATCGTCAGCCCTTGCTCCCGATTCAGTTCCTCGAACAGCCGCAAGATCTCTTCGCTGGTCCGCGAATCGAGCGCCCCGGTCGGTTCATCGGCCAACAGCAACAGTGGCTCGTTGATCAGCGACCTGGCGATGGCCACGCGCTGCTGCTGTCCGCCGGAAAGCTGCGATGGCTCGTGGTGGTGACGTTCACCGAGCCCCACGCGTCCTAACAGTTTCATCGCCCTGACAACCCCCTCTGCATCGGACGGCGCATTCGGATGGTAAGACATCGGCATCATCACATTGGCCAGTGCCGAAGTCCTCGGCAGCAGGTTGAAACTCTGAAAGACGAACCCAATCTTCTGACTGCGGACCACGGCCCGCTGATCGGAGGTCATGCCATCGACCCCTTCGCCGTCGAGCCAATAATGTCCCGACGTGGGATGGTCCAGGCAGCCGATGATGTTCATCAGCGTTGTCTTGCCAGAGCCTGAAGCCCCCATGATCGCCACCATGCTGCCGCGCTCGATGGAGAGCGACACGCCATGCAGCACCGGGACGACGATCTCGCCCAGGTAATACTCCTTGCGGATGTCGTCGATGCGGATCAGTTCCATAGCGATCTTCCACCGTAGCCGAACTCGTAAGAGTTCGGAACTTTTCTTCGATCTGAAGTCTCACGACTTCAGCTACCCTCTTTACTGAGGCTTGCGGCTGTTGAACATCTTGGGTGCGAAGGGATTGCTCGTTTCTCCGCCGTCATCACCGCGGTTGATCCCCACGATCACCCGATCACCCTCCTTAATGTCGCCGCTAACTTCTGTTCGCAATCCGTCGCTGACGCCTCCCTTGACCGCCACCGCGCGCACACCCCCTTGGTCGGCCATCCATACGGTTCGCTCGAGACTATCCACCAACTTGGGGCCGCTGGCCGAGGCTGCTTTACCCCCGGGAGCTCCCCCGGCGCCAAGAATCATTTCCGGCGCGGGTTTCCAACGCAGCGCAGCATTCGGCACTGTCAACACACCGGTGCGGCGGCTGACTTCAAACTCCAGGTTAGCGGTCAGATACGGCTTCAACTTGAGGTCGGAATTGTCCGTGTTGATCATCACGGTGTAAGTGACGACGTTCTGCGTCATGCTCGCATTGAGCCGCGGTTGGTCCGGCGCCACGATACCGTTGAACACTTCTCCGGGAAACGTGTCGAACGTGAATCGCACCGCCTGGCCCGAGTGAATCTGCCCAATGTCCGCCTCATTCACCGCGGCCGAGATCTGCAGCCGCCTCAAATCCTTGGCGATCAAGAACAGGCTCGGCGAGTTAAGGCTGGAGACCACGGTCTGCCCCACCTCCACGCGGCGGGCGATAATCACTCCTTTGACCGGCGACTTAATCACGCAATAACCAAGATTCGTTTCGGCCAGTTTGCGGTCGGCCTCTGCGTCGGCGATCATTGCGTCGGCGCGAGTGACCGAAGCTTCTGTATCGGCCAGCCCCGCCTTGGCCTGGTTCACGGCGGCGCGAGCAACCGCCACGGACGCGCGCGACGTGCGAAAGGCAGCTTCGGAGGCATCCAATTCCCCTTGCGTAATCAAACCCGGCGATTTGCTGGCCTGTTGCAACCGCTTCCAATCGGCCTCAGCCTGGGTAAACTTGGCCTCCATCTGCATCACGTCGGCCTCCGCTCGCTCGATGTTGGCGATGTCGATCACGACCAACACGCTCCCTTTTTCCACAGGCGTGCCGAAATCAATCCGCCGGGTGGAATCGCGCGGGTCCGGCCCAAACGCCACAATCTGTCCTGCCACCTGGGCGCCCACGTCGATCAACTCTTCCGGCTTGACCGTGCCGGTGGCTTTGACGGTGGCCTGAATATCTCCCCGTTCGACGGCCACGGTGCGCAGCGTGGGACCGGCCGTGTTGTTGCCTTTGTAATAGACAAAGCCCAGTCCGCCGCCAACCGCCACGACTACCACGAAGAGAAACATAACTACATATTTCATACTCAACTCCTTCGCGTAAGTTTTCGCGATGTGTGTACGGTTTTCTGCCCGTGGCCGTTCCTTACATGGGGTGATGGGTTACCAGGCGTGGTGGCCGCCATCATCCGTTCCAAATGTTCCGACCACTGCCGCATGATCTGCATCATTCCTTCCTGCTGGCTCGTACTGAGGCCGTCGAGCAGCAAGCGAAGTTGACGTTCATGCCCTCGCAGGACGCGCTGCACGAGCCGTCGCCCCTTCAGCGTCAGTTGGATCAGCCACGCCCGGCCATCCCCCGCGATCCGCTCGCGCCGCACCAACGACGCCCGCCGCAATCGCGCCACGGTGGCGGTCACACTCGGTGGTCGCACCAGGAGCCGATCGCTTAGATCCGTCAGCCGCAACCCTGGCTCCCCCGCTTTCTCCGCCCGCCAGAGCGTCCGCAACATTCCCCACTGCGATGGCGTGACGCCAAACTTTTGGAAGTAAGGGTGCATCACCCGTTCGACCAACCCATAAGCGCGCACGAACTCGCGCAGCGGATTTTGGGCATCGGAGAGCAAGGACGGGCCATCGCCCAGCGAATGGACATTCATGGCAAGGGAGGGTGCGCAGGGGATTTAGTTAGGTACCTAACTAAATAGTATGCCGCTCCCCAGGGTAGGTCAAGTTTGACTTCCCCGTCCTTTATATCCTCCTCACTCTTCGCACTCTTTTAACCCTTCGCAGCCTTCTCATTCTCCGCACAAACTCCCGTTATGGGACGGTCTCCCGACCGTCTCATCCCAGGATCACCTCTTATCCGTCGCCTTTGTCGGGGCACTTCGCCAAACATTCAGCATTCTTCTTGTTCGCCGGCGCAACTCGTTGCTCGGCACCACGTTGCTGATCTTGTTCTCCGCGTGTTCTCCGGTCTGTTCTCCACGTGTTCTCCGGTTGGTTCTCCCAATATCCGCTAGTTATGGAGAAGTCTCCCGACCGTCCCATCACACCGACCGCAGTTTTCAAAGTTGGCGCGCACCCTCAGCGCCGTCACCAAGCCATTCCAAGTGTTTCCTTTTCGTGCTTTCCTGTTTTTCGTATTTTCGTGATCCCTTTCTTTTTTGCGCGTCTTTGCTCCTTCGCGCATTTCGTCGAAAAAACCTCTCCAAACGCAAAGAGCCCGCCCCACGACGCGGTTAGGCGTTTTGGGGCGGGCTCTTCTGATACCTGATTCTGAAGTGTCTAGGCTTCAGCCCAAGCTCTGATAGGATACCTCGCACATGCCAGGCGTTTCATCCTTCGAGGGATGAATACCGCCGTTTGACACACCATTACCTTATCAGATTCGCCGCAAAAATCAAGTAGGCAAAAAAGCCACCCCTCTAAAACGTCAATTGCAGTTTTCGCCACAGCGGCATGACTGAAGTAGAGACATGGAGCTCCGCGGAGGAATGCCGATTTAGATCGCATTCTGAATCGCTCCCCCAACGGCATCTTCGCTTAAAGCCGCAGTCTCTCCCCTGACTCGCTTGGCCACGAACTTAAAAACGGCTTCATGGGCGGTGCCGGCCACGGCTCCGGGACCCGCCTCCAAAAAATGCCAGCGGCCTTGTTTGTCGGGCACGAAGTCGGCCACCATCAGCCGAGTGCTGAAGGGGATCGCCACCTGGGCGGCAAGTCGAGCGAGCAGTTGGAGATCGTCCTTCGATGGCGGGAATCCTTTGGGATGCGTTACGGCGTGCAGATAGTGGAACGACCAGGCAATGGGCGTTTTGTCCACGATCCACACTCGGATCTCTTGGGGAGCGTTGCCGAACATCCATTTACCGGCCACGGCAATGTTGAGCCATTGCCGGGCAAGAATCGTGGTATCCCAGCCGAACGCGCGACGCAAGAGATCAACCTCATCATTGAGTTCCTTGAGATTGCGTACCTTCGATTGATCGCCACCTCGTTTCCAGGAAGAAACCGGCGTGCGGACGAAGAGTGGAAACTCTAGATCGGCCGGCAACTCTTCATCGATCCGCAGTACCCAGGTTCGGGGCGTGGGAACTTCGATGTGCTGCCTGCCCAACTCGTCAAGGAGCAGATCCAAGCGCAGCAGAATTTCCCGTTCGTCTGGCGGATCGCGCACATTCGGCCACTGCGCGGTGAGTTTCCGGTACGACTCGACTCCATGGTTGTAGCCGAACAGGAAGCCTTCATCGTCAGGGTTTGCATCGTGGAGTTCCAAAGCCCCGAGTTGCCGAAGCCACTCAAATCGCTGGTCCTTAAGTTTCACAGCGTCGGGTAGGTCGTTTCTGTCATACAGGAGTTGCATTGCAAATACACCCAGAAAACAAGCTAGAGCCAAGTGGAACGTGAAGCGATATCGAACCATCCTGGCGGACTTTTATCAATTTGTTCGATGCTGTCAGCACTGCGGTTCCACTTTATTCGGACAGTGTATGGCCCATCTTTGTCGAAGAGAACGTCATACTCCCAGTAAAATGAATCGACGTCTCGCATGCCAATGCATTGCACCACGTCGTGGCGGGACATGTTGCTATTAATTTGCTGGAGTCTATGCGGTCGGTCATTGATGCATTCGGGTACAACAATTCGACTTTGCGAACTCGGTTCAGAATCTTGCCGGCATAACCAATATGCGGATCGGCCTGCTGGTTCACGTCCGAGGCAGCGTAAAGACATTTGAGCGACCGGCACCAGGGCAAGTGAAACAAGTAGCGTCTTTTCTCCTTCGGGCATCGTCCATCCGAAAGTGTAGCCATCCAACAGCGTTGACGATTCCAATTGCTCAAGATGCGTGATCGCATCCTGGATGCCGTCCATGCCACACCACAAAGCGGCAGCCCAAATGCGATTGACCTCGTCATAGAAAATGGGATCGTAGTCGACATCACTGGTTTGCAGTCGCGGGTCGAGCGCTGCCTGCTGAAGAGTTTGCAACGCCCAGTCGCCCTGCGCCAACAATAAGCTTCGATTGACGGCTCCTTTGGCCGACTCGAGATCGCCACAATCGAGATTGACGAGAACCTGGCGTCCTCTGCATGTGCGAAAACACCAATACCGGATGGCGTCATGTTGAAAGAACAGTCCCACTCCCTTTTCGTTCCAGTGCGGACCCGCAGATGTCCAATGAAACTCTGATTCGTCGTTATTCAGAATGTCGCGGGAAACATCGCGATGCAAAATGGTTTCTCCTTTTGCATTCAGCGCAAACAGATTGCTGAAGAACGGGTCGCGAGTTATTACCACAGCATGGCCGTCGTTTCCGATCCAGGCGTCGCAGGGAGCAATAAGTGAGTCGTCTGAATCAGGCTTGCGCTGCCAAAGGATTTCGTCGGTATCAGTCCTATAGGTGGTAAATGAGAAGTCGCTTTGAAAACCACCCCAAAGATTCCGAGAGCGATTCGATGGATCATGACGCGGTGATTCGGAATCATTGTCGGGAGAGCGCACTTCCAGACGCAGGCGACCGTCAGGCGAGACTCGGATGAGATCGGGATAGTCGATTTGCGTCATTGATGCGTCCTCAATAATGATCAGAGACCGGAAAACAACGTCCTTACTCCCCCAAGCTTCAACTTACGTCTCCCTCAACACGCCATCATACACGGCCAACCCATGTCCCTCGGTCCAAGTCGGCGGCTCGCAGCCTTCCGCCAGTTCGCGAATCACCCTCTCGGGAACTTGGCGCTCGCGACGTCGGTTTTGCGCCAGGATCGTGCTAAGTGCGGGCTCGATGTACACGATCTCGACGCGAGCCCCATAATCCGCAAACAGATCGATCCACCGCGATCGGGTCTGTGGCTGAACGTTGGTCGCGCTGAACGCAAACGACGTTCCGCTGCGCATCAGTTCGCGGCATTGCTCCCGGGACACTTGGATCACATGGCCCTGGTTGTCCGTGGCCTGAACGTCGAGTTCGCCCCGGATCTCGTCGAGCGATACCACGGGTAGACCGTGCCGATGACGGTAGAGCCAGGTATCTTTGCCACTCCCCGGCAATCCCGACATCATGGTCACGGTGCAGCGATATTCTTCGTGCGGCACATAGTGCAGTTCAGGATTGGGGCGGCGGTAGAACAGAAAGCGGGCCTGGTCGTTGGCAAAGGCGTACGGCTTTTCAAAGCAATCGTACTCTTCAGCCGCCAGCTTCCAAAAGTGGACATTCTCTTCCGGCCGGCTCATCGACTCCGTATCCCGCCCTCGTGTGTCGGCCAGAGCAAACATGAAAAGCAGCTTGTTGCTCACAAGCCACGACAGTGAAACGACTTCATGGCCAGGGTTCGGCTTGCTCAGCAAAAATGCCGGGCGGCCGTGATAGCGGACCAGCCGGGCAATCTCTTCCCGGGTGACCAGTTCGCACTGCAACTCTCGCAGGACGTTTCGCGCAAGCTGTTCTCCTTTGACGGCGTGCCGGGGGGACTGGATGCGCCCCGTTTCCAGATCAAGTCGAGAAGTCAGCGGCTTGGCCGAATCGTGAAACAGCGCGGTGAACAGCAACAGAGTCCGTTCGCGCGGACTGAGCGACTCCCACCCCTCCACTCTTGGAAGCTGGCTACAGACCATCTTGGTGTGAGTCCACACGTCCCCTTCGGCGTGCCAATCGGCATCCTGCTGGCAATTGGCCATGGCGCGGCACCACGGCTGGTCGCTAGCCCAGGCCAGCACATCGTCGATGGATTGCTGCGATAGTTGGCTGAAGTTCATGACCAGATACTCGCACCGGAACTGAGTTGGTTGGGGACCATGGCCTGATGTTGCCAGTGAGTGCTTTGCTTGATCTTTTCGACAAACTCCGGACGGACGAACTTGGCGCGACCGGTGACGATTCCATGGGCTTCTGTTCGCAGGTACAAGCCTTCCATCAGATTGTCGGTGCGGCGGGACTCTGGGTTGTCAAACTGACTGTCGAAGTGGGACGGGCCAATCAGCCGCTCCAGTTCCGCCATGGCCAGTGGGCCGACGTGAACCACCGGCACCGTGTGGATGCCCGTGCCGGCCAGCAGTTCCAGCCTCCGCTTGAGACTGAGAAAGCTGCGGTGCTCTTTGTCGTAGATATCGAACTCGAAGAAGTAATGCGGAAGTTGGCGATAGTGGATGGAATGGCGCGCAAACATCCATTCGCCAAACAGGATGAATCTGCGGCCGAGCATTTCGCTCAGCACAGCCTGTTTCGCGGAGGCCCATTGTTTGAACAGATCGTACTGCGGATGCATTCCTTCCGTAATCAAGTGTCCACGGCACTGAAGCATGAGATGATCCTGGCCGTCAAAGTGGAGGCCGACATTGGTGCCGTCGATCTTCTCCTCAACAATCAGAGAATCATCGGCCAGGAAACGCTGCGATTCGGCGCCGCCCAGGTGTTTGTCGTCCGCAGTGCCCGCCGAACCGAACAGGTGCGGGGTGCGCGGATACTTGATGAACTCGCCGTGGGAGGTGCCCATGATAAACTCGTTTCAAATTGGAGAGCCTCGTAGCATGGGCTTCCAGCCCGTGCCCAAACGGTGGATCGCGCAATCACGGGCTAAGAAGCCCATGCTACGAATCATTCAAGTCATGGCCGCTAGCCCTAGTCGTCTCTAAAAGTACACCTGGCGCAGCACGCCGTCAAAAGCAGCCTTTCTTGAGGCAGCATTTCTTGAACCGTCGCCGGCTGCCGCAGGGGCAGAGGTCGTTACGCCCGAGCTTTTCTTCCAGCAGTTTGTCGCCGTGAACCATCCGCAGGCCGATTTTGACCTGAGCTTCGCTAGGATAGCCCCGGCGTCGTTTGCTCAGCGGCTCGAAAGGAGGCTTGGTCGTCGAGGTCGTGGCGTGACATGGGACACCTCCTGTCTTTAGGCATGGAGCTTGACGTGCTGGGATGACACAGGCGGTGGGCAGGAGGTTCGGCATCAGGCCGAATATCCCAGGGTTGTGCCCGCAAATGGCAACGTACCATCTGCTGTCTCTACAGGTCTGCAACCTTGCGGGGTATACTGAAATGGCGAGACACACCATGGTCGAAATCAAATATACCGGCGATGCCCTGTGGGCGAGGATCGAGCAAGCCGTGGAAAATGTCAAACGACGAATGCGCCGGGTAACCGAAGCGCTCAACGCCGCTGGCGTTCCGTATGCGGTAGTCGGGGGTAACGCCGTGCAACACTGGGTTGCTCAAGTGGACGAGTCCGTGGTGCGAAACACGCGCGACGTCGATATCATTCTCAATCGACCTGACTTGCCGGCGGCGATCGCAGCGCTCGAAAAAATCGGCTTCATTTATCGCCATGCGGCCAGTGTGTCGATGTTTCTTGATGGTCCTGATGCCAAAGCGCGCGATGCTGTGCATGTTGTTTTTGCTGGAGAAAAAGTTAAGAGTGACTACCCAGAACCGGTGCCGAGCATTGAAACATACGAACTCATGGAGCGGGCACGCACCTTGCCGCTCGATTCCTTGGTTCGCATGAAACTGTCTTCGTTTCGCCGCAAGGACCAAGTGCATATTCAAGACATGATGTCGGTCGGCCTTGTCGATGACAGTTGGCTCGATCGGTTGTCTCCAGAACTCAGAGCGCGACTCCAAGAGTTGCTGGACGATCCCGAGGGTTAGAGCTAATCGCAAAGCTTGTCTGGGGGACAGAACTTTATGCCCCACAGAGTTGCCCACAGCTTCCAGCCCACCGCCCCGTCACTTGCCCGCTGAGTTGGCCGCCTTATACTCGCGCACCGCAGCCTGGGCGCGCGGATCTTGGCGTTGGGAGATGGCGTCCAGAGCGCCCAGGCGAACGCCAGGGCTCACATCGCCCAGGGCGGTGATGATCGCTTCGGTCGCTTCCGGCGTAGGGATGCTGCGCAGGCCGAGGATGGCCAACGCGCGGAGTTGATCGTCTGGATCTTTCAGCGCCGCTGCCAGCGGAGCGACGACTTGCGGCACGGGGATGTGGTGAAACCGAGTGGCCATCAGTCGGCGGACCTCGATATCGCCGCTGGTTGCCAAGAGTCGCATCGCCGCTGCCTGGGCTTCGGTGTCGCGGCGGCCCAGCAGCAAGCTGGCGGCCGCCATGCGCACTTCATGCACCGGATCGCTCACGAGTTCGACGATGGAGGCGGTGGCCGCCACCGCGGGGTTTTGCGCCAAGGCATGCAAGGCGGCAATTCGCAACTGGTCGTCATCGTGACGAACGGCGGCAGCGATCGCGGCAACCGTCTGGGGCTTGGGATGCTGCTGGCACCAGGAGAGCGCCACGCGGCGTACGGCCACGTCGGGATGCGCGGCCAACGCGCCGAGCATGATCCCCTCGATGGCTGGCTCCGTCCGTCCTGCCAGGACGGCGACGGCATGTTGCTGGGCCGACGGGGCCGCATTGCTTAGCGCCATGGCAAGAATGGGAACGACGGAGGGGTCCTTGAGCTTGTTGATTCCGTTGATCGCGGTGATCGCCACGCTGGGATCGCAGTGGCTCAGCAGCGGCTTGAGCGTCTCGATGCCCCGGGCGGAAGGCATGTACCCCAGCCGGGAGGCCGCCTGCAGTAGCATCCTAGGATCGGTGTCGGAATGAATCAACCGTATGGCTATTTCTTCAGCCCCAGGGTTCGGGTTCTGGGCCAATGCCGTGGCCGCCGCCAGGCGAACATTCTTGTCGGGATCAGCGGCCAGCGGCGCGATGAGGGAAAAGAATTCGGGGCTGGGGTTGGGCACTTTGCCCAGGGCCAGCAAAGTATCGACTCGCAACGGGACATCGGGGCTGCTCAGCGCAGCGCGGGCCGGGCCGAGCACTTTGGGAGTGGGAAATTGTGTGGCAAACCGTGTAGCGGCCGTGCGACGCACGCACAAATCACCATGCGACTCGAGCGTCTGAAGCATGATGGTCTCGGCGGCCGGGTCAGGACTGGCCGCCAGTTGCGTGGCCGCCGCTTGCCGGATGCTCGCTCGCGGCGACTGAAGCAGCCCTGCCAGAAAGGGAACGTCTTGCACTGCGATCGCTTTCGCTTCCTGCGACAACAGAGCGGCGTCACTTACGGTGGCTGGGTTCTTGCCGAGTGCGACCGCCGCGATCTCCCGCACCATGAAGCTGGGGTCGTCGACATGTTGTTCCAGAATCGCTTTGGTTTCCGGGGACGGCAGGCGGGAGAGCGATTTGAGCGCCCAGCGGCGCGTTTCAGGGTCCGGATCCTTCAACAGCGCCAGCAACGGCTCTTTGTATTCGGCCGTCGGAACGATCAACTCCGAGTTGGCAAAGCGAGTGGCGGCTCGGCGACGATACAGCACATCCTGGCTCTTGGCCATGACCTCAAAAACAATCGGACTGGCAGCCTGGGTGGCGTCATTCATCATGGAGTTGGCAGCCCCCTCCCTGACCAAGGGATCTGGATCGTCGAGGAGCGATTTCACCATGGCCAGGATTTCTGGACCCGGCGAAGCGGCCAGCGCCTTCTGCACTTCAGCAACTTGGGTGCTTCGACCGGTTTGCTTCGCGCGCTCGATCATGCTGCGGCGGATCCCATCCAAAGCCACCAGGGAATTGTAGCGCAGACTCGCCACAGGACTTTTGATCGATTCGCGGATTGCATCAATCGCCCGAGGCGTGTAGGGACTGAGCGTGAAGAAACGGGTGAGCGCTATCGAACGCACCGTCGTGTCAGGGTGCGTCAGAATCGCCTTGAGCAAGATTTCGTCAGCCTGCTCGCCTCGCTTGCGGATCAATACTTCCGCCGCCTGATTGCGCACTTGAGGATCTGCGTCATTGAGCAATTGGCCCAGCAGGACGAACGATTGGGGATCAGCTACATTCAGCAGCGTCCACGGAATAAGCCCCCGCAATTGATCGTCCGGGCTTTTGAGCGCTTCTTGGATGGCGGGCAACGGCAAGGCGGAGGCACGATTGCGCAAGGAGGTCAGCACAGTGCGCCGGATCAGCCCGTCAGGATGAGAGGTCGCCGCGGCCAATAGCGCCGCTTCAGCCGTGGGGTCGATGCGCTGTACTAGCGCCGCCGCAGCCGCACGCCGCACGCTCGGCTCTGGGTCATTGAGGGCCTGAACCAGGCGGGCTGTGGTCGCAGGATTGGGTACCTGGCCCAGCGCGTTGACTGCCGCCAACCGCAGCCGATCGTCCGGGCTGCTAAGCAACTCGCTGAGCGCGGCCACCGTCTTGAGGTCTTTTTGTCCGGTCAACTGCTGGGCAATCTGCAATCGCAAGTCGAAGTCGGGATGCTCCAGCAGAGCTTTGCGCAAAACTTCCCAAGTAGTCTCCGCCTGATACGACATCATGGCCGAGGCGGCCGTTTTGCGCACTTCAGGATCGCGATCGTTGATGGCGCCCGTCAGTCCGGCGGCGCCCACGGGATTCGGGCCGGCGCTAAACGCCATGAGCGAAGTGGCGGCCGTCTTGCGCACCTCCTGATCGGAATCGCTGAGGGCCGCCACCAGGGCTTCGGCCACGAAGCGAGAGGCTCCGTCGTTGTACTTCGCCAACGACGCCGCGGCCGCCTTGCGGACCTCGCGCTGGGGATCCTTCAGGGCCGCAACCAAAGCATGCGTCACATACGGATCGACAACGTTGCCGGCCGCTGTGGCCCCCTGAACACGCGCAGCGGCATCGCCCGAGCGCAAGGCGGCAATCAACGGACTCTCCGGTTGAGGTTTGCGCTTTTGGCTGGGTACCAACTGCACATTCCAAAAGGTGATTTCCTGTTTGGGATGGCTGGGGGCGAAAGTGATCTCGATTTTGCGCTGAGTGCCTTGCGAGTCGCTCAGCGCCACATACAACGGCCAATCGCTCTGGCCCGTGCCGATGCCCGCGTTGGCAGCTTCTTTGCCATCAATGGCGACGACGATCTGACCCGGCTGAGCGGCGACCGTGTTGGGGCGAACGTGGACCATCAGCCAACGGATGTCGGGTTCGACAATCAGATCTCGCGTAAGTGTTAGCGGCCCGCTACGCACCAGCAGCGCGCTGGCAGGCTCTGGGTTGCTAGGGTCGGTCCGGTCCCATTCGGTTTTCTTTTCTACTTTGACATCGGGTGCCAGGGTCATCCTCCACCCACGCCAGAAGTTCGGGCCGTCCAATTCGGCTGCTGGCTTCGGAGCGTCATTAGGTTCGTTGTCTGGCGAGGATGGTCCGTTGTCTTTTTTCTTGTCCGCGGGTTTGGCGGGCGCGTCTGGTTTGGCAGGCTTGCTGCCCGCGTTCGAATTTGAATTGTCTTTCGGGCTCAACTTGGCCGTCGACTTGGGATCGACCACTGCCGCGGTTTTAGCGGGAGCGGTCGGTGGGGTATCCTGCGGGATAAACAGATACAGCCCCATCGCAGCCGCCAGCACGAGGGTTGTGTACAGTGAGAGTTCCGCGATTCGCCGAAAGTTGCGCGGCTTCGCTTCGCTGACGCCCGGTGGCGCGGCGGTCGAGGCTGTGGCAGCGGCCGCAGCTTGGCGTTGGAGCGACGCTTCCACCTCCGCGATGTATCGCTCGATGGCTTCAGCGCCTCCAGCCATCGAAGCCAGGAGGGGATTGGACAGGAAACAGGCCCGCAACCCGGCCAACTCTTCGGCCGACACGTCGTCGGCCTTGCGCTGGCGGATCAGGGTCACGGCATCAAGGAGCGTCAGGCTATCTGGCATAAGGATATGATAGTCTGTGGCAAGCCCACACTGAAGACTTGCCCTAGCGCCCCCCCGCATAGCGGCTGAGCACTGCCTCCGCTTGAGCATGCATCTGGCCGCGGGTGAGCACTTCGTCGCAGCCGGCCTCCGTGGCCTTCTCAAGCCGTTGCTGATGCACATGGGGCCCGAAGGCGACAACAGCGCCGGGCGGCCGCTCGGCGCTGCGCAACCTCGGCAGCACAGCTTCGGGGTCTAGGCCGGGCGTCGAGAGATCGAGGATCACCAGGTCCACACTTCCCTCGTTGCATTGGCTTAAGACGGCGTCGATATTGCCCGTGACGGTCAGCGTAATCTGCAGCGCTTGAGCTGCGCCGCGGATATTCGAGGCGGCCATCAGATCGTTGGAGACTAGGATGACGGTCATGGCACTGCTTGAATGCTGGCTTAAACCGCACTTGGTCCGCGAACGCTGTCGTCCAGACGGATCGCATCGTTCACCGGCACGACAAAAATCTTGCCGTCCCCAATCGAGCCTTCCGGTCCCGTGCGCGCCACGCTGCTGATCGTGTCGATCGTTCGCTCCAGGAAATCATCGTTGACCACGATTTCCAGTTCGATCTTGCGAAGGAACTTCGTCGTATACTCGTGGCCGCGAAAGTTGGGGGTCTGGCCGCGCTGCTGGCCATAACCCTGGGCATCGCACACCGTCATTCGCTCCACTCCGCACCGCTGCAGCGCCTCGCGCACTGCCTCGAGTTTCGTCGGCTGAATGACGGCGATGACCATTTTCATGATGCAAGTTCCACACCCAGTGTACCAGCAATGGCCTCGCCAAGCTGCCAGCTTTCCAGGCCCAGGTCGGCGAGCTGATGTCGGATGCTCTCGGCATAAAACGGGCTGACCACCAGCACCAGCCCAATCCCCATGTTAAACACCCGGTCCATTTCGCTGTCGTCGATTTCACCCAGCCGTTGGATCCAGGGGAAGATCGGCGGCACGGTCCAGCGGCGCTGAAGTCGCAGCCGGATTCCTTCCGGCACGATGCGCTCCAGGTTTTCGCAGAGGCCGCCACCCGTGATGTGGGCGATGCCATGCACTACGCTCTTTTTCTTGTAGTGCGCCAAAATGCTCCGCACCGGCTTGGCGTAGATGCGAGTAGGCGTCAGCAACGCCTCGCCGACCGTGGCGCCCAGCTCTTCCACCTGGTCATCGACCGACAGGCCCGCAATGTCGAACACCACTCTGCGGGCAAGACTGTAGCCGTTGGAATGCAACCCGCTGGAGGCCACCCCTAGCACGATATCGCCGGCGGCCATCGCCTGGCCGTCGAGCACTCGCTTGCGCTCCACGACGCCGACGCAGAAACCGGCCAGATCATAGTCCCCCCGAGCATAGAGATCGGGCATGATGGCCGTCTCTCCGCCGAGCAGCGCGCAGTCGGCTTGCACGCAGCCGTCGGAAATACCCTGCACGAGTTGCTCCAGCAATTCTGGATCGTCGTGCGACATGGCCACGTAATCGAGGAAGAACAGCGGCTCTGCGCCGCAGCAGAGCGCGTCGTTGATGCTCATCGCCACCAGATCGATCCCCACAGTGTGGTGGATGCCTGTCTGCTGGGCGACTTTGAGCTTCGTGCCCACGCCATCGGTGCAGGAGACCAGCACGGGGTCTTCATAGCGCCGCGCGAACAGGGAGCTGCCGAAGTCGAGCTGGAACATTCCCGCGAAGCCCCCCTCCCGCCCCATGACGCGGGGAGAGTAGGTGCGCTTCAATAGCGCTGGCAGCCGGGCCATGCTCTGGGCATATACCTCCAGATCGACGCCGGCATCCTTGTAAGTCGCTTTGGCCATTACGGTTGCCTGACGCGGAAACAAAGAGGAAACGCTTGATTCTAGGTCCGCCAAGGGGCAGTGCCAAGGGTAGAGCGTCTAGCAGCTTGACAGGGTGCTCCCATGAGCGGCAGACTGGTGCCATCATGTCGCACCAGCCCATCATGTCACATCAGCGCAGCCATCAGGAATTCGAACGGGCCAAGCGGCTCATGCCCGGCGGCGTGAATAGCCCTGCGCGGGCATTTGGCGCTGTGGGCTGCGAGCCGGTGTTCATCGCGTCGGCGGAGGGGGCCAGACTGCGCGACATCGACGGGAATCGCTACATCGACTACATCGGCTCCTGGGGGCCGATGATCCTGGGGCATGCGCACCCCGCGGTGACGGCGGCCGTGGAATCGGCGGCGCGGCGCGGCACCAGTTTTGGCGCCCCCACCGTGGCCGAGAGCGAACTGGCCGAGCTGATCATCGCCGCCGTACCGTCAATCGAGAAAGTGCGGCTGGTCAACTCCGGTACCGAAGCCACGATGAGCGCCATCCGGCTGGCGCGCGGCTTCACCGGGCGGCCCAAGATTATCAAGTTCGCCGGCTGCTACCACGGACATGTCGATAGCCTGCTGGTGGCGGCAGGAAGCTCGGCCGCCACGCACGCCACACCCGACTCTCCCGGCGTAACGATCGGCACCTCCGCCGACACGCTCGTGCTGGAGTACAACGATTCGGCCGCACTAGCCGAGACGATCAGCCGACACGGAGCGCAGATCGCCGGCGTGATTGTTGAGCCGGTCGTAGGCAATATGGGATGCGTCTTACCCACCCGAGAGTTTCTCGCGGCGCTGCGCAGCGAGACGGCTCGACACGGCGCGCTCTTGATCTTTGACGAAGTGATGACCGGCTTCCGTGTGGCGTACGGCGGCGCGCAGTCGCTGTTTGGCATAACGCCCCATCTAACGACGCTCGGCAAGATCGTCGGCGGCGGACTGCCGGTGGGCGCCTATGGCGGCCGGGCGGAGATCATGGATCACATCCTGCCGGCCGGCAAGGTGTTTCAGGCCGGCACGCTCAGCGGCAATCCTCTGGCCACCGCGGCTGGAATTGCCATGTTGAAACTACTGCGCGATGAGCCCCCCTACGAGCGATTGGAGACTCTCAGCAAGCGCCTGGCCGACGGCCTGACACGGGCCGCCGCACAAGCCGGGGTTCCGCATAGCGTGGCCCGCATGGGGAGTATGATGACCCTGTTCTTCAATCCGGATCCGGTGACGGATTGGAGCGTCGCCGACCGCTGCGATCGGGCCGCCTACGGACGCTATTTCCGCGCGATGCTCGAGCGAGGCATTTATCTGCCTTGTAGCCAGTTCGAGGCACTTTTCGTTTCGTCTGCTCACAGCGAGGCGGACATCGACACCACGATCGCCGCGGCCAAAGACGCGATTAAATAGCAGTGCCACCCTTCGCATATTCCGTCGGGTCGATACGCCTGGCGGCGGCAAACGCTTTTTGACGCTCTGCACACTTGTTGCACCGGCCGCAGTGAAGACCGCCGACCGAGCGAAGACAGGAGTGCGTCAGGGCCAATGGCACGCCGTTGGCCCGGGCGAGAACATCTCCCTTGGAGAGCGTCGCATAAGGACGTTGAACCGAGACTTGGCCATGGATCCCCTGGTTGACCGCGGCTTGGAGACTGGTGACAAACTCCGGCGTGCTGTCGGCAAACGGATTGCCGCGCAGGACCGCGAGAGCCACGGCCGGCACGTCGTGGAGATGGCACCAGAGCATCGACTTCGTCAGCAGCAGCACATTCCG
Source organism: Planctomycetota bacterium (assembly GCA_021413705.1). Lineage (GTDB taxonomy): Bacteria > Planctomycetota > Planctomycetia > Pirellulales > UBA7805 > JAIOPX01. The sequence continues at coordinate 5,536 of JAIOPX010000099.1, read as the reverse complement.
CCCGGGCAGATAGACCGCGTCATCATCGGTCGCTTCGTCTGGCACGCCGCCGCCGGCGATGCTCCAGTGTTGACCATAGAGATCCCCCACCGGTGCATTAAGGACCACCAGCGGATGCAAGTTCGGGGCCGCCATCTCCGAGAGTAATCTTTTGATACTGGTCAACTCATCCTGCTCCCAGCGGAGCCCACAGCGGACGAACAGCGGATGGACGCCGCCGCCTTGCGAAAGCAGGTCACCCAGCAAGACGGCGCTGTCAATGCCTCCGCTGAGCAGTACCGCGATCGGTGCCTTTGGTAATGATGGAATCATGCTGTTGAGTGGCGGGCGGGCACCACGAAGTGGTCGGCTCCGCGTGTTTTTTCAGACCTATAATCGATGCCAGGTATTTGAACGTATCAACTCTGGCGCCGGCATCCGCTCTGGATGGAGCAAATGCCCCAGCAATTCCAGAGTATCCACCACACCAGGGCTGGGACAGTTCAAGTGTACATCACCATCCAGCGCCCAGACACGGCCTTCGCAAACGGCATTGAGCGAGTCCCAACCTGGCATGCGTCGCAGTACCTCTATTTCAACCAACGTCCGCGGCAAATCGAATCCGCAAATGGACACCAACAGTGCTTGCGGATCATAGCCTCGCAGTTCTTCCCAGAGGACGCCCGTGCTGTAGTTGCCTGCTTGGGCCAATCCATATTCGGCCCCCGCCATTTCCACTAACTCAGGTGTCCAGTTGGCGGCGATCATCAGCGGGAAAGCCCATTCGATCACGGCCACCCGGGGGCGCTGGCTGGCCGGCACAGCCTGAGCGGCGTTGCGCACGACAGCGATTCTTTGCCGCAAGCCGGCCACGCGTTCGGCGGCTATGTCTTCAACTCCTGCCGAACGGCCGACACGCAGGATATCCTGCAATATATCCTCCAGCGTCGAGGGCTTGAGCGACACGACTTCGATCGAGCCGTCGGGTGCGATTCGACGCGCGGCGGCCAGAACGTCTTCGTAGCGCACCGCACACACATCGCATTGAGCTTGCGTGACGATCAACTCGGGCATCAGAGTCGCCAATACCTCTTCGTTGATTCCGTAGAGCGGCTCCCCTCGCGCCATGAGCGAGCGTACTTCCGCGTCGATCTGTTCGCTTCCCGCCGTGGCTGACAGGGACGAGAATGTCACTCGGGGCTTGCCGGCCAGTGTGGTCGCATTCCCACACTGATGGCTGACGCCGACGAGCCGGTCTTCTAGCCCGAGGAAGCAGATAATTTCTGTAGCGGCGGGCAATAGCGAGACGATGCGTTTCCGCTGAGGGACGATGGGCGGGCGGGGTTGGTTTTCCTGGACTTGAGCCATGATATGGTCAGTATATCACAGCACGGCACGACGCCATCGCAGGGGTGTCGGCACTTCTCTCGACTGTCAATGTGAGGTAATTTGGAGGTTCACAAAATACCCCGAAACAGGAGCTTCGCCTCGGCCACCCTGATTGATCACGCAGCTATCCCACCACTTTCCTTTGCGAGCAACCATGACCGACTCCAGCGATCCCTATTTCCAATCCCTGTTTGCCGAGCGGATCGGCGGCGCGCAATATGGCAAGGGTACGGAGATCTATAAGTTCGAGAAGATCAAGCGGGCCAAGCGGAAAGCGCTGGCGGACCATCCCGAACGGCAGTTGTTGGACTTTGGCATCGGCGAAAACGACTCGATGGCTCCCGAGAGTGTCCGGCAGGTGATGGCCCGGGAAATCAACAAGCCCGAGAACCGGGGCTACGCGGACAACGGGATCATCGAATTCAAGCAAGCTGCCGCCAACTTCATGCGTCGCAATTTTGGCGTGCAGTTGGACCCGGCCACGGAGGTGAACCACTCGATCGGCTCGAAGCCGGCGCTAGCCATGATGCCAGCCACGCTGATTAACCCTGGCGACGTGACGCTGATGACCGTACCCGGTTATCCGGTTGCCGGCACGCATACGCGCTACTACGGCGGCAGCGTCTATCGCCTGCCTCTGACGGCGGAGCATGGTTTTCTGCCCGACCTCGATGGGATCCCGGCCGACATTCGCAAAGCGGCCAAGCTCCTGGTGCTCTGTTATCCCAATAGTCCCACGGGGCGCACGGCCACGCGCGAGTTCTATGAGCGCGTGATCGCGTTCGCCAAGGAGCACAAGATCGTGGTGGTGCAGGATGCGGCCCACATCATGCTCAGCTATGACAGTGCGCCGTTGAGTTTCCTCAGCGTGCCGGGAGCCCGCGACGTGGGTGTCGAAATTCACTCGATGTCCAAGGGTTTTGACATGATCGGCTGGCGCATGGGCTGGGTCTGCGGCCACGAACGGCTGGTGCGAGCGTTTGCCGACGTCAAGGACAACACCGACTCCGGGCAGTTCATCGCCACCCAAAAAGCGGCAGCGGCAGCATTGGACGACGACGACATTCCGCGCCGCATCCGGGAGAAATATCGTCGCCGTCTGACGAAGTTGGTGACGACGCTCCGCGCGGCCGGCTTCGATTGCCAGATGCCCGGCGGCACTTATTTTCTGTACACGAAGTCCCCGCGCGGCTTGCGCGGCGGGCGCCGGTTCGAGACGGCCGAAGACGCCAGCCAATATCTAATCACCGAGCAGTCGATTTGCACCGTCCCCTGGGACGACGCCGGGGCGTTTCTGCGACTGAGCGTGACGTATGAAGCGGCCGATGAAGCCGCGGAAGATGCCTTGATGACGGAGATGCGCGAGCGGCTGGAGCGGATTGAATTGGAGTTCTAGTTCATAACAAATGCCGCGCCTTGATCTTTAGATACTGGTTCACCAGCGGCGCCGTCAGATCTTCGGGGAACACGTCGAGCGTCAGCACGCCGCGGGTCTTCAGGTCACGCAGCACCTGGCAGCGCCAGAGCAAAATGTCGGCGGCGGCGGCGGCGCGGTACAGGGCGGGGCCGCGGGGTTGATGTACGTCGGCCGCGTCGCAGAGGTGATGATCGCGGAGCAACACGCCTAGCGGCAGGTGCTGGCCGGTGAGCGCGGCCAACTGCCGTTCGATCTGGTTGGCGTTGACTTCGTCGATCACGTTGGTCACCAGCACGATCAAGGCCCGCTTGCGGCAGTGCGAGTTGAGATAGCGGAAGGCCAGATCGTAGCGCGATTCGACGATCCGCGGAAAGCGGTCAAAAGCCCCGTGCAGCAGGCGATTCATCTGGCTCATGCCGCCGCGCGGCGGGACATAGTCGTGAACCGTGTCGGAAAAACTCAACAGGCCGACCGAGTCCCCCTGCCGCAGCGCCACATAGCTGAGCATCAGCGCCGCGTTGAAGGCGTGGTCCAGCAGGCTCAAGCCATTCACCTCGTTGGTCATCATTCGTCCGGAGTCGATGAGAAACACGATTCGCTGGCTCTGGCTGGCTTGAAAATCGCGCACCGTGAGCTTGCTCCGCCGGGCCGTGCTCCGCCAATCGATGTGCTTATAGTTGTCGTCGAGCGTGAAATCGCGGAGCCGCTCGAACTCATGGTCCTGGCCGATCTTGCGCGTGCGGCGCACGCCGATCTGGCTCAGCCGATTGGTCCGCGCCAGCACCGCATATTCCGATAATTGCTTCATGTCGGGATAGACGTGAATGGTCGAAGCAGCGGGATAAGAGAACATCCGCCGCCAAAAACCCAGCCGGCTGCGTACCTGGAGATGGATGGCGGACAGTGTGAACGACCCCCGCCGCGAGGGGCGAAGTTGATAGCGCAGCGTCGAACGGCTTTGCGGCATCAGCGCCACGATAAAATCTTCCGGCATCGGACGCAGCAGCGAATCGACGTCGTCCTTGATCCACACCGTCCAGGGTCGATTGGCCCGGTTGCTGATTGTCAGTGTCACTTGATGTGGCTTGACCAGCGAAGCAATCCGCTGCGTCGTCCGCTGGGCGTCGAACTGCCCCGCCCGGGGGAGCGTCAACACGTCGATCAGCAATAGCAGCACCAGCGCCGCTTCGACCGCACCCAGGACGAACAAACCGTCCACAATCAGCGACTCGGGCAAAACAATCAGCGCCGCGGAAAGCCCGGCCGGGATCAAGAGCAGGTACAACAGCGGCCGATGCGGATAGATGCGCAGCCACCGCGCCAAGGCCGCCAACGGAGCCAGCGTGATGCCGATCACCAGCAATAACAAAACGCCGCCGCTCATGTGTCACCTTCTCTGGGCCGGCGCCTCGCTTGCCCCAGGCACCCTGGCGCATCCTCTAGCCTACAGTCTCCAGCCTCTCCCCTAAATGCGTGGAACTTCCACGCTCCGGACTAAATCCTTCAGCAATTGATCGACGTTGTGCCCTTCCACTTCCGCCTCGGCGGTGAGCATCACGCGGTGGCGCAGCGCCGGCAGAGCGATCTCCACTACGTCGTCCGGCACCGTGTAGTCACGGCCCCGGAAGGCGGCCAGCGTGCGGGCTCCCTGCACCAGGGCCAGGCCGGCTCGCGGCGAGGCGCCCATATAGAATTGCGGCCACTCCCGGGTTTTTCGTACCAGCGCGTTGATGTAGTTCAGCAACCGGTCATCCACCAGCACTTCGGCACAAAGGCTGGTGATTTCCATGATCTCGGCCGGGCCGGTGACCGTTTCCACTTCCGTCTGCAACCGGTGATCGAGGTCAATCTGTTTGCTGTGCATCCGGAGGATGTTGGCCTCTTCGTCGGCGGCAGGGTAATCGGCCACGATCTTGAGCATGAAACGGTCGAGCTGGGCTTCCGGCAGGTTGTAGGTTCCTTCAGACTCGATGGGGTTCTGCGTGGCCAGCACCAAAAAGGGCCGCTCGATCTTGTGGCTCACTCGATCCACCGTCACCCGATATTCCTGCATGATCTCCAATAGTGCGGCGTGCGTCTTGGCCGGCGAGCGGTTGATTTCATCAGCCAGGAGGAACTGCGTGAACACCGGGCCGGGGCGGAACGTGAACTCCTGCGTCTTCATGTCGAAGATCGGAGCGCCGGTGATGTCCGACGGCATCAGGTCGGCGGTGAATTGGATGCGGCCGAAGTGGCAACCCAGCACGCGTCCCAGCGTGCGGACGAAGAGCGTCTTGCCCAGGCCTGGCACGCTTTCAATCAACACGTGTCCGCCGGAGAACAAAGCCACCAGGGAGCCGGTGACCAAGTCGTCTTGGCCGACATACAACTTGCGCACCTGGGCAGTGATGCGATCGAACAACTCACGAATCCGCACGGCATTAGCCGAAGCAGGCCGCGGGGGTTCCACGCTGGGGGGTTCGAATGTGCTCTGCGGAGCAAAATTGCCCGGAGGCGCCGCCCCGAAACCAGACATGCCAATTCCAGCGGAGGACACCGAAGACGGCGCCGGGCTGAGCGTTGGCGAACGGGTAGGAGGAGCGACCGGAGGCGACGTTGGGCCAAAAGCTTGTCCGGTTTGCGGAGGAGGCGGGGCGCTGCTCATCCGGCCGTCGGCGGCGGGTTGGCCATCAAATCCACCTGAACCACTGGCGCGTCCATCGGCTGCGGGGACCATCAGAATGGTCTGGCACTCGGGGCACTTCACCTGCC
>JAIOPX010000326.1 GCA_021413705.1 Planctomycetota bacterium | reverse complement strand
AACACGGAAATGCGCGTGAGCACGTTTCCCACGCTCTACGGAGCGCGCGCGGTGGTGCGGCTGTTCGCGGCCCGCGGTCGGTTGGAGCGTTTGGCCGAACTGGAATTGCCGCCGGAAATTTTTGACCGTTTGCAAGGGCTGCTCGGCGAGACCTCGGGGGCCATTTTGGTCTGCGGTCCCGCGGGTAGCGGCAAGACGACGACGCTTTATGCCTGCCTGCGCGAGATCGTCGCCCGGGGCGGCCAGCGGAGCATTGTGACGTTGGAAGACCCCGTCGAATCGGTCGTGGAAGGAACGGCGCAGGCGCCGATTCAGCCGGCGGCCGGCTTCGACTTTGCCACAGGTCTGCGTTCGCTGATGCGGCAGGATCCGGAAGTGTTGCTAGTTGGAGAAATTCGCGATCGCACGACAGCCGAGGTGGCCTTTCAGGCCGCGCTGACAGGACAATTGCTGCTCAGCTCGTTTCACGCCGGCAGCGCGGCGGCGGCCGTCAGCCGGCTGACCGACATGGCCATCGAACCCTATCTGCTCCGCAGCGCGCTGTTGGCGGTCGTATGCCAACGACTGCTGCGACGTCTGTGCGAGTGCCGTCGTGCAAGCCTCGACCCGGCCGACCGGCTGGGTTTGGCCGTTTCCGAGTTCCACGTACCAACAGGTTGTCCTGAATGTGGCGGAACGGGCTATCGAGGCCGATTGGTGATTGCCGAGATGCTCACGCTCCAGGGCGCCGTTGGCCGGGCCGTGCTCAAACGACGCGACGCGGCCACGATCGAGCGCCGCGCGTTGCAAGAAGGCATGACGAGCCTCTGGCAACGCGCGATCGAGGCTGTTCAGGCGGGCCAAACGAGCCCGGCCGAAGTGCGCCGGGTGCTGGGTTCTGGGGCGGCGGAACCACCACCAAAACAAATGTAACCACCATGCAAACAGCATCCCCCCGTCTTTCGCTAGATGATTTGTCCGCGCTCTGCGAAGAGATTGCCGCTCTGATTCGCGCGGGCGTCCCGTTGGAGACGGCGCTGGGGCGGCGAGCGGGAGATTTACCGTGGCGGTTGTCACGGGCCGTGGGCGATCTATCGGAACGGCTCAGTTCGGGAGAGAGCCTGGAGGGGGCGTTGCGCAGCGATGCGAATGCCTTCCCGCCAGTGTTCACTGCGCTGGTAGCCGCTGGCGCACGAACCGGGCGGATGTCGGCGGCGCTGGCTGGCCTGACAGCCACGGCCCGCAGTCTGGCCGATTTGCGACAGAGCGTGATGTCCGCAATGGCCTATCCCATGACGGTGGCGTTGGTCGCTTACGGTGCGCTAGCATTCCTCGCGGTATGGGTAATCCCCAGCCTGGCAATGATTCTCACGGATTTCCAACTTGTGCCTCCAAGTTGGATGAACTTCGTGGTCTGGCTTGGCCGCCGGCAGGGCATCTGGTGGCTCGTGCCGCCGGTGGCACTGGCCGTCCTCGCTTTCTGGTGGTGGTATCGTTCCGCGCAGGGAGAGATTCTCTCGGGGCGGGGAGCTTGGACCGTGCTCTGGTTGCGGCCGGCGCGACAGATGCTGCGGGATGCCCGTTGGTCGGCTTTCAGCGATTTGATGGCCTTGATGGTGGAGCATGACGTACCGCTCGGCGAAGCGTTGCGATTGGCCAGCGCAGCCGGCGGAGACAAGCGGCTTGTCACCGCAGCCAACGCTCTGGCGGCTGAGATTGAGCGGGGCGGCATGGTGACCGACGCCGCGGTGGAGCTCGAAGGACTTCCTCCGCTGGTACGGATCGCGTTTTCGGCCCCGCAATGGCGAACCCCGCTGGCGGCCAATCTTCGTGCTGTGGCCGAGCATTATCGTCGCGGCGCGAGCGAGCGTTCCTATTGGTTGCGTACTTTCTTACCGAGCATCCTGACGCTTGCATTAGGGGGGACGACGGTGGCCGTCATCGTAGCGATGATTGCCTGGCCCTGGATGCGAATCGTCTGGTACCTCACCAAGGAGGCCATGCAATGACGGTTCCCTCCGGCGAACATGCGACCGTCGTCGATCTCTATTTGGGAGAAGCAATCACTCAACAATTGCCTCTGCCGGAAGGGTTGCGGGCATTGGCCGAGGAACTGCGGCCAGGGCAGGCATCCAGATCGCTGATGCGGTTGGCCCAAGAGACTTCGCTCGGCCGTCCACTGGTCGAGGTACTGACGGAAGTTCACAGCGGGGTGCCAAACGATCTGCGCGTGTTGATGCTCGCCGGTGCTAAGAGCGGCCGTCTGGTCGAGGTCATGGAGGGCTATGCCGCCCTGATGCGCCGCCGGCACGCCTTGAATCGCGAACTCTGGGCGCTGCTGACTTATCCAGCGCTGCTTTTCGTACTGATTTTTGGGGTGGCCATGCTGAACTGGCAGGTGGTTTACCCAGCACTTTTGATGGCGCAGGACTTCAATAAAGAATTCAAGCTCGATCCGCCCACGCCTACGTGGGTCTTTGGCTTCACATGGCTCCTCGGCCCCGGCATGGCGAGCATCATGGCATTCCTCGCGGCCTTTGCCTTGCTCTTGGCCGTTACTTGGCCGATCGGGGGACGGCGTTTGGCGCATGTGTTGAGGCGCGAGATTCCGCTGATCGGCCCCCTGTTTCGCTATCACGCAGTGCGCGAGTTTGCGGAACTGCTGGGAATGTTTGTGCGCTACGGACTGCCGCTGCCGGACGCGCTCCGCTTCACGGCGCAGGGCGTGGGTGATGCATCGTGCGCGGTTGCCTGTCTGAGTCTGGCAGGCAGCGTCGCAGGTGGATCGCGGCTGGGAGAGTCGCTGGAGGTGGACTCTTCCTCGCTCTTATCTGCGCTGGCTCCGATGGTCACTTTTGGAGAAAGGCAGGGGAATTTAGCCGAAACGCTTGATATCGCGGCCGAAATGTATGCTAGCCGGGATCAGGTGCAGGCAGCGCTCTTAAAGATCGCGATCCCGCCGCTGTTGCTGCTCATCATTGGGACCGTCATCGGAATGGTGATGATGGCGATTTTTTTGCCCCTGAAGAACATGATCAGTTTGATTAACGCATTGACCTAACCAAGTGCGGTGGAGACCGCAGGAACCACTCTCCATGTTTCCGTCTCAGTCTTACGATGGACTCATCGCAGGCGCCGCGGTGACCGTGATCATCACGCTGTGCGCACTGGCTTGCCTGGTTTTGCCACGGCTGGTTTGCTATTGGACACGGCGTCCTGCGCGGGGGAAGCGATACGCAGCGATGCAGGCCGCGGGCTGGACGCTCCTCTTGCTGGCCTTTTTCGTGCAATTTGTCGCCCTCGGTTTCGGGTTCTTCGGGTTCTGGACGCTGGCTGGGGCCGGGTTGATCGCAGCCATGCTGGTGGAACAACAGCGACGAGGCCAGCGAGAGATGCTCTTGCGCACGATCGCCACCGCAATCCAACGGCGTCTTCCTCTTGCGCCCGCGCTGGAGATGTTCGGACGTGAAGCGGTGGGCTGGACCGGGGGGGCAGGCGTCTCCCTGGCAGAGTCACTGGAGCAGGGCATCCCGTTGGACCTTGCACTGGAACAGGCGGGCGACCCCCTAGGCGATACCGCAGGTGTTCTGGTGCGGATGGGTCGAGAAGTTGACGACTTGAATGGCGCGCTGCAGACCATCGCCAAAATTGAACAAAACAATAATCCGCTCTGGAAGGCGTTTGTTGCGCGGTGTTTTTATCTGACCGTGGTTGTCATGGTAATGGTTTTCATCGTTACGTGTGCGATGATCTGGATCGTCCCGAGCTTCGAAAAAATCTTCCGTGATTTCAAGATCGATTTACCGATCCTGACGCGGGTAGTGATTACGGTTGCGAGTCTCTTTATCGATTACGGCTTTTTGCTGGCGCCGTTGCTACTCATCATCCCTGCCCTGCCGTTTCTGGGACTCTATGCCGCGTGGCGATTTGTGGGGCATTCGCGAGCGGATCTGTCGCGTACAGGAAGGCTCGGCATGCCGCTTCACCGTGCCTGCGTCTTGGAGGCGCTGGCATTGGCCGCCGACAACGGGCGACCGCTGGAACCAGCCACGGCCCTGCTGGCTGCGATCTATCCCCGCCGTCTGGTTCGCCAGCGTCTCGCCCATGCTCACTTTTTGATGGTTCAAGGGACCAATTGGCTCGATGCTCTCCATACTGCTGCGATCTTGCGAGCCGACGACGTCGGGGCACTGCGCGCGGCCCAGCAGCAAGGCAATTTGGGCTGGGCCATGCGCGAATTGGCTGCAGCGGCCAGACGACGAACATTGCAATGGGCGCAAACCGCCGGCCAAATCGTGTTTCCGCTGGTCCTGGTCGGTCTCGGACTGACCATCGGTGTGATTGTTATTGCCCTGTTCATCCCTCTCATCTCCCTGATCAACTCAATCGCATGAAGACCCGACCTAAACGTGGAATGGCGATCATCGAAGTGGCGGCCGCCTGCGGCGTGCTGCTGGGGCTGATGGCCGTGGTCGCCGGTGTTTTCGCCATGACTCAGCACGGACGCCGCGCGGCGGAGCGGCACAACTGGGCGCTGACCGAAGCGTCCAATTGCCTGGAACGGCTTAGTGCTGCGCCGTGGGACGACTTAACGCCCCAACGAGCCGCGGCCGAGGCATTGTCCCCCTCAGCCCGCGAGGTGCTTGGCCCGACGGCCACGATGGTGACCAAAATCGAAGACGTGGCGGCGGAACCCGTGAGCCGGAAGATCGATGTGGAGATTCGCTGGACCAATGATGGACGCCCCGCTCCGGTCGTTCGGCTGACCACTTGGCGCTATCGAATGCCTGCGGGAGGCCAGCCATGAGAACAAGTATATCCACGCTAGCCCGACGCGCAAGCGAGGGGAGTATCCCCGTTTCCCCGGGTACCATGTTATCGAGTGCCAAGGGTGCCATGCTCATGCCCGAGTTGGCGTCGGTGAATGTTAAAAATCCGAACTCGCGGAAATCGCAAGCATCCTCTTCGCATGGGCATGGGGTCTACCAGAACACTCCGCCTGCGAACCATGCCCACGAGAATGGTATACTCGCAATTCATCCGGTACTTGCAGCGGAAAGTATTCCCACTCCTTCGGCAAACGTGGGCATGGCACCCCGGATACCCGCGTCACCCGTGGTCCCCAAGGCACGCCGCGGATTTTCTCTCCTGGAAATGCTGGTGGTGATCGCCGTCAGCGGCACGCTCCTCTGGGGGGCGGGAACGCTGACGGTTTCGTTGCTGAACCTTCGCGCGGCGCGAAGGGCCGAGCATGATGTGCATCGTTCGCTCCTGATGCTTCAGCAGCAATGGCGCACGGACGTGCGGGCCGCCACCCAAGGCGAGATCGAAGAGAATGGAACTCGATTGTCGCTCCGCAACCCGGCCGGCATGGTCATTTCGTATCGCTTGGATGGTGCGACTCTACTGCGCAATGTGGATGACGACGGCCATTTGGCGGGGCGCGATGAGTACCGGCTGCCGGAAGGTTCGCGTGTGCGCTGGTTGTGGCCCAAGCAGCAGGGAGCCATTGCCACGTTGTCGATCGAGTATCCGGCCCATGCGGCCGATCCGCGCAGTCTGCGCACGCGGACACTGGAAGCTGTTGTGGGGGGCGGATCAGCGCTGGGCGGGGATCGCAGGAACCAAAGTGGAGGGGAATGATGGCCAGGGTAAGTAGTGCCATAGTATCCATCACGCTCCGCGTGATGTCTGCCCTCACGCGGAGCGTGCGGAGTACTTTCAGCGTTGGAGTACAGCCTTCAGGCTGCGTGGTGCGAAGCAGGCTAAAGCCTGGACTCCAACGGCCTGCACGCAAGCAACGCCGAGGAATCACGCTGGTCATGATGCTCTGCGTGATGGCGGTCGTTGCCATCGTCTCAGCCGGCATCCTGGCCTTGATGACTTCCGATCGGCAAGTCTTGCACCGCGAGACAGCCAGGGTGCAAGCCGAGTGGCTGGCCACGGCCGGCTTGGAACGTGGCGCGGTGCGGCTCTTGGCCGAGGCCGACTATCGCGGGGAAGCATGGTCGTTGTCGGCCGCGGATCTCGGTGGGCCAGACGGTGGCAAGGTGACGATCCGCGTCGAGCCGCAGGTAGGACCTGCCGGGCAATTCACGATCTCCGCCATTGCCGAAGCGGGGAGCGTGGCGGGAAAACAAGTGCGGGCCGCCAGGACGATCACGATCGATCGCCAGGCGGCAGTTCGTAACCCAGGAGAAAAACCATGAAGTCACCATCTATTCCTATTCGAGTTCCACGCCCTGGCTTTACGCTGGTCGAAATGCTGGTGGTGATTGCGATTATCGGCGTGTTGATTGGCATGACGCTGCCGGCGCTGTCGGCGGTTCGTGAATCGGCTCGCCGGTCGCAGTGCAACATGCGGCTGCTGAAGATCGGACAAGCCATGGAGGATTATGTGTCGGTCTACGGCGCTCTGCCGGCCGGAACGCGCGAGCCTGCCGGACCCATCCAGAATCGGCCCGTGGGTTTTCATCAATCGTGGACGGCGCAATTACTCCCCTACTTGGAGCAGCCGGCGGCTGTAGCCCAGTTGGACTATGCCATGAGCGTCTACGATCCCCGTAACGCCAAGGTGCGACGCTATTCCATGGCGGATTTCGTCTGTCCTTCCGCGCCCGACCTGGGGAACGTAGCTTGGCCGGCCAGCAGCTATGCCGGTAGCCATCACGACCGCGAGGCGCCGATCGACGCGGACAACAACGGCCTGTTGTTTCGCAACAGTGCAGTGCGCTACGACCAGATCACCGACGGCCGTGCCTACACGCTATTGGTGGGAGAGAAACGGCCCGACAGCAACGACCTGGGTTGGCTCAGCGGAACCCGCGCGACGTTACGCAACGCAGGTCAAGATCTGTCGGTGGTAAGTGCTTCAACGCCGATAGCGGCTGCGCCTTCCGCAACGCATGTCGGCGGTTTCGGCAGCCACCATAGCGGGGCCGTGCTTTTCTTGCTGGCGGATGGATCGGTCCGACCTCTAGGGACGGATACCGATCCGCAACGATTGCAGCTTTTGGCGAATCGAGCAGATGGCGAGCTCATTTCCTGGCCGGATCCGTAGGTCAGGCTATTGCCTGACGACTTGATCCTGGAGAATCCGCGGAATCCGTGGTTCAGAGTGCAAGGGTATTTTCATGCGAAGCGCGTCAGGCAATAGCCTGACCTACTCATTAAACCGGAACCTTCTTCGGCTTCACTTTATAGTTCCCCCGGCTTTCGTCGAACTCCAATTCCACCATGCCTTGGGTTTGCGCGTGTTCCAGCAACTCTGAGAACGAACGATAGCCATAATAGCCTTCGTTAAAGCTGGGATAGACGCGGCGGATGGCCTGCTTGATCATCGAGCCCCAGAGGACGTCGTAGTCCTGCTCGAGCGAGTGCAGGATTTCCATCAGCCGTTCCACTGATTCTTGCTTCTTGGGGTCGTCGGTGCTGCGGGCTTCCTGACGCCGCGCGGGTCGTGGCCGTTCCATCGCTCGCACCAGATCGTCGTAGAAGATGAACTCGTCGCAATTAGCGACCAGCAAATCGGACGTGGACTGCTTGACGCCGCAGCCGATCACCCGCTTGTTGTTCTCTTTGAGTTTGGACACCAGCGGCGAAAAATCGCTGTCGCCTGAGACCAGTGCGAAGACGTCGATATGCTGCTTGGCATGGCAGAGGTCCAAGGCATCCACCACCATGTGGATGTCGGCGCTGTTCTTGCCGCTCATCTTGGTTTGTGGGATGTCGATCAGTTCCACACCCTGGCTGTGGAAGTCACGCGTAGCGCTGCGATAGTGGCTCCAATCGCAATAGGCCCGCTTGTAGACGATGCGTCCTTTTTCCAGAAGCCGCTTCAGTACCATTTCGATCTGGAACTCGCTGGACTTGGTTTTGGAGACGTCGCGCACGCCAAGCGCCAGGTTCTCAAAATCAACGAATACCGCGATTAGTGGTTCGTCGCTCATTACAGTAGTCACGCGCGGACACCTCCGAAGGGTGGCTCACAGGCTGCTTCGCTCTTTGCGAGTTGCCGTGTTGGGATTGATGGGCCTTTGGCCGCCGTACGGTCCCCCGCACGCCAGCTTCGCAGTCATGATACCAGTCCCGTGCAAAATTGCCGTGGCCAATTCCAGCGGTAGAGAGGCAAATTTTACCCTGCCTCGCTCTCCGACGGTGCTCACCAACTTAACTCTGGAGCGTTGACGCCTGAGCGGGGCAGGGGATAGACTCCGTATACAGCCGCAGGGGCGGCTTATTTCATCAAACCGCCGCTCAGCAGCCTGATTCATGGGGGCCAGAATCGCAGGTCCACCTGAGAGTCGGTTGCCTCCCATGTCCGAGTTGTCTGCTCATCCCGCGGTCGCCGAGTTGAAAACGCTCTGGCGTCCTTTGTTGTTGGCTTGCGCGGCCCTCGCCTGGCTGGCCACGCGCCATTCGCCTTCCACCCTTGCCGCGCTCGTCCATTATCTGGCCCTGGCGACGATCGGCTGCCTGCTGGTCTTCTGGGTAGCCAGCTTGAGCCAGCGACGGGCCATGGTCTTGAGCGTTGGTCTGGGTAGCCTCGCTCTGGTGATCCTGGCCTATGCCTGGGGCGATACCTACGTCCGCCGCTGGGAGGATCGGGGGAGCACGATCTACCTGGACCGGCAGCGCCGGTTGGGAGGTGCGATCGTGTATCGGAAAGTTCAGCGCGTGGCGGACGAAGGGCTCGGTTGGAGCGAGGGCCCGATGCGCGACGGCCAACCGCACGGCCGCTGGGAGCGGCACGAGACGCGACCGCCGAAGACTGAATTTATGTGGTATTGGATGGGCCAGCAGGTCAGCGAAGAGAAGTGGAAGTTGCGCAGCGCGGAGGGATGATCACCAGAGTCTACTTCTCTGCCGGGGGTTTCTCCGCCGGAGGTGGAACATTCACGAAGTAGTAACGCCCTGCCATCCAAGAGGCGTCGATCTGCACAAGCATGATCAACTCGTTCTCCAAGACGGCGTCCGAAAGGATCGGCCCCAGCCGCACAGCGCCGCGCTGAGTGGCCGACAGTTTTGCGAGATGTTCGCCCCAAGTCACCAATCCCAGCTTCACGATCGGCCCTCCCGCAGCCATCAGGTCGCCTTGGCGGGCCCCTTCCAGTGCCGCCCGGCCCTCCAGCGTCAGCGGCGGCAACTTATCGGTGCTGAATAGATCGGCCATCAGGATGGTGATTGCGGACTTGGCGGCCGCGGGGGTCACCTTGACATAAAATCGCGCGGGTTGAGGAAAGTTTCCAATCGCCAGAGCCTTATTGGCGCCAATGCTTACCAGATCAAACGCGGTGACTTGCTTGCTTTGCAGCGGTGCGATACGGCTCAGCATCACGGGAACGGAATGGGTGTGACGCGCGACAAGACTGGACGGCCCGTTGGTCAACAGGGGGCCGATGTTCTTGTTCACGGGCTGGGCAACGGCTTGCGAAATCTGATCGATCGTCGGAAACTGACCCATCCGATTTTGGACTGTGGCGACGGTGATTCGCTCGCGCCAGCGGAGAAGCTCGTCGGTGGCATTGTGATAGGCGCCAACTTCGGCCAACAGGGCGGGCGAACGCGCCGCCAGTGTGCCAAGCGAAAGACGAACGGGCTGAAGCACGGTCTGGTCCCCCACCAGCAGTACCAGCGGCGTGAGACGGGCGACGTAGGCACGGTACAACTCGCCAGCTTCCTCAGGCTTAGCTCGTGCGGCATCGGCGGCTATGATTCGACCTAGAGCCGCTGCTACATGATTGCATTGCGATCGTTGAGCGACCACCAGCGAGGATGTTGTGTCCCCGCCCCCCAGGCGGGCGCTCAACCAACCCCAGCCGCGCGCTTGCTGCGTGGCCAAGTCCAACTGGCGCCAGCGCTCCCCCAGTGCCTCGATGGCCGCGGGACCGCTGAGCTTCTCGCCATCCAAGTCTACTTCGGAGGCTTTGCTCAATGCGGCAGCCACCTGATCTGCCTGCTGGATCAGTTTTCCATAGTCCGTAGAGAGAGTCGCAATCGCATCGGCGCAGGCCTTCAGAGCCTGTGCTTTCCACAACGCCCGCATGGCTTCACTGCATTTATTGCGATAGACCACCAGCGAAGAATATGCCGACGGCGCCCGCGGCGGAAGATTCGGTCGTCCGTACCAGATTGTCCTTGGCTCAGCCTCTTTCGTCAGACGCCAGAACAACAATTGCGCCTGCTCGGGTTGTTTGCGATCCAGCAATTGGACCACTTGCGGCATGCGGCGCAGCGCCTCCTGCGAATCGCTATCCACGCGCTTCAGCCGGTTGAGAATCTTCGGAACGATTGCTTTGTCTGTCGTCCGCAGATCGGCCAGCTTTGTCAGCCGGTCGCGATAGACTTCCACTCGCTGCCGGATATCTGCGCCAATCAATTCTCCCCAGACTTCAAACTGAAAGCCCTGCCGTTCCAAGAAGATAATTTGTTCATGAAGGGCTTCAATCTTGGTCTCGCTGAGTTGCTTGATCTTGCCAGGGCCAACCAGCGCTTCCGCCTCGCCGATTTCCTTGTCGAGATGGCGCACCAGCTTGATCGCCTCATCGCGGGCCGCGACCAAGAGTTTTTCTTTTCCAAAGATCGTGGGGTAAACCGGAAGTGGATCGGCGGTGGTAGGAGCTTGAGCGGCCACTGTGAGAGGCATTCCTCCGAACAGCGTCCAGCACACAGCGAAATAAATGGCACGCTTGGTAAGCGATTTATTCATGGCAACGCAGCAACACTGGGGTGTTTACAACGTGTGACCCGTGGAAAAGGAGCAGAAACCGGGCCAAGACTGTGAGGCACGCGAATTGAGTGCCATTCTACCTTCGAATCAGGCTGAACTCAAACCTGCGCCTCATGGCCGGAATCCCCAGCACTGGAAACTCGGCGAGGCAAGCGAATTACCGAAGAGGACCAAAACTGGCGAGGTATTAAAACCATCCCATCCCAGGGAACCTGGCCACCGCTTACGCGGCGCCAGTCCCTGCGAGTGCCGAAGACATTTTTGGAGGCGGGGCCGGCACCACCGGAACAATCGTTACGAAGGGCAACAAGCGCGAACGGATGCGAACGGAAAAGGATCGCCCGCCTACATGACGTGAGCTAATCTCCCCTTGAAAGGGGTACGCATGATTGCTCGCATAGACGCACAACTGAGTGACGTGATTGAGCGTTTTTACAAGTCTCGGTCCATCGTAAAGGGGTCGCAAACGCACAAGCTCTATCGCATAGGGTTTGAACAATTCGACCTGTATTTGGAGCGGGAAGCCAAGTCTTCCGACATGGCCGACGAAACTGTCGGCCCATGGTTGCCGTGGTTACGTGATGTCCGCGGACTGGCACCCGTGACGGTCAACGGCCGGCGGGATAAGTTCCTTTGCTTCTGGCGGTGGGGCTGCCGCAAAAAGATTTTCCACCACTGGCCCGAAGTCCAGAAGATCGCACAGCCCGACCACATACCACACGGCTTGAAAACGGAAGAGATCGAGCGGCTGCTTCGCGCGTGCGAGAAAGTCACCCAGCCCGTGGCTGGCATCCCTGGGTCCGATTGGTGGCAGGCCATTGTCTGGTTTTGGTTCCACTGTGGAGAGCGGAGCGGGGCCACGCGCAAGATCAGACTTGATGCCGTGGATTGGGAGACGGGCGAGGTGTCGGCGCCAGGCTCGATCCGCAAGGCCGGCAAGGCGGAACTGCATACCCTTGGCCCCGAAGCCATGGAAGCCATGCGAAAAATTCGCCACCCAGAGCGAAAGCTGCTCTTTCCGTTTCCCCACGACAATGCCACGCTGTATAATCGGTTGCGGAAGATATTCAAGCGGGCTGGGTTGGTTTACCGGCCGCCTAAATCTCTGAGAATCAGCTTCGCAAGCTACCTGGAAGCCAACGGCGGAAACGCCACGGCCGCGCTACAACACAGCAGTCGTTCGGTAACGGTCAAGAGCTATCTCGATCCGTCGATCGTCAAGCGGGAGCCGGCCCACAAGCTGCTCCCAAAACTAGGAGGGGCGCACAATGTCAGTCAGCCCGGAAGTCTTGAAAGCGCTGGAGGCAGCCCATAAGGCAGCCGGCATGGCCGTTTCGGGGACCGACCCGGAGTTCATCGCCTACATCGTTGGACCGTGGGACACGAACGACAGGCACCCCTGGCGCTACTTCGTGCCTGGCTTGCTCTGGCAGGGGCGGTGGGATTCCCTAAGCGACGATGCCAAGGTGACGGCCTACATCATCGGGGTCATAGCGGCCAGCGAGGCCAGTGAAACCAAGCTGGACGAACTGGATGAGTTCTTTCACGGCTAGCCACCACTACATTTTCGGCCGGCTACACTGATTTTGCGGGGGCGGTTTTACGCTGGACGGGCTTTCACGTATAGACCTCTTGGGAGGGGGTGGATAGAATCGCCTCTTCCTTTTCTCTGCTTTCACAGGGGGTACTTATGTCAGTTGGAAGAGAACAGCAGTCCATTAAACCGCTGGCGCTTGTTGTTTGTGATAGCGTGAATGCGGATGCCAGCAATGGCAAGTTTCACCTCATTGGCACGTTCGATTTAATAAACGCTGCCACCTACCCAGCAGCCGCCAAACTCGGTGTTTATTTTGCAGCCACGGACTGTCGCGGTAAGCACAGTTTGCAGTTGAAGTTAGTGTTCTCGGGGGAGGGCATTGACGATGAGGAAGTTATGTCGGCAGACATTGAACTGGATGAGCCAGACCCCATTAAAACAATACAGTTGGCCCTGGAAATTGTTAGCCAAATACCAAAGCCCGGAGTATACTATTTGCAGGTGCATTGTGCTCCCGATGGCTGTATTATCGAGCGCCGATTAGTTGCTCAACAACCTCAAGCACCGCCACAGGAAAACATATGACAACCGCCGTATCCAAACCAGATTCGAGCAAAGAAACTCGCCGCATTCGGATGGGCGTCACTGGATTGCGCCTCGCCACCACGGGGACCATCAAAGACATTCCTGATATTGCGCGAACCGCTCGCGCGATGATTATGCCAGTGCGATACCGACGCCCTTCTCGCTAGCAGTCATCTAGTCCCCCCGCCCCTGCGGCGCTGGCTGGCTGGGAGTAGAATAGAGGCATGGCAACAGGCTGGCTTGAATCCATTGAAGTGACCACCGAGGATGGGCAAACCATCCGCGCGAACACCGTCACGACATTTGACGGTCGG
>JAIOPX010000325.1 GCA_021413705.1 Planctomycetota bacterium | reverse complement strand
AACGCCCGGAGAACAAGCGGAGAACAGAATCAGCAACCTGTTGCTGAGCAACAAGTTGCGGCGGAGAACACGAAAAGCGCTCAAAGCTCTTCGAAGCGGCCCGGCAGTGGCGGCGGATCGGCGGGGATCAACGTGGTGTTGGTGATGATTTTGTTGGCCACGGTAGCCCTCGGTTGCCGAGCGTGGGCTGGATATACGAGCCAGCGCGTCGCAGAGAACCAGGATCAAGGTTCCGCGACGATCCAGCATCACTCAGCGTCGTGCCACTGCTTGAAAGCCGCGCGCGATGCACAAGGGCCAACGAAACCGGCACCCTCGCGGCTTTCAAGCAGTGCGGTACAGGCGGGCTCGAAAGCACTGAAGTCTCACGACTTCAGCTACGGGAAACTCAACCTACAGTCTACAGCCTGCAATCTCCAGCCTCATCCCGCACTGCTTGGCGGACGCATGGTGTGGGCAAGCAACTTAGTAAGAAAACTGGCGTCCTTCAAGCAGTGGCACGACCGATATTGTCACGCTGCGCGTGACCTACAGGCTTCGGCCTACGGCTTTCGGACGCTGACGGACGAATCAGCGTTTGGCAGCCGCATGCAGGCCGCGGAGGATGCAATCCATCACTGCGGCCACGTCCACTTCGGTGAGCACTTCCATGTTGGCGTGTGCCTTGCGCCCGCTGCGGCGGTCGAACACGGTGGCGCCGGTCGTCAGCTCGCCCCGAGTTTCCACGTCGCCGGTCAGAGCTTCGGCGTGGAACAACTCGGGATGCAACAGTGCAGCCATCGCCACGGCGTCATGAATCCACATTCCTTCCAACCCGAGTTCCGCGCGATGGGTGCGAAAACAATGAGGGAGGATGCGCCGCAGGAAGCTGCCCGCCTTAGTCGATTCGGGGGGCAATTCGTCGAACTGGGCGTAGGTCATCATCACCTGGTTGGTCACGTCCAGCGGCACCAGCGTCTTGGTGGTGGCGGAGCGGAAAACCGTGCGGGCCGCGGCCGGATCGCAATGGATGTTGAACTCGGCCGCCGGAGTCACGTTGCCGCCAGCCCGCATGGAACCACCCATGATGTGGATGCGCCCGATGAGCGAAGCCAGTTCGGAATCGCGGGCCAGTGCTCGAGCGATGTTCGTCAGCGGACCCAGGGCTACGATCGTGATGGCATCTGGGGCGGCCCGCACTTCGTCGCAGATTACTTTTTCGGCGGGGTGGACATGATGCAACTCGGCGACCGGAAAGTGGGCATTGCCCAGGCCATCGGCGCCATAGAGATGCCGGTTGTCCCCTTCGCGGCCAAAGTCGGGTTCCTTGGCGGCCCCGATCCGCGGCAGTCGCGGTGGGTCCAACTGCTCGATGATCCCCTGCACGTTGCGCGTCGCCTGCTCGGCCGAGACATTGCCGGCGGTGGCTGTGACCGCCACCACTTCCAATCGCGGATCGAACAGCGCCATGCAGATCGCCAGCGCATCGTCCACGCCAGGGTCGACGTCCAAAATTACCTTCCTGGCCATGGGATCGTCTCGGAGGATGATATGTCGTGCAACAGAGCCCCAGCGA
>JAIOPX010000324.1 GCA_021413705.1 Planctomycetota bacterium | reverse complement strand
GACATGCAGACGTCGACCGTCCCATTGGCCTGCTTCTGAAACGTCAACTGCCAGTCCCAGTCGAAATCACGATCGTCTTCAATCCAGTAACGAGTGAAATCACAATCGTTCTGCACCAACTGCACATGGAGTCCATACTGGGCCGCGCTGCCGGCGCTGCATGTCGCACAGCAATTGGGAGGAATGGGCCAGATATTGCCCACCTTGAATGGGAGGAACCAAGTGCCCGAGAAGGGGCACCCTGACGCCGTGCCCCGTTGGAAATAATAGACGAACGGATTGTCAGGGCCAGGATGGCAGCATCCGCCGGTGGTGGTTCCGGTAGATGTCGTGCTGCTGCCGGTTGTGGTTCCTGTTGTCGTACTGCCTGTTGTCGTGCCGGTACTAGTCGCAGCCGTCGTCGTGCCTCCGGCCGTGGTGGTGGTTGTTGTCGTTCCCGTCGTCGAAGTGGCCGACGTAGTCGCGGTAGCCGTGGTCGTGCCGGTAGCCGTCGTGCCGCCGGTGGTGGTGCTCACGGCGGTCGTGCCTCCCGGGCCGCTGGTGGTTGCACCCGTCGTGATGCCGCCAACGCTTCCCGTTGACCCGGGTGGGGTTCCCAACGGAGCGCAGCCGAGCAGGCTGATTGTGCTATCACGCGCCGGCCGCCAGAATTTTACATAGTTCTCGCAGTACCGTGGGTCGATGGAGTCCGGGCTCTTCGCTTCGACATGGCCGTCGCCAAACGCCACGTTCTGCTGCTGAAAGTGTCGGGGGGCATTCTCGGCCGGCCAGGAAGTATTGAGTTGCACGATCGTCTGGCCGACGACCTTGGTTTCCAGCGCCTTGTAATCGAGAAACACCACTCGGCCATTGTCTTGATCGGCCATCTTCCAGGCACGGTTGTTCATGCCGTAGCTGGCGGAGGTGGGGGGAACATTGTCGGGGCAAATGAAGATTTTGGTTTCCTGTTCAACGTAGGGTCGCAGTTGCTGCTGCCACTGCGTGCCTTGGATTGGCTGAGGCAATTTGGTACTCGCCTGCGTCCAGCCCTTGAAGATCTGGCTCAGATTGTTGCTGCACAGCGATTGCCGGGCTTTCGCCCGAGCCATGCCGACGGCCGGCAACAACAACGCAATCAGAATGGCGATCACTGCGATGACGACCAGCAATTCTACCAACGTGAAGCTGCGTTGACGTGAAGTAGCGCCAGTTTCTCGCGCGGAGACGGGTAGCTGCCCCGCATCCTGCGCAGCAGGCTCCGCTGCAGGGGGTGTCGGCGCACCCAGAGTGTTTTGAGATGGATCCATCGACAAGGCTCTTCGCGACTAGCAACGCCCCCGGAGCGTTAGTGCCATTGTGACAAGTTGCGCTGGGAAATGCCACCGCACCCTGGGACGAGTTGGGTAATGGTCTCCCCATGTTGTGGGGCGGTCTACAAGTTGTGGGGCGGTCTCCCGACCGTCCCACTGAGCTGACCCCAGGTCTCCTTATTGAGTGGACAATGCGGGAGACCTTCGGAGGGCAGCGTGCGACGCGGTCAGGACACCGCGTCACAACTGTAGCGGAGATCGCGTCATTGCGGCGTTTTTTCACGAGGTGCGACAGGCGATTCGATTTCTCGGAGGAGCGCGTCCAGGTTCTGGCCCGCCTCCGTGTCAACCGTTTTGCGCATTTTTCGCAGCGCGGTCACGATGTCGGTTCGCGTTCCCCCTCGCTTTGCGGAGTCCACCAATTGCCTGCGAGCGCCCCCGCGCACCTCGGGGCTGGAATCCAACAACAAGCCCGCCACCGCCGCTACTTCCCCGCTCTTGGCGGGGCCGACAAGTGTCAGTGCCTGCTGGGCCGCTTCCCGGACCTTCTCATCCTCGTCTCCCAGCCGCCGGACGATATCGGGTAGGGCGCCGCCGGCCTGCTCGCGAAACGTCATAAGCCAGGTTAGGGCACAGTAGCGGACATGGGCATTTTCGTCTGGCAGCAGGGAGGTCAGCGTGGCCATGGTTTTGGGGTTGCGAACGACACGTCCCAGTGCCACGGCGGCCTGCGCACGGACCAGCGGTTCGGGATCGTGCGTTGCCGCAAAAATGGCCTGCTCGATGGCTGGCGAAGGGGGGCCGAGCATGCCCAGGGTTCCTAGGACGTGTACTTTCACCACGGGCTCATCGCTGGCAAGCGCCACAGTTAACTCCGGCAATGCAGGTTTCGCTCTCTCTCCCATTCGCCACAAAACGGCGGCGGCCAGTTCCCGTCGGTGGACATCTTTATCTTGGAGCAACTTGCGCATCAACTCCACGGCCTCCGGTTCGCGAGGGCCAACCTGGCTCAGTGAACGGAGCGCTGCATACACCACCTCATTGTTGGGATCCTCGACGAGTTGAAGCAGGGCCGGCACGGTTTTCTCCGAAACACCTCCAAAGCTGCCCAAGCCCGTCGCCGCCGCCGCGCGGACTTCGACCGCTGGATCGGCAAGCATCGAGCGCAACGTGACTTCCGCCGGCGGGGAGATGCCGCCGATGCGACTCAGCGCCTTGGCGACGCACACGCGGCGTTCCACGTTCTCGGCCGCCGCGACCGCACTGAGATGATCGACGACCTTTTCAGTGTGGCCGAACGCGGAGATCCGCACGACGCAGTCGATGGCTCCTTCGCGAACAACGACATCAGCGTCGGTGAACTTTTCGGTCAGGTTTTCGACAATCAACAGCGCATCGCCGCGACGGCTGAGGTCGAGAATTGCTTGAGCGGCGCGGCTGCGGACTTCAGGTCGTGGATCGCCCAGCTTTGCGATCAACTCCCCGGCGGCCGGACGAGCAGACCCAGCTTCGGCCGCTGCGGGAGTGATCGGTGAAGTGGTGCGTGACGGTGTTTGCGCCTCGCCACATCCACAGATTGCGGCCGTCAACAACAGCAGAAAAAAACGCAGGAGCGTAGGCATGGCCCGATCGCCTAGGTGTCAGTGCTTTGGCCGTGTGGGCCAGGCCTTGTTTTCGAGGTCGCTCGCCCGCTGGCGATCGGCCGCGGCTTCCGCACTCCGGCCCAGGCGGTCATAGATCGTGGCCCGGGTGCAATATCGGCCGACGGCGTCAAAGGGATCTTTATCAGGCATCAGCCCCGGTTCACGATCGATAGCCTTGCTGATGTCAGCCAGAGCTTCGTCAAATCGGCCGAGTTGCACAAGCATCTGAGTGCTGCTCTGCATATATTCCACGGCATTTTTGGGATCTCGCTCGATCAAATCTCGATAACCTTGGAGCGCTTCCTCTTGTTGGCCCAGTCGAAGCTGAACGCCGATCAACTTGGACCTGACCAGCGTGGCGTCTGGGTTGCGCACCAGTATCTCTCGCAACTCTTTTAAGGCTTGCTCGGGCTGGCCGCTGCCGACCAACAGGTCTACTCGATACAGTTGCGCCTGTTCGCGTAACGCCTCGGGAGAAAGCGGTTCGGCTCGGATTCCCTCGACTTCGACCGTTGGGCTTGTGAGGGTGGGCTGCTGAATCAAGCGATCGACAGACGCCAGCACTTCCACCCGATCTTGATCCACAGCAGCAGTGGCTTGCGAAGGGTGGGGCAATTGCGGATCTGCTTGCGTGCAGCCGGACGCCAGCAGCAACGCAGTGCAACTGGCGATGAACATCAACGCGCGAGATCTCATCGGGATTGCCGCCATACCGATTTTCTGCATGAAAAGACGAGATTGGATCGCGAGTCAGAATCCGCCAGCAAAGGGTGCGGCCGTGTAAGCATTTCGCGCATACGACGTCGCCGAGCTGATGTCGAAAGTCATGGCCCGTCCGCAACCCATGGCTTTCCCGGGGAACGGCAGCATATAGGTTCCAGGCCAGGCCATGCCGCCGTCCCACATTTTTTCCCAAATGACCTGGGAGCTTGCATCCAATAGCTGGACCCCAAAATAGTCGAGTCGGCCCCCATCCTCGCCCGAATAGTCGCCGGCGAGATCGGGCGTTTCGGGACGGCAGAATACTTCCACCCGCACCACCTCGGAAACCTGCGGGAGCGTTGCCATCCACCATTTGAAACCCGTGGAGTTGTTGGACGAATGGTAGCCAATGGCTCCCGAAGCGCGGCTCGTCGCGGAAAACTCCGTGCCAATGGCCCAGGGAGGTGCTACGCACGCCGAGCCGCAACAAGGGCCATAGATCACATTGTCTAAGCCCTGCTGAACCGAGGAGCCGGAAACCGTGGCCCGAAACGCGCTGACACCGACGGTTGTCGCACCTCGCGGTGGCGGCATGAGTGGTTTGTTGCCGGACTGCGGCGTGTAGATCCACACTTCTCCCACCTGCAACACGCCGTCGTACTGAAGTGCTGGATTATTGGCCCGCCACACGCGGACATGTTTGACTCCCGCGATGCCGTTGGGTGGCGGCCCGCCGGTGGTTGTCCCCCCGGTGGTAGTTGATGAGCCGCCCGTCGTTGTACCACCTGTCGTTGTCGAGGTTGAGCCGCCGGACGTGGTAGTCCCTGCCGTGGTTGATGTGCTGCCGCTGGTTGTTGTGCCGCCCGTCGTCGCGCCGCCAGTGGTAGTGGAGGTGGTTGTACTGCCCGTGGTGGGACCGCCACTAACGCTGGTCGTTGCGCCACTGGTGATGCCGACACTGCCCGTGGCTCCCCCGGGCGTTCCCAACGGGGCGCAGCCGAGGAGATTCACCGTTGCGTCCCGCGCCGGCCGCCAATACTTCACATAGTTCTCGCAATACCGCGGGTCGATTGACTCGGGGCTTTTGGATTCGATGTGGCCGTCGGCGAAGGCGACATTCTGCTGCTGGCGATGACGCGGGGCGTTTTCCGCCGGCCACGATCCGTTGAGCTGCGCAATCGTCTGGCCGACGACCTTTGTTTCCAGCGCCTTGGAATCGAGAAAAACGATGCGGCCGTTATCCTGGTCGGCCATCCGCCAGGCGCGATGGTTCATCCCATAGCTGGCAGCCGAGCCAGCCACCCCATTGTCGGGGCAAAGGAAGACCTTCGTTTCCTGCTCCACATAGGGCTGCAATTTTTGCGGCCACGACGCAGCCTGAACCGGTTGCGGCAACTTGGCATTGGCCTGCGTCCAGCTTTTGTAGATCTGACTGAGATTGTTGCTGCACTTGGCCTGTCGAGCATTCGCGCCAAGACTGCCAACCGCCGGCAGCAGCAGCGCGATGAGAATGATAATGACCGCGACGACGACCAATAGCTCGACCAGCGTAAACCCGCCCGATCGCGGCGCGCGCTGCTTGCGTACCACTGCTGAGTGGGATCGGTTTTGAGAGGATGGAATCATCGAACAGTTGGAAGAGATCATCGAGCAACCTGCTTTCGCCAGAACGAGGCCCTCGTCGAGTTTCTATTGTGCCAAGATATGCGGCCGATTGCCACCCGAGACGGGTGTGCCGCGTTTCAGATTTGCTTAACGAGAGCCTTCAGGTGGCGAAAATACGTAGCTCCCAGGGATACATAGCTCTGGCCGGCATTTTTCGCGGGGACTCCCTCCAGGACTGACCCACGGCGAGTGATTAGAATGGGGCGATGCACACTCTGCTCCGACACGCCCGATGGTTCATTGCCGGATTGCTGATGGCCGCCTCCCCGACGCTGGCCGCTGGGCTTCCCGCAGCTTCGCGGCAGGATACCTGGCCCATGCAATGCCTGGAAAAACCGGTGCTAGTCAGTGTGTATCTTCCGCCCGGTGGAGCGGGGCACGCCAAGCGAGGCCGAGGAGCCGTTGTCTATCTCAAGAATCTGGCCGCACCTCGCGCGGGGACTGAGCCCGATGAGTCCATCCTCACGGGCCTGTTGGACGAAGGACTGATCGTTCTGGTCCTCGATCTTCAGAACCAACCCAAGGCCGTGGCTCCCCATCTCAACGATGATTTGCGGATGCTGCGCCGCGGCCTGGGCAGGCTCTTCTCCGCGGAGGCCGTAAACGCTAATCAGGTCTATGTGCTGGCCGAAGGTGATCGGCTCAAGCGGAATATCGTCTACTACGACAAGAATGGCGAGAAGTATCGACTGGATCTGCGATACCCATCCCGACCGAAGCAGCCGAGTCCGGTGTTGATGCAAATTCCAGTCAGCAACGATAACCGCTTGGACAACAAGTCGGGTCACTACCGCTATAATGACCTGATAGCCGAATGCGGCCTGACGCTAGGATATGCCGTGGCGCTCGTCGATCCGCCGCTGAAGTCTTACAACGGCATCGACAAGATGCCAGAGGTGGCTTGGCGGCTGAAGGCGGCTGTGCGCACAATTCGCTCTGAAGCGGCGGCTTGCAATCTTTCAGACAAGATTGGCGTGATGGGTTTCTCGCGCAGTAGCGGCCAGGCGGCGATTCTCGCATTCTCCGGCGGGTTGGCCCAGCTTGAAGGAGACGGGCCGCACCAGCAATTTTCCAGCAACGTACAGGCCGCGTTGATTCATGCCGGCCGCATGGATCATGAGTTGCTTGTCGGCAGCGGCCATCCGATCGCCAAGACGTATCTTCATGCGTGGGGTCCGCCAGTTTCTGAGGCCGAACTCAAGAGTGCGGAAGGGGAACTGGCGGCGATTGAGAAACGGCCAGCCAAGGAAAGTGACAAGGCGGCAATCGAAACGCTGCGAGCCAAAGCGAGCGATTTGCGACAGCGACGAGCTCGCTGGCGCGACGCCAGCGCGGTGACCTATGTTACGCCCGACGATCCG
>JAIOPX010000323.1 GCA_021413705.1 Planctomycetota bacterium | reverse complement strand
GAGTTCAAGAGCAACTGGATCCGCACGTTCGGCCACATGTGGGGCAGTCCGCAGAAAGAAGGCGTCTGGGGGAGCGCGGCCTATCGCGCGGACGCGGAAAAATTGCAGATCGGCTACTGGGGCATGGAGCTTGCCAAGCGGCTGGTCGAAGGACAGAAGATGCCGATCTGCATTATCAATGGCGCTGTCGGCGGCACGCGTATCGACCAACATCAGCGCAACGCGCAAAACCCTACCGACATGGGCACCATCTACGGCCGCATGTTGTGGCGCATCCAGGCGGCTCGGCTCACGCACGGCATCCGGGGCGTGCTCTGGCACCAGGGTGAAAGCGATCAAGGATCCGACGGCCCCACCGGCGGTTATGGCTATGAAGACTATCGACGATACTTCCTCGACATGGCCGCCGCCTGGAAGCAAGATTTTCCCAATATCCAAAACTACTACGTATTCCAGATCTGGCCCAAGTCCTGTTCGATGGGGCACCACGGCTCGGACAATCAATTACGCGAAGTGCAGCGCAACCTCCCGACTGCGTTCTCCCGCATGAGCATCATGTCTACACTCGGCATCAAACCACCCGGCGGGTGCCATTACCCCCCCGCAGGTTACACCCAAATCGCGATGGCCATTGCCCCACTGGTGGAACGAGATAATTACGGTCAGGTTTCTGTCGCTCCCATTACGCCGGCTAATCTCAAGCGGGCCTCCTTTGCCACGGAAGCCAAAACCGAGCTCGTCCTGGAGTTTGACCAGGCCATGGCATGGGACGACAAGCTAGCCAGCCAGTTCTATCTGGACGGAAAAGCCGGGCAAATCGCCTCGGGATCCGCCATGGGCAATCGGATTCTGCTAAAATTGAAGGGTCCGGCGACGGCTAGCAAAGTAAGCTACCTTGATAGCGCCTCGTGGAGCCCCGATAATTTGCTCTATGGGGCCAACGGCATCGCCGCACTGACTTTTTGCGACGTACCCATCCTGCCTTAAGTAGCGGCTCCCCTGATGTTGTGGCTCAACGATTCGCCCGCTTTGAGTCATCGCACAAAAATGTCTGCGATTCGTTTTTTGGCAGCGACACTGGCTGTTCTCGGGCTCTCGATTCACGCCGCCCGCTGCGATGGTGCTGCCAAGCAAAAGCTGCCCCCTGCCGCAGCCGCGGTGGACTTCCACAAAGACATTCGTCCCTTGCTCGAGCAAGCGTGCGTGGGTTGCCACGGCGCCGAAAAGCAGAAGGGACAGTTTCGTCTCGATACGCTCGATTGGCTGCTCAAAGGGGGCGAAGGCGGTTCGGTGGTCACTCGCGGTCACAGCGCCGATAGTCCGTTGATCCACCGCGCCGCGCGCCTGGAGGAAGAGTCGGCGATGCCGCCGAAGAAACAGGACGCGCTTACGCCGGAGCAGGTCGCCAAGCTGCGGGCCTGGATCGACGCCGGCCTCCCCTGGACGGAAGGCTTGGTGTTGCACAGTGCTGGCGGCGTTAAACTCGACAAGCGCGAACTGGCCAAACTGCCCCCACCCGCACAACGCAAGATTGACTTCGTCGGCGAAGTGCAGCCGCTGTTCCGTGAGCATTGTTATCAGTGCCACGGAGATCGGCGTCAGGAAGCCGGCTTTCGCCTCGACCACAAGCCAACCGTGCTGCGCGGAGGTGAGCTTGGCCCGGCCATCGTGCCCGGCAAGAGCGAAGATTCGCTGCTGATTCATTTCGTGGCCGGCTTGCGCCCCGAAGGAGTCATGCCCAAGAAGGGAGAGCGACTCACCTCGGAGCAGATCGGGCTGCTGAGAGCCTGGATCGACCAGGGGGCTGAGTTCCCCGAAGCGGCATCGGTGGTCTTGAAAAACTCGCGCGATCATTGGGCCTTTAAGCCGCCGGTGCGTCCCCCCGTGCCGGAAGTGCGCAATGCGCAAAGAGCCGTTCGCAATCCGATCGACGCTTTCGTCGTGGCTCGCTTGGAACAAGAAGGCCTGACGCCCTCGCCGGAAGCGGATCGAGCGACTTTGTTGCGCCGCCTGCATTTGGACCTGACCGGTTTGCCTCCGACGATCGCCGAACTCGACGAGTATCTAGCCGATACGTCACCCGACGCCTACAGCAAAGTCGTGGAGAAACTCCTCGCCTCACCCCACTACGGCGAGCGCTGGGCTCGGCACTGGCTTGATGCGGCCCGCTATGCGGACACCAACGGCTATGAAAAAGACCCGTTGCGATTCGCCTACTTCTATCGCGACTGGGTTATCAACGCACTCAATCGCGACCTCCCCTACGACCAGTTCATCATCCAGCAGTTGGCCGGCGATCAACTTCCCAACGCCACGCAAGACACCAGGGTGGCCACCGGCTATCTGCGCAACTCGATGATTAACGAGGAGGGGGGCGTCGATCCCGAACAGTTTCGGATGGAAGCCATGTTCGATCGGATGGACGCTATCGGAAAAGGAATCCTGGGGCTGACGATTCAATGCAGCCAATGCCACAACCATAAGTACGATCCCATTTCGCAAGTGGAATACTATCGCCTATTCGCGTTTCTCAACAACGATCACGAATCGCAGCCGAGTGTTTATTCGACGGAAGAGCAAACGAAGCGCGCCGACGTGCTGCAACAAATCAGCGCCATCGAGAATCGGTTGAAGGCATCGAAACCCGATTGGGCCGCGCACATGCCCGCCTGGGAAGATGCCTGGCGTCAAACTCCCAAGCCGGAGTGGACCGTTTTCCAACCTGATATCGATAAGAACAAGACCGACGGCCAGCGCTATCTGCCCTTGGAAGACGGCAGTTTCCTCGCTGCCGGTTATCAGCCCACCAAGACGACTACGATTCTCGCTTGGAAAACGCCCGTCCAGGGAATCACAGGCTTCCGTCTGGAGATGCTCCACGACGACAACCTCCCCGCAGGCGGACCGGGGCGGTCGTTCATGGGTACCTTCGGACTCACGGAGTTCACTGCCGACGCCGGCCCTCCCGGCGGCAAGAAAGTAAAGCTGTCGTTCGCAAAGGCGACCGCCGACCTGGCAAGTCCGCCGGAAACTAAAGTCCACCCCAACTTCAACGAGAAGAATCCGATCCACCGGGTGATCGGCCCGGCGAGTTATGCCATCGACGGCAAGAGCGAAACCGCCTGGGCGAGCGATTTGGGACCGGGACGCCACAATGGCGAAGGCGCGCTCGTCGTGGCGTTTGAAAAGCCGCCCGCCAAGAACAAGGAAACGGAGTTTAGCCTCTATCTCAAGCAAACCCACGGAGGCTGGAACTCCGACGACCTGCAAGCGAACAATCTTGGCCGTTTCCGCCTCAGCTATACCACCTCGCCGAAACCGGCTGCCGAATCCGTCCCGAAGGCGATTCGCGATATCCTGGCCGTTGACCGCGCGCAGCGCACACCGGCGCAGATTGCAGCGCTTTTCAGCTACTGGCGGACCACGGTGTTAGATTGGAAAGACGCCAACGCGCAGATCGAAGCACTTTGGAAACAGCATCCCGAGGGCGTGACGCAACTGACCCTGACGGCCCGCGAAGAGCCTCGCATGACGTCGCTTCTGAAGCGCGGCGACTGGCTCAAGCCGGGCGATCCGGTCGCGCCTGGCGTTCCATCCATTCTCAATCCGTTGCCCGAGGGCGCGCCACCCACGCGTCTGACCTTCGCCCGCTGGATCACCGCCCGCAACGCGCCAACCACCGCGCGGGCTCATGTGAACCGCGTCTGGCAACATTATTTTGGAACCGGCCTGGCTGCCTCTAGCGAAGACCTGGGTACACAGAGCGAGCTACCCAGCCATCCGCAACTGCTCGACTGGCTCGCCGTGGATTTCATGGAGCATGGCTGGAGCAATAAAAATCTCCACCGTCTGATTGTGAATTCGGCTACCTATCGGCAATCTTCGGCTGTGACACCTGAACTGTTGACCAAAGATCCGTTCAACCGGCTGCTGGCTCGCGGCCCACGGTTCCGCGTCGAGGGAGAGGTTGTTCGCGACATTCAGCTTGCAGTCTCTGGCTTGCTCACCTTGAAAGTGGGGGGCCGACCCGTGATGCCTCCGGCTCCGATGTATCTCTACCAGCCGCCGGCGAGTTATGCTCCGTTTCCTTGGAAAGAAGAAACGGGCAAGGACCGCTACCGTCGCGGTATCTACACGCTTCGTCGTCGCTCAACGCCCTATCCGGCGCTGCAAACCTTCGACGTGCCGGAAGGGAACACCGCCTGCGTGCGCCGCAGCCGCTCGAACTCGCCGTTGCAAGCGCTGGCCGGTTTGAACGATGAAACGTCGATGGAAGCCGCTCGCTCTTTCGCCGCGAACATTCTCGCACACGGCGGAGCGACCGACGAAGATCGCATTACCTACGCCTTCCGCCGCTGCGTCAGTCGAGTGCCGACCGACTCCGAACGCGGCACCGTACTGGCGCTCTATAAAAAGCAAAAAAGCCGCATGCGTGACGACCAAGCCGAAACCTGGTTGCTGGCGACCGGCCGCAAGGAGCGCCCGCAGAAGTTGCCCGCTAGCGCCACACCCTCGCAACTGGCCGCGTACACGGTTGTGTCCCGCGCTCTGCTCAATCTCGATGAAACGATCACCAAGGAATAGTTCCATGAACACCGGCCAACACCTAGTGGAAAAAATCCGCGAGCAAGTCACTCGGCGCTGGTTCTTTCAGGACTGCGGCATGAAACTGGGCACCATGGCCCTGGCCACGCTTTTGGGAAACTCGCTGGGCCGCAGCGCCCAGGGCGCCATCAGCAAAGCCCAGGGAGCTATCCAGGGGACCGATCCCCTGACCCCCAGGCAGCCGCATTTTGCCGCCAAGGCGAAGCGCGTGATCTATCTGTTCCAGGCCGGCGCGCCGAGCCACCTGGAACTGTTCGACCGCAAGCCAGAATTGGAAAAATGGAACGGCAAGCTTCCGCCGCCGGAATTGCTTCAGGGATACCGGGCCGCTTTTATTTCCCCTAGCAGTAAGTTGCTCGGGCCGCGGTTCAAGTTCGCCAAGCATGGCCAAAGCGGCGCGGAACTTTCGGAGCTGCTTCCCAACCTCGCCCAAGTGGTGGATGACATTGCGATCGTCAAGTCGATGAAGACTGACGCTTTCAATCATGCACCCGGCCAGATTATGATGAACACCGGTTCGCAACAGTTTGGCCGGCCGTCGATGGGTTCCTGGGCCACCTATGGTCTCGGCAGCGAATCGCAGGATCTGCCGGGCTATGTCGTTTTTAGCACGGGCACGAAAGGAACCAGCGGCGGTTCAAGCAATTGGGGGAGCGGTTTCCTGCCCACGTCGTTCCAAGGCGTTCCGTTTCGCGGGCAGGGAGATCCGGTTCTCTATCTCTCGAATCCGCCTGGTGTAGACAACCGAACGCAGCGCGACACCATTGATGCGATCAAGACGCTCAACCAGCAGCGGCTAGGGCTCATGGGCGATCCAGAAATCGCCACCCGGATCAATTCCTTTGAATTGGCTTACCGGATGCAGGGAGTGACGCCGGAC
>JAIOPX010000098.1 GCA_021413705.1 Planctomycetota bacterium | reverse complement strand
ATGGCTCCGAAACCTGGGTCGAAGCAACGTGTGAAAGACTTCACCTCGACTCAACCCTTCGTCCCCGAGGTCGCCCTCGACAGCAAGAATTCTAGCCGAGCTGCCTATTGCCCCCAGATTTGGTGGCTGTCACCTTTTCTTCTCTTTTCTTCTCCATCGTGGGCATAACGTGGCTGTAGATGTCGAGAGTGATTCCGATCTGTGAATAGCCCAGGCGTTCCTGGACCACCTTGGGATGGACGCCGGCGGCCAGCAGGAGCGAGGCCGACGTGTGTCGCAGGTCGTGGAACCGGATGTCGTGCAGGCCCGCCGCTTTTAGGATGGGCTTGAACACCTGGAAGTGGAAATGGCTGCGACGCAGCGGCCCGCCCGTCGAGTTGCAGAACACCCAGGGGACTTGTCCAAACCCCGCGATCAAGGATTACGATGAGGTGATCCGTCTCGAACCGACAAAAGCGAAAGCCTATTACAACCGGGGTATTGCCTGGGATCAGAGAGGCGATCTCAACCGCGCGATCAAGGACTACGATGAGACCATCCGCCTCGACGCACCGAATAGGGAGGCTTTGAATAATCGTGGAAAAGCCTGGGCGAAAAAAGGTGATCTCGACCGTGCGATCAAGGACTTGGACGAGGCCGTCCGCCTCGATGGGAAGTTCGCAATGGCGTACTACAACCGGGGCTGTACCTGGGAAAGGAAAGGCGATCTCGATCGAGCGATCCGGGACTATGACGAGGCCATACGCGTAAACCCGAACTATGCGGAGGCCTACTACAATCGGGGCGTTGTTTGGGAAAAGAAAGGCCAACGCGAACGCGCGAAAAAGGATTTCGACGAGGCCATTCGCCTCAACCCTAAACTCAAGTGACTGGCACCGTCCACGGTATCTGGCCGAAAAGTTCTAACCGTGTCCTGTTGCCCCGACAATCCCGGCTACAATGCTCCCATGCCCCGCCGCTTGCAGTTCAGCCTGAGAACGGTGTGATGGAAGAGAATCCCAGTCCATTGCCGCCCAAACACGCGCTGTGGCTAGCCTGGATATTATTCCTCCCGTGTGTGTTCCCGGTGTTGGCGTTTTTCTGGATATTGGGAATGTTGGCAGATTGCTTTTTTTGGGTGTTTCCAGACCAGCACACGCACCCACACGATCGGGGCACGCCAGAGCAGCAAGCGCGGTTAGCGAAATGGCGGGCTGGCTATCGTAGCCTCGGCTTGAGAGGGCGGGTACGTCGAGCAATCAAACTCTCTCGGCGGAAACGAGCCCACCCGCCAGCAACACACTCTTAGGACAGCACCCCAATTTCCCTAGCCAGCACGGAATCCAGTTTACCCGGACGCGGCTTGATTGACGCTGTGAAAACCATACGCCGTCCCTCAGCGATTGCTATAATGCCGCCATGACCGCCGCTACACGCCAATCGCCGCCCGCCTCTTCCTGGCCAGCACGGAATCCAGCTTACCCGGACGCGGCTTGATTGACGCTGTGAAAATCATACGCCGTCGGTCAGCGGGTGCTATAATGCGGCCATGACCGCCGACTCTAAACCCACGCCCACGCCGCATGATGCACACCGCCGCGAGGAGCCAATAGTCCAGCATTAAAATCCAAGATAGCGGGCAGAATTAGCGATATAGCACACACGGCGGCACGGATTCTGTTCGGTTTCGGCCAAGAGAAGTAAGAGATAAGTGGTGGGAGGATTGTTCTGGATCAGCCACGCACCATCCCCTCGTTAGCAAGGTGAATTGATTTGCTAGAGAGAAATACTAATGTCAAAGTATAAGTTTAAGTTCGAACCAGAGCCGCCTGCGTATGATGAAGGTGTTCTTCAACAAGACTATAAAAAAGTTCGTGCCTCGTTGCATGCTGATCCGAGTCAAGCAACCCTGGTGTTTGGAAATCTTAATACGACTCTGATTCATGCCGCATCGTATGATGGTGAAGCGGATATCGCTGAACTGCTGATTCAGTTGGGTGCCGATGTAAACGCTCGGGAGACGAATGGCCGAACACCTCTCCATCACGCTGCCTATAACGGTCATCTTGACGTGATTGATGTGCTTGTCCGCAATGGTGCTGACCTTGTAGCAAAGGACAACTCGGGCATGACTCCGTTGATGTGGGGGAAAATTTCACGTTCCGGGAGAAAGGAGCAAGTTGTTAATAAACTATTACATTACGGTGCTAAGCAATCTGATGATTAGATCGATCTCATACCCCGCCGCCTCACAGCGCTGCTTTCCCAAAATCATGGCGGCTAGTTATGCGTAAACAGGCGGACTAATAGCGCGAGATTCTAGGTCATCTTACTGACCACCGAGCCGGCCTTTCTCCGGCCTCTCCTCTGGCTCCCCGTGAAGTCGAGCCGGCCCCAGTCGTCGTAGGGCCACTGCCCAGCCCAGCCCATGACGGGCCAAAGGAAAGGCCAGCCCGGCGATCACTTTCACCGCGTCGGTCAGCGATTGCTATAATGCGGCCATGACCGCCGCTACACACCAATCGCCGCCCGCTTCTTCCTGGCTGGCTTCTTGGCCAGCACGGCCCCCTCCCAATTGCTTCCGTTCGTTTCTTTCTTTATCATCATGAATGCGGGCCGCAAAGGTCGGCCGGTCTCTTCGGCTTTTTTTACATTAGGAGAGCAATCATGGCTGGCCTTCAACGTGCGCGTCGTTTTGCAAATGCAATAGTCGTCGGCTGTCTCAGTGCGGTGGGATTGGCGGCGTTTTTATTCTCGA
Source organism: Planctomycetota bacterium (assembly GCA_021413705.1). GTDB lineage: Bacteria > Planctomycetota > Planctomycetia > Pirellulales > UBA7805 > JAIOPX01. Next base: position 2,322 of record JAIOPX010000098.1, on the reverse strand, counting down.
TGCCGAGTGCTGATCGAGCCGCGGCCGCGCCTCCCGCGCAGCCTGCCAACGCCATCAAGGTAAACGCCCTCGATTACTGCAAAGAGTTCAAAGACAACGAGCAGGCCGCGATCGCAAAATACAGCAAAGGCACCGTCGAGGTGACCGGCAAGTTTTATATGTTCAACGTCGAGCCGGAAGGCGGCCGTCCGACCATCACGGCCCTGCTGGCCGGTGAAACCAAGTACACGGTCGTGCCCGACCTTTCGGTCAAGTGTCAATTGAAGGATAAGTCTCCTTGGCTCAAGTTGACGCCCGGCCGCGAGGTCACGCTGCGGGGGACGCTGGCTCCGCCGACGGGGGAGTATTTTCGTGACGCGCTGGTCGATTGCGTCGTCGTCTCGCCGAACGCGGGGAGCACTCCAGAACTCAAGGCCGTCGACCTGGGAGCTGAGTATGCTGCGAACAAGCAGGCTTTTGAAAAGAAATACGACAATCGATGCATCGTCGTCGAAGGCCCGGTTGTCGAGATTGTCGATCGCCGCTGGGTGAAAGTGGGAGACGCCAAGCAGTTTGTCACACTCAGCATGACCGGATTTGACGCCGATCACTTGAAAGTCGGCGAAAAGGTCGCCGCGCTGGGGTTTTGCAGTGTCGTCTCTCGTTCCAACACTCCGGTGCAAATCTCGAACGCCAAGCGGATCGAACTGTACCGCTAGCAGTCGCGCGCCTGGTTCTCCTGTTATGACGAGAAAAAAAAGAGGAGATCCACCTTTTTTGACTGTGAAACCGCACGAATCCAGTTTACCAGCCGCCTCAAGGCCCATCGTGGGCAGACCCTCGTGAAGCTCGGAAAGCCAGGACAGCAACCACGATCAGCTTCACTGCGCGTTAATCGGCGACAACCTCGGGGCCGATGAATACCACCTCAACACCCACTCGTTTTCCATCCAGCAGCAATTCAAGTACTCATAGGAATTTTAATTCGCCGCGCCGCTGATTCTCGCATTGGTACTGATTGATGTCAAGCAATTTACGTGTCGAACCGTCGCGGAGCATATTGACTTTATGCCCTGGAATTGCGGTCCCTTTTCTACCAGCACGACATCGGTAAGGCTGATTCAGCGTTCGTTGGAACTGATTGTCCGAACACCGGACCAACCTTTTGCTCCGTGGCGCGCACCACGAGCGCGGGCGGGGTTGCGGGAGCTAAAAAATCAACCGCAAAACGCTGGTTACAGGAATTCAGGATCGAGTACGAGTTGGTATTCGCCCGCCGTTAGGCTGGAGACTTCAGGCAGGAGACTTGAGGGTTTATTCTCCCAGGCCTGGGCATCCATAAAATCTCCATCTAATTCCAGTTCGTATTCGGCCAGTTCAACCTGCGGTCCCGTGCCTGGAGGTGGACGCGGGCCGGCCAGAGTGCGGATGGGATCCTCCCACAATCCGCAATGACGCAGGATGCGCTCGATCACATCTGCTTGGCCGCGTTCAATGAAGCTGATGATCTTCATTGTGCCGCCACACTTGGGGCACTTCAGCGGATCGACTTCGTAGATGCGTTGGATCAGCATCGCCCAAACGGAGACGGGGCGGGGAATGGCGGGCGTGGATACTCCCTCGATGGCGCTTCGGGCTAGGGTAGAGAAATCCTCGCTGACGCTTCGGGTTCGCGGGTACGTCACGAAAGAACCGGTGGCTAGCGCCATGCCGCTCACGCGCATTGCGGGGGGGTGGCCGATTCTGCTACTTGATTTTTGGAGCGAATATGATATGGTGATTCATGTGTCAAATGGCGGAATTCATCCCTGGAAGGATGAAACGCCTGACATGTGCGAGGTATCCTATCAGAGCTTGGGCTGAAGCCTAAAAAACTTCGGGATCAGGTATCAGAAGAGCCCGCCCCAAAACGCTTAACCGCGTCGTGGGGCGGGCTTTTTTGTTGGAGTTCAGGCTTCAGCCTGCGTTGTTAAGGATGATTTTCGACGCAAAGGCGTTAAGTCGCAAATAAGAAGAAAGGCGATCACGAAAACTCGAAAGGGTGAAAGCACGAAAAGGAAAAACGACACAAGTAAGCTTCTGGTGTGAGCCGGGAGAGTGAGCGGCTCTTTGAATGATTCCGTGAAACGACTGCGCTGAAACTGCGCGCGTGGAGTGCAGCCTTCACGCCTACGTCGACCAAACAACGGAGTACGACCGGAGAGCACGGGAATAACCCCGGCGCGCCGGGACCTGCGGCAGAGCGGAGAACAGACCGGAGAATCCCGGCGCGCCGGGACCTACGGCAATACGGAGAACATTGGGAGAACAGACCGGAGAACACAATCGGCAACCTATTGCCGA
>JAIOPX010000322.1 GCA_021413705.1 Planctomycetota bacterium | reverse complement strand
GAAGCGAATACGACGCCTCCGGTCAGCAACACGCTGACGGTCGGTAGCCACTTCCAAACGGAATGGACGGTTTCCTCCGGCTGCCACATGTGAAGCTGCCGTCCCAGGGAGATCCATGACGGGCGGAGATTCCAGGCCATCCCGGTCAGCGCCACCCAGGCCGCCGTGCCGGTCACGGCGCCGAGTGCCCATTGCGTGTTAGTCTGAGCCAGATCCAGGATCAGTCCGAGGCTGATGAGCCCCAAGGCGTAGATTCCCTTCGGCGCCAAGCGAGAATCCTTGCTCCACAGCATGGCGATTGCCAGCACGGCCAGGCTGGCAATCACACTCCAGCCCCAGGGTCCGGCCATCGTGGCGAAGGAAGCTCCAAGCCACGCCGTCAACGATCCAAAGCCCACCAATATCCCCGCCATCACCACGCCGCAGACCAATGCAACGCATGTCAGCGGCAGGCCGCGACGTGCCGAACCGGGCGAGTCTGGATCAGGAACAGCAACGAGCAATTTGAAGCTGAGCCAGCCGGTGGCCATCACAGAGACCAGGCAAACCAATTGCTGCGCGATGTTGTAGACCAGATCGGCAGACCAGGCCGTGGTCGATCCAATCCAGTAGATCAACATCGCGCCCATTCCCAGGGACGTCGTCAGATAGGCTATCGATTCTCGCCGCGTGTAGAGGGCGTGGGCCGCTGCGATCGCCGCAATTGCGATAACTAACCCTGTGGACCACCAGGCGCCGAGCGGATCGAGCAGCACACCGCGAACGGCGCAGGCCAGCGTAAGCCTGCCCAGGACAGCGCTGAACCAGATGGCTATCGTTGCACTTTCGGATTTTGGGAGGGAAGTTCGACGAAAGTAGAATGCAACACCCGTGGCCGCGATCGCCGCTGCGGCCCAGCCGCCGCCCAGCACGTGGAAGCTCAGCCAAGACGCCTGCATGTTGAGAGAGGTACAAGTTGCGGCCGCCAACGGCATGGCGAGCATTGCAAATCCCAACGCGGCCAGAACGTAGCGATGTTTCGAGCTATCGCTGTTTCGGCCCAAATATCCTTTCGCCAAACCCATGGCCAAGGCACTCAGCAGAATCGCCACATAGCTCGGCCAGTCTCCGAGCGTATACACTGCGGCCGGTAGAGCATCGGGCACGGCGAAAATCGCCGTCGCCGGCCACAGGGAAATGATCGCCCCTAGCAAGCTGACGAAGAAAAGTTGCACCGGCAGGGCGTCCCTCGATTCAAGATCGCCGACGATGCCGTCATTCGCAGGGGACGGTTCCGTCGCCGGCCACCACTTTCTGCCGCTGCGTACGATAAGCTGCCAGGCGATGGCCAGGCTGGCGGCCACGATCGCCGTCTGCTGCAGCATGACAGCCAAGCCAGTGGCGTCGATCCATTGGCCTCCCAGCCAGGTCGGAATGACAGTCGACAAGACCGTTGCCGCCAGCAAGGCTCCGCACGCCGGCAATGCGAGCCAACTCGATCGTTCACGGCTTGCCACAATCGCTAACCCGATACCGAGCAACACCAGCGGCGCGCACCACGTCATGGCCGGCCCGAGAACATCGAACCACGAGCCAGGCGCCGGCAGCGTCAGATTTCCTCGCCCCACCGAGATTGTCGCCCCGCCCACGATCCAGACGAGCGGAGCGGCGGCAACGAGAGTGAGCGAGCCGAACGCAAGCCAATGGACAGGTGCATGACTGGGGTCGAGCCCCCTGCGAGGCCCCATAGTATCCCTCACGCTCCGCGTGAGGAACATCATCACGCGGAGCGTGATGGATACTATCCATCCGCGCACCGCCAGCAACAACGCGCCAGCCACAAAATACAATCCCAACCCCCAGGCCAAAACCGCCGCCGCTTGGCTCGCGTCGTATTGGCCCGCAACCAACAGCGGAACGGAAACCAAGAACACCGGCCACAGCAGCGACTCTTCTCGTCGAGGAGTCCGGCATGTGACAATGCCCGCCGCCAAGGCCACACTCCCCAGCACAATCCACCCGCCATACCCCGCCAAGAACGGCAAGCTCGGCCATGCATCGAGCAAGGGATTCGAGCGCGCCATGCCAAGCTGCTCCTGGACCGGCCCCCAACAATCACCCACGGCCAACATCACGACAGCGATCATGAGCCCGTACACGAGCAATCGCTCTACGGAAATCTCTACCGTCCTGGCCAGACTGGCAACCGCCGGTAGCTTGCGCGCCGTCAGCCGCACGGCATGACACAACACAGCCCACAGCGAAAGCGCAGCCAGTTGAATCTCAACATGCAGCGGTGCAAGCCACGATCCGTTCCACCAACCCTGGTGCTGACACAGGGCTGTCGTCAGATAGCTGATCCCAAGCGTGGCGACAACCTGCGCGGGTGCGAGCCAGGCGCGGCTGCGCAGGACCAGGCAGCTCATCAGCCACAGCGCCGCCACCCAGAGAATATATCCGCCATGCAGCGCGAATCGAGCCTCCAAGACCACTAATGACAACAGGAGCGCAACGCCGGATCCTACAACTGCCGTCGCGATCAATGGCGCGATGAATCCCGAACCCAGCGCCGCAGCCCCCCTGCCCTGCTCACCACGACGCCCTACGAAGTTTGCTCCGATCGCCACGGCAGAAACCAGCGAGGCATACGTCAGCAGCACGGTGGCCCAAAGCTGCCGCGTGCCGAATGAAAATGTCTCCAGCATCGCAGCCCCAGCCGGATGCCAGACCATCGCATGCGCGATTGCCAACAGCACCAGCCCTGAAGCGGCCAATGTCGTCTGGGTGCGCCGCATCACCGCCGCAGCCCCCACAGCCGCCACGGCGTCGATCGCCAACACCAGCGTCGCCCACTCCAATCCTTCGCGCGTCCAGAAGCCCGTATACAACGCGCTGGCGAAACCCAAGATCGCCAAAATACTAGCGGCCGTCAGATAGGCCGCACTTTCTTGAACCTGCTTGCGCCGTGAAAGCACCCAAGCCCCGGCCGCTGCCGCGCCTGCCAAGCCAGTCAGCAGCATCGCGCTCCGCCCCAACAACAAGAATTCAACCAGCGTTCTGCCAGGAACGGCTTCCAACAGACTAGCCGGCATCCACGGGCGTTCGAGCGCCAGCAACCCCGCCGCCGCCAGGCAGATGGCCGCCACCGTGTGTAGCACCGGGAACTTGCACGCCCGGCCGATGGCCGTCAGCGCCAGGAAGTTGACCATACCCATGACGATCAACAGATCGGGGCGCGGCCAAGCCAGCCCCAACACGCCGAACATGCTCGAAGCGGCCACCAGGGCGATGGCAGTCCCAGACGTTCGCCACCCTGCCGCCGACGTTTTCCGAAACACCATCAGGCCGAGCGCCAACACGGCGGCGGCCGCCATGCTCAGCCACGGGGCAAGCACGGCGAGCGCCCCATCCACCGTCTTGCCGCGCCACACCAACAGCACCATGGCCGGCGCCAACGCAAAGCCTGCCATGCCGGCCACCATGTAGATCTGTCCCGCGCGTCGCGAAGTCCACTGCTTCATGCTTCCCGCCAGCACGAGCGTTCGCCCCATGCCGAGCAAAAACGCCAGCACCGGAATCGCCGCCAACCAGGCCAGCGACGCGATGCTTGTTCCGGCGGTCGTCGTGGTGCGATCGATCACCAGTTGCGCAGCCGATGCTCCCATGATTCCCACAGCCAGCCACCGGCCCGCCCAGGGCACAAGTTCTCGGCACGCGCTATACGTCATCCCTCCGAAGCAGCCGAGGCCCAGAATGATCGCCGTCCAATAGAGCGGATCGCCGATTGATCGCTGCTGCGAAAGCAGCACCGCAGCCAGGAAATTCAACGGCACCAACAGCATGACGATGGTCAGCAGCCCCCGGCTGGTGGAACGGAGCCGCCAGCGACGCAACGTATACATGCCAGCGCCATAGATGGCGGCGGTCCCCAGCATGAAGACCAGGGCCGGAAAATAGGGAATGAACTCCGTCAATGTTTTGCGGAGACTCATGACCAACCCGACAGCGCTGCCGACGATCAAGATGCCGCTGGCCAATTCGCCCCAGCGGATATTGCGCGATTCCAGAAACGCCTGCAACATGGCCGACAACGGACGATGTTCGGTCAGCTCCACGGCGGGTGCAGCGTTTTTCACTACCGGCAATGCCGCAGCAGGCTCGCGTGCAGCACTCGACAAAGCGGCCAGCGGCGCCAGCGCTATCTCTGCTTCGACAATACTGACGTCCGCATAGGAGCTGACAGTCGCAGCAGGGGAGACTGTGGCCATTGGGCGAGTGACGGCTGGCCGCTCGATAGGCACCGGAGCTGGCTGGGCCACAGGCCGGTGGACGGGCGCGGTCGCCGGCGATTGCAAGAGCTGGAACAATCGCTCATGCAGCGCCGCATCGATTTTTTGTGCGCGCCACAGCCGCTCGATCTGGCGAATTGCAGCCAGTCGCTCCCAGTCGTCCGTCATGCTCTGGGCATCGTTGTGAACGATAGTCCTCAGCATCGACGCTCCGCAGCGCGGGCAATTGGCCCTCCCGCCCAGCACCAGATTGCCACAGACACGACAATGTGTTCGTTCCGTCGAGTTCTCCTGGATCGCGGAGTCCGCCACTCGCCCGCCGCCGAAAAGCCAAGCCAGCCCAACCCAGATCCCATGCCCCACGGCAACCAGCAGGGCCAACAAAAACGCCAGAAAGCAGAACACACCCAATAAGTCAGACATGGCCACCAGCTCCGCCAGGGTTCGGAGGCAAGAAACGAATGCTGGCGTGCTGCTATAACGAATGCCGTGCCATTGTCGAGAGATATCGCAACTCACGCTATAGCATGGAGTTGCGGATCAGCCTAAATTTGCCAGATGGAACGGCGCTGTGCATTTCATGTAGGTGGGTATACATGAAATGTAGTGCGGCGTTAGTGCGATGGTGCTGGATCAGCTGGTCGGGGATCCGCGAACCTAGCTCAGGTATAGCCACTCAATCCACAGCCACGCGATCCAGCCCGTACACGCATAGCGCCTACCAACAGTCCCCTGAGATGTCTGGACGCCATTGCGTCCACCGCAGCGCAAAGACACAGGAGGGCGATCATTGGACCCAGGAGCTCAATATACATACGTCTGATTTCCCAATGGATCATGTTCTTCGGGCAGAAAAGCGCTGCGCATCCCACCGCCACCCAGAACGTGGCCCAGAGCATGCCTCGAATTGTGAACTGGAAGCGGGGAGGCGTCATGGGTAAGGCGCTGTTCCCTGGACGGCAGGGGAGCCGACCGTTATTCCTTCATCGAACTCCCCAAGCGCCCTGTCTATCTCTCTATTGCGAGCCCCTTCCCGCTCCCGGATCACGTAGCCGGTCACCGAAACCGCCGCGGCCACAAGCACGGCCGCAATGGTCATCACCACGAATAGCGTTTTGAGGCGAAACTGGAAGCGGGGCATGGCTACGGGCCGGAGGTGGTAGGCGGAGTAGCGTGAGGCGGCCGTTCTTCTCGCCAAATATAGAGATACCAATAGATGGGCATGGCGATCATGTTGCCTAAGAACAGAACCACGGCCCACAGTGCTTTTTTGTCCTGCGGCACCCGATCGGTTTTGAACACGTGACGGATATAGATCACGAGCAGAACGGCGATTTCACACATCGTGAAGAAGTGCAGGGGAAAGATAATCCAGAAGATGGCAGGTGGCCCTGATTGGCGATTTGCGTCAGAGAAGCCAGACACCATGATCGCGAAAATCAGGCAAAAGAACATGAACACGTACAGCAGCGGCCAGGCCGTAAACACCGCCAGCACGATTGCTTTGCCTTTACTCATTCCCCACCCCTCCGGCCGGTTTATGGCATCTCGAAAAGCAGCTTGCAAATGAGCAAGTCCCCCAGCGACACCACCACCATCACTAATACGATCGCCATGAAGCCAAAGAGCACGCCGCGAACGGAAATAGAATGCCAACGCCGTTGGGTTAGTTTCGGGTTTTCACTGACCTTCGGCCAGTTGTAGGGGTTCTTTTCCATGCCCACATTCTAGCTAGTCGTTGAGTAGTTCGGTTAGTGGTAAGTCAACGGAGTAAGCCTGGAGAACATCAGAGCGATAAGACTTTCACGACAAGGGCAAGAACCACAATGAGGATAATCCCCATTCCAACTGTAAACACTCCCACTTTAAGCCCCAGCCACGCCCTGCCAAAGAGCGCCCCGACTGCAACAAATGGGGCATAAAAGCCGGCAATCACAGCCAGGGCCATGATTTCACTTGGCTGTTTATCCTGTACGCCATATTGGATCGCAAGCCCCCAGGGCAGTAAGGCCACCGCCGACCAGAACGTGGCCCAGAGCAATCCTCGGATGGTGAATTGGAAGCGAGGCATGAGAATTCATTTACTCGATCGACCAATTGTTGGGTTAAGGGTTCACCGGAATATTTATCGGAAACAGCCAGTTGTTCAGAATCTCGAAGGCGATTCTGATGCCCCAATACGCGCTGAACAACACGACAAACCCAACTACACCAATGACGAGATGCCGGAGTTTTCTGCGCCGCCGCGCTCGCTGTATCCGAACCTGCGCCGATTCGGGTTGATCGGACGGCGGCTGATAGGGGTTGTCTTCCATGCAGTCATTCCTAGTGGGCGGGCTGGAGGATTACCTGACTCCTCGGACTACTGCGATGGTTGCGGCTTCGCGGTTCTCTGGCCTCATCTGCCTCTGCTCATGTCCCCAGCATTTTCACCGCGCGTACCATGTCACAATCCGTTCCAGATCCCCTGGATACTCCAGCAAACTGAGCACTAGGCGATGACGCGCGCCGGCCAGGGCGGGGTAGCCTTGACCGCGATCGAGTGCGCAAACGATTTTGGCAGCATCAGCCACCGTCGGTTCTCTTCCGGCCGTGGCCCATCGCAACAGGTAGAGTGCGATGGGGAACGTCAGCGCCAGTGCCCGGATGCTCTGCAAGATCGACCAGCCACTGCGATTGGCCAACGCATATTGATATGACGCAGCCGATAGGGCCAAATACCGCTCGATCGGTCGTAGCACTTCCGGCTTAAGCAAACTGGGATGGAGTTCTCCCAGGGGTTGCTCCAGGGCTGCAAAGGTCGTGGCCGGAAACGTGGGGTGCAGCGGCGGCAGCGCTCCACGGCCGCGCATCATTCTCCAAGTGGCTCGGAGCAGCTTTCCACGCCCAGACATTCCTTGCGGCGGCCGAAAGTCGGGATGCAGCCGCACATACTCCGTGGCGGTTAAGCGAAAGAGCAATCCCCCCAGAGATCCCGGCGGCCGACGGCTGGCAAAATACTGGCCCGCCTCCGAAACGACGCTCGGTTCGAGCACCGTGATGAGTTCCGCCAACTCCGCCTCCTTCAACCGCGCCACCTTGGGCCGGTCCAGCAGCTTGGCAAATAGCAGCGCATGCACCACGCGCCGCACGGGTGGATAGCGCTCGTCACTGAACATCTTCTCGCCAGCCGCCAGGATTCGCGTGGCATGTTGCCAGGAGCGCTCATCGAAAGCAGCCGGCCGACCCGGGGACACGGTCACCTCGCCATGGACCAGCAGCCGCTGGACTACCGGCAGATGCTCGGCCAGCGGGCGGCCTTCATCGGCGGCTGCCGTAGGGCATGCGCGCCGCAATGTGAGCAGAGCGTTTTTCTCGTGGGGAATTAATTGCAGAGGAAAGAGGCGGCAGGTCAGCGGTTTTGCTTCCGCCCCGAACTTTTCATGGATCCGGCAACGCCTTTCGCTGGTCAAAAATACACAGCTCCCATCCGCCCGCCCAGCCAAGCGGAAACGCCCCTCCGCCCGGGCGTCCGGCACCAGGAAGGTTTGATTGCCGAACTCCGCATCATGCTCCCAATGCTGGTCGCGTAGTTTCCGCAAGTCCTCTTCGTCGAGCCGAATGATGTTGTGGCGGCAGCAATCGCCGCAACTTTGGCAATCCCAGCGCTCCTTTCCCACGAGGCGAATCACCGGCAGTTTCATGGTCGCAGGCACTCAAGGGGACGGGAGTGACTCTGGAGAAAACCAGGTGCTGACAAGATCATCATGACATTGCGGAGCGGGATCATCAAGCAGAGTCAACGACAGGGGCGCGGCTGGGAGGCGCGAATGATGACCGTTATATTGCTGTCATGGCCGCTCCGTGCCAAGGTGTACTACGGAAGTCAGACGCTGGTCAACTGTCAGGAGACAATAGATGAGACGTTGCTACACCATTGCCCTGCTTTGCCTGGCCGTCTCCGGTTGCGAAAAAGTGAAGCCCGCCACGCTGGTGGAATCCGGTTACGATGAGCAACAAATGGATGCGGCCATAGCAAAGGCTCGCAGCGAAGTGGATTCCTTTCTCAAGGAATTGGCGAAACCTACCGGTGCCAATCATGCCGTGAAAGCTCCGATCGAAGACGGAGGCAAGACCGAGCATTTTTGGCTGACCGACGTCACCTTTCAGAACGGCGAATTCAAAGGGACGATCAACAATGACCCTGGCATTGTGACCAACGTCAAGATCGGGCAGAAATGGACCATCAAGAAGGCAGATATTTCGGACTGGATGTTCATGCGCGATGGCAAGATGCATGGCAACTACACCATGCGGCCGCTGCTGAAAACCTTGCCCCAAGAGGAAGCCGCGAAATATCGCTCCATGCTTGCCACGCCTTGATCACGACGGGCTCAAGGTTCCCCATACCGTCCGCGCCGAAAGCTTGCGAAGTAGTGATGTCACCCGCAACGTCTTAATACGCGGGGTGGGATTTCGCCGCATGAGGCTCCATAACACTCGCAGAAGTGTTGTGGCCCGAAACGCTCATCCGCGCTCGCAGTTCCGCTTGTCTTTCGGACGCCAGTTTGCTGATCCGAAGCGCCGCGATGATGCGCGACAGACAAAAGTTATGGGCTGCAGCCATCATAATCCACCTCCCCTTGCTCAGGTGTCTGACTGCGCTGCCAACTCGGCAGCGTGCGTCAAACCGTAGGCTAAGCACACGCAACCCTCGTGCCAAAGTACTGTTGCCTTGGTAATTGGCCTGTTGAAGTTAATAAAATGCTTGGACTTTGCAAGGAAAATGCCTGAATGATTGAATCGCGACCAATCACTGCATGTGCATGGCTTGATCGAGGTGAGCGAGAAAATGTTGCTTAGTTTGCAAACCAATTTTTTTCTGACATTTTCCTTTTCTCTTGGCGCTTTCGTGCTATCATTCAAGTAGGACGTAGACGCAGTGGTGTAACAACCACGAAAATTGAAATGCTTCCTTCGGGAAGAAAATCAATGGAAAGCGGCTACGTCCGTTTTCTTTGCGCTAGCCAATCGGGAAACGTGGGAAATACTGCCCCGTCGGCAATCAATCTCTCTTCCTGCCAAGTCCCAGCGAGCGGCAATAAGCAAGGCTCCGCTCCAATTCGTCGCGCTGATATTGCTGCTCGGCTCGCTTCGAGTCTATACCCTGGAGTGCCCGGTGTGGCTCTCGGGCCTGACCACGGTTGGCCCAGTTTTCGAATCTCTGGAAACCTTCCGGCTTGCCGTGGGGCCAGGCCTTCCAGAATTGCTCGTCGTTAAATCGCAACTCATGAGGGAATCCCGAGATCGTCTCGATATGCACGGGCACATCCGGACACAATTCCGCGAAACGGGCGAAGTATGTTTTCCAGTCCACCATTCCCTCGCCCATCGCTGTCCACTGCGCCGTGAAGCCGTGCTCACTTGGCCAGATCGCCGTATCGCGCAGGCTGGTCGTCAGCGCGTAGGGTCCGAGATTTTCCAGGTTCGTCAGCGGAAGTTCCAGCGCCCAGGCCGCATTGCCTGAATCGATGTTGGCCCCCACAAAATCCTTGCCCGCCGCTTCGATAAGCCGAACGAGTTCCAATGAGTGCAAATCTCCGGCGTGATTTTCCACCGCAATCCGCACGCCGGCATCCATGGCCTTCGTCCGCACCGACCGCAACACCTCGACGGTGTCCTTGATCCGGGCGTCGATGCCACCCAGGGTAAGTCGGTCCTGATGTGTCCCGAGAATGACGCGCAGCACCGGCGAGCCGAGCTGCCTGGCAACCCGGATCCCCAGCGTCAGATGCTCCTTGGCAGTGCCCCAATCCTTCTTGAACTGAGTCGAAGTGGGGCAGATGCTCCAAGTGCCGACATGGATCCCAAGGCTTTGGTCCGCGGCCCGCGCTCGCAGCTTGGCCAACTCGCTATCTTTCAGGCTCTTAAACGCGCCGAGGTCGGAGATCAGCAGCGAATCCACCTTCAACCGGGCCGCGTAGTCGATCAACTCCTGTGCTTTCCAACCCATGCCCCGGACGGCGAAGTTGTCGAATCCCAGCTTCAGTTTCGGCTTGGCGGATGGCTCATCGGCCCGCAGACGTCCGCTGGCCAATAGCATCACACCGGTTGCGGCCACGTGCCGAGTGAACTGTCGCCGAGAAATCGAGTCGCATGGTATAAACATGTTCATTTGGCAAAAACTAGCTGTAGGAATCGTTTGTACGCCACTCCCGGAATATCAGTCGTCAAACGAGGACAATTCCTTCCCCGTGGCAACTTCCCACCGATGTACCTTTCCCTTGGAATTCGCATGCGTCAAACGACAGGACTGCGTGCTGCCTGCCAGAATCTCCTTCCCTTCCATGATGAATGCCAAACAACGAACAGTATTTGTCTTAACCGGCATTTCCTTGACCTTCTGTTGCGCTCGAACATTCCACAACTCAACTATTCCGTCCTGCATGAACGAGCCGCCTCCGATGGCGAGCGTCTTGCCATCGGGGGAGAATTCGGCCGTCGTCAGCCAATCCTGATTTGAGGAAAAGACAGCAGCTTGTCGTTCCAGCTTGAGATCAAAAAGTTCAACCTTCCTCTCGAGCGGGAACACGATCGCCAGCAAGGGATTATTCGCGGCAAGCGCAATCGCGGCGACGGAGCCGGCATTGCGAGGGATTGTCTTCTGAATCTGGCCCGTCTCTACATCCCAAACATGAATGCCGGTTGCGGTCGTCGTAACCAGCATCTTGCCATCGGCCGTCAGGGCCATCGTCCCCACATCCTCATTGTGTGCAAGGGTGGTTTCGGACTGGGTTGCCATGTTCCAGACGATCACCCAACGATCCAGATTGTTAAGCAACAATCGAATCCCGTCGGGCGTCAGTAGCGGCATAGCCGCCCAATGCGCACGCTGTGGCAAGTCACTTTCGAACTTGCCTGTAGCGAGGTTCCACCGGCTGACGGCCCCATAACTACTTAGTCCCTGCTGCCCTGGACGAGGTTTTTGCTCCAACTTCTTAGTCACAATGGCCAACACATTTCCCTTGGCTGAAAGGGCCATGCCTCGGACCGTTGGACTGTTTTGACCAACTACCCCGACCAGCCGCTGGATTGCCAGATTCCATATTTCAACTTCGCCCCCTCCATCCAAGGTCGTCTTGAGGATTCCGAGACGACCCTGGTCAGATATGCCAATGGCTTGGATACTTTTTCGGGTAACACTCAGCCACGTCAGAGTGGCAAGGATTGGCAATGTCGACACCAATACGATAGTCGGCAAAAGTCTCCATCGAGGACGAAGATATCCCAGGGATGATGCTTCGATGGGCAATCGAGAAAACCGAAATCCTTCCCAAGAGGCGACCACGAAACATACGGCTTCGGCCCAGCCGAATCCTGCAGCTGCCAGACGCAGCCAAACATCACTTCGGCCATGCTTAATCAGATAGAAGTTGTCTCCTAACTGAAGTTGCCACGCCACCGCAATCATGAGGGACAGGAGGTAACTTAAGAGGCAAGCCAGTGCGGCTATGATTGATCCCAGCCAAGCGAATTCCCGATCGACTCCTCGGCCACATAGCGCAACGGTCTTACCCACAAGAAAACCGATGCCGACCATCGAGAGGCCAACGAACTCAACGTGCAAGCCGGTGATTGCCATAATCCCGCCCCAAATAATCGTAGCCACCATTCCGGCGCCTGTTCCTGCTAGAATCGCCAGGCCAAAATGCTGGCGCAGGCGCAATTGCTGTAGAAGCTTATCGCCATGGAGTTCTTCAATCATCGAACCCCCGTGAGATGCCCCACCCAATAATTTTATGGTTTAATCTCTGAATCCAAAGATGGGTGACACCCAGCCAAATCGGATCAATCGGCGGATAACCGCGACGACCGATTGCTGGCAGGCACAAGAGCGAGTAAACAATGCCTCCGACGAGCAGAATCGCGCAGGCGACGTCGGTGCGACGAGGTGTCAGCATAGCGGACATAGAGCTTAACCTCATGGAATCGTACTCTGCCTCCCATGATATTCTACAGTGTTCGCCCTATTGCCATTCCGGCCGGCACGCACAAAATACCCAACACGTTTTGGGCAGTATATTTGCCGCGACTACGAGCGGGAGGAAAAGCAGACATTCCAGGCGTGTTCGGCCCGACGGTTGCTCAAGTGCCATTTTGGCATCGGCGGACGGGTTTGTCATACGGTTAAGAACGGCGACGCATCAAAATTCGCAAGTGGCCACGCATGTTCGGCACGGGATTTGCGCATGGCATTCTGTTAGTTTGGCGACTGCCAAGTTGACAGGAGCAATGCAGTGGCGACGAAACGCAGTCCGTTGCGGGAGC
>JAIOPX010000321.1 GCA_021413705.1 Planctomycetota bacterium | reverse complement strand
CTCGGTGGCCGAGCATCCAGAGCAGTTCAGCGCCACGGGACTGATTGTGGCCACATTGATTCATGGATTGACTTCACTAGGAGTCGGCATGTTCTTTGGCGTGTTGTTGCCCACGCTGCCTCGTTGGCCGATTTTCTGGGGAGGCATCGTAGGGCCGATCCTCTGGACCGGGGCGATCTACTCCTTCATGGGAGTTCTTAATCCAGAACTGGAGAGGCAGGTGGACTGGAAGTGGTTTGTCGCCTCGCAGTTCGCGTACGGGTTGGTCATGGGCATTGTGGTGACGCGCAGCGAGAAGGTGCATGCCGAGAAGGCCATGAGCGAAGGGCCGGAGCCGAAGGAGCCCAGGCCATGAAGATTTCATTTGTCGGAAAACATCAGCAGCCACGCGCTAGCGTCCGGTTCTGTGCGAGAGCCGACGCCAAACCGGGGGCTAGCGCCCTGCGGCTGATCGAAGTGGTCGTTTTCCGACAGACCCTAGTGTTTGTTGCCACCATATTATTGATGACTCTCGGCTGCAATCAAAACTACAACTCCATCCTCTACCAACCAAACAAGAAAAACCGCCCAAAGCCCCCCAGCGAAGTTGCGGATTTTCACAGGCTCTTCGCCAACAACTGCTCCGGCTGTCATGGCGACGGCGGACTGCAAGGGGCTGCTCCACCCATCGGCAATAAGCTCTTCCTGGCTATGATTTCTGAAAAGCAACTGTCGGACATTATCTCTAACGGCCGCCCGGGCACCCTGATGCCGCCGTTTGTCACCACAAACGGCGAAGGGCTGACTCCGCAGCAAGTGGAAATCGTCGCCGACGGCATGAAGAGGGGGCAACTGCACAATTCTCTCGATGACAGGCGGAACCAGGTGATCCCTCCCTATCACTCCGGCCCCGGCAGCAGCGATCCGGCGGATGTAGCCGTGGGAGCGAAGTTGTTCGGTGTTTTTTGTGCCCACTGCCACGGCGATGAAGGCAAAGGGGCGGAAGCAGGCCCGCTCAATGATTCGGCACTGTTGTCTCTGTTGAGCGATCAAGCCATTCGTACCTTGATCTTTACCGGGCGAGCCGACTTGAAAACCCGAGGCAAAGAGGCCATGCCCAGCTATTTTGCACTGACAGAAGTGACGCCCGAAAATGCCGAGGCGAAATGGCGAGAGGTTGATCAGATCGTTGCCTATATCGCATCCTGGCGAAAGGCCGTTCCTTCCGTACCGCTTCCGGCAAAGAAAGGGGTCGATCGATGACGCATATTCCAAGCAACCCATCGGATGTGCCGCTCCCCGAGATGCCCGGTTGCCCGCCACCCACGTCGCCGGCCCGTCGCCGCATCCTGAGCTGGCTGGCTGGCCTGACGGGGACCATCGCCGTGGCCTGCGCCGGCGTGCCAATCCTCGGCTTCCTGCTTTCTCCCATGAGGAACAAGTCCAGCAGCAAGTTGATCTCGCTGGGGAAGCTAGACACCTTCGCGATTGGGGCCACTCAGCTTGTCACGTTTGATAGTCCGGCCGCCACGCAACCGTGGACGGGCATTGTTGCCAGAACGGCGGCCTATGTTCGTCGTCTAAGCGACACCGAGTTCCAAGTCTTCGCCGTCAACTGCACGCATCTTGGTTGCCCTGTCTCGTGGTTCCCGCAATCGGGCTTGTTCATGTGTCCCTGCCATGGCGGCGTCTACTACGAAAACGGAGATCACGCCAGCGGCCCTCCCCCTCGGCCGCTCTACCAATACAGTTATGAAATAACAGATGGCGAGCTTAAAGCCTACGTCGGCCACATGCCGACGTTGCAGGATTTGCCTGAAGTGTATAAGCCAAAGTCATGAAACGCACTCTCAAAACCATTGCCGATTGGATCGACTTCCGGCTGGGCATTCGCGATGTCCTGGTGCCGATGCTGTTGCATCCCACGCCTTCCGGATCGCGGTGGTGGTATGTGTTTGGCTCCTCGGCGCTCACGATGCTGCTGTTGCAGATCGTCACTGGCATCTGCCTCTCTTTGGTTTACGTGCCATCGGCAGGCGAAGCGTGGAACTCGCTCGACTACATGACCTACCAGCAACCGCTGGGTTGGTTGATCAGAGCGATTCACAACAACGCGGCTACGGCAATGATCGTATTGATGATCGCCCACATGATTCAGGTCTTCCTGATGGGGTCGTTCAAGTTTCCCCGCGAGATGACCTGGCTCATTGGCGTGGCGCTGTTGGTGCTGACACTCGGCATGGCCTTCACGGGGCAAGTTCTGCGGTGGGACCAGGATGCCTACTGGGGACTGGGCGTGGGGGCCGCCATGCTCGGCCGCGTTCCGTATGTCGGCCCCGCGCTGGTTCGCATGATGCTCGGCGGGCCGATCATCGGCGCCGATACGCTCAGCCGCTTTTTCACGCTGCATGTGTTCGTCATACCCGGGCTGCTGTTGACCAGCCTGGGCGTACACTTGTGGCTCGTCCTGCGACACGGCGTATCCGAGCCTCCCGTGGCCGGGCGACTGGTGAGCCCGGTGACGTATCCCGCCACCTACCAGGAAATCCTGAAGCGGGGCGAAGGCTTCTTTCCAGCGGCCATCATGCGCGACGCCATTTTCTCTTCGCTGGCGGTGATCTTTGTAGTGGTCATCTCCGCGATCATTGGGCCGAAGGGGCCAGGCCTGGTTCCAGATCCCGCCATGGTCGCCGCCGAACCGCGTCCCGATTGGTATTTTCTTTCCGCGTTCGCGCTGTTGGCCCTCAGCCCGCCCGATTTGGAAACGGCCATTATTCTCATTCTGCCGGTGGTGTTGCTGGCGGCGTTGATTCTGGTCCCGTTTGTTGCCGGCAAAGGAGAGCGAAGTCCACGGCGACGACCCATAGCCGTGCTGACTGTGTTGATTGCCTTGGCCACCTACGGCACGTTGACCTGGCTGGGGCATACGTCGCCCTGGTCGCCTGATATGAAAGCTTGGAGTGGCACGCCCGTTCCGCCACGGATCGTGAAACAACTCCAACCTCTACAAATGCAGGGGGCCGTCGTTTTTCAAAACAAGTCGTGCCGCAATTGTCATGCGCTCGACGGAGAAGGTGGCCAGCGCGGTCCCGATCTCACGTACGTTGCCTCCAGTCTCAACCGCGATGAACTGATCCGCCAAGTAATCCAGGGTGGCGGCAACATGCCAGCCTTCGCTCAACATCTCTCACCGGCCGAGGTGACGGCCCTGGTTGCGTTTTTGGAACGATTGAAACCTGAGCCGAAACCGGTGCCGAAGTAAGCGGGGCCGCAACTCAGAACAATTTGAACAGGAGGGAGCAGAGGTAGCAGAGTTCGCCAAATTGCCTGGCTCTGCTACCTCTGCTCCCTCCTGTTCCATAAATCTTCTTCTTGAACATGGACGCCACCCTTTCCGCCATCCTTGCCTCTTGGTCATTCGCACCCTGGCTAGCGTTGTCGCTGGGCCTCAGCGCGGCAATCTACTTGCGCGGCTGGTTGCGATTGCGGCGACGGGGTAGTAAGCATTTTGGCTCGGCGAAACTGGTGTGCTTCCTTGGCGGAATCGCCACCATCTACGTCGCGCTGGTGTCGCCGCTGGATGCCTTGGCGCCGCTGCTCATGCAGGCCCACATGGTGCAGCATCTGCTGCTGATGATTGTGGCCCCGCCGCTGATTTGGCTGGGCGCGCCGGAGCTACCCATGATCGCCGGGTTGCCGGCGTATGTTCGGCGAACCTGGCTGATTCCTCTGTGGCAACTCCCGGCCTTGCGGAGTTTCGGCAGTTGGCTGACTCGCCCGGTCACGGCGTGGATCATCGCCGTTGGGATTCTCTGGCTGTGGCACATACCAGTCATGTATCAGTGGACGCTCCAGGACCGCTGGGTTCACGATCTTGAGCACGTCAGTTTCTTGCTATCGTCACTTTTGTTCTGGTGGCCGGTGGTGACACCCTATCCACGCCGCCGCGCCTACTCGGCCTGGGTGTTGCTGCCCTATTTGTTCCTGGCCGGTATTCAGGGAAGCGTTCTTTCAGGCTTGCTGACGTTTGCCGACCACGTCCTGTACCCACACTATGAGCAGGTGCCTCGCCTATGGGGCCTCTCGGCCCTGTCCGATCAAGCCATCGGCGGGGCAATCATGTGGACGATCGGCTCGCTGGCCTATTTGATTCCACTAGTGCTCGTAGGACGTAGACTCCTACGATCCGCCTCATCCTTGCCTTGCTCCTCTTCCCGTGTGTCACTGGCTCTGCCAGTGCTGTGCTTGGATAGTTCACTCGGGGTCAATGCATTTCGGCAACTCCAAGATACTGGCAAAGCCAGTGTCACACGAAATGAAGGCCCAAGGCAAGAGATAGGGCGTGTTGGCGGCGTCGCGAATTTACCGTCGCTGACAACTACAACGATTTCATACGCGGGTCTGTTGCCTGTCCTCAATACCACTTCCGGTTGCACCGCATGTCAGCAGCAGCCCCTGGATGTTTTGCGGCTGCCGATCATCGGCAAGCTATTACGAGGCTGGCACACGCGCACGATCATGCAGAGCGTCCTACTGACTCTGGCCGTGCTCGTCATTCTTGACGGCCTATTCGGCCCGCAAGTGGCTCCCATCAACCTGGCGGGGGTTGGCCCCTGGATCCACTGGCGGTGGCTGTTGGTCGTCGGCCTGTTGGCGGCGGGCAATTTCTTCTGCATGTCCTGTCCTTTTACGCTCCTGCGAAAATTCACCGCGAGCTGGCTGCCGGCCTCGCGACCATGGCCCCGCTGGCTCAGCAGCAAGTGGCCGGCCATCGCTCTGCTCGCCACGTTTTTCTGGGCCTATGAACTGTTCGCGCTCTGGGATAGCCCCTGGTGGACCGCCTGGATCGCGATCGGCTATTTCGCCGCGGCTTTCACGATCAATGGCCTGTTCCGTGGTGCTCCGTTCTGCCGCTACGTCTGCCCGATCGGCCAGTTCAATTTCGTCTACTCGCTTGTCTCGCCCCTGGAAGTCCGCGTGTGCGACGCCCAGGCCTGCACGAGTTGTGAATCGCATGCCTGTCTTCGCGGAAGCGAAACGATTCCAGGCTGCGAAATGGGGCTCTTTCAGCCGCATAAGCAGGGAAACATGGACTGCACGTTTTGCCTGGACTGTGTGCGAAGCTGCCCGCACGATAACGTGGGCTTGATCGTCGGCCTTCCGGCGGCGCAGCTTTCATCGAATGCACGTTTCGACGGCGGGCGGGTAATCGTCCGTCCCAGCGTGACAGTGTTGATGGTGGTGCTCACGGCGGCCGCATTTCTCAACGCGGCCTGGATGACGACTTTGCGAGTTGGTATTGAGCGGCCCGCACAAGCCTGGCTGGGCGCGTATGGCACGCCCACCTTAGTGACCCTCAGTACTCTCCTGGGTCTGATTCTAGTGCCGCTGTGCGTTGTCGCGATCGTGGCCACCGCGAGCCGACGCGCGACAGACGATGACCCCACATGGCGAACCAACGCGGCGCGTTACGCGCTGGCCCTGGTCCCTATGGGCCTCGGCATGTGGGCCGCCCATTACACTTTTCATTTTCTCGCCGGCGCGGGCACGCTGGTCACCGCGGCCTGGCGCTTCGCAGGCGACCTGGGTCTGACGGCTTCCTCCGCCCTGGCCTGGGCCTGTCCCTGCTGTGCGGGAGAACTCGCACCCTGGCTGCTGCCGTCGCAATTCTTTTTGTTCGACCTGGGGCTTCTTGTTTCCCTCTACGTGACGTACACACTCGCCCGCACACGTCACGGCCGCTCACGACAAGCCGTGGCCGCCGCGGCACCATGGATGGTGCTGGAGTTGGCCCTTTTCGCTCTGGGAGTTGTTATCCTGCTTCAGCCGATGCAGATGCGCGGCACGCTCACGATGCTGGCAGGAGGCGGGTCATGAAGAAGCTCGAGTTCAATTCGCCCATTGGTCCCGAAGGGACCGCCGATAGTAGCCCGGCGATTTATCGCCGGGTGTCTGCAAACAAAATGCATTTGCGTCCCGGAGGGACGCCTGAATTCTTTGCCTTGATCTGGAATAGCGGATTGTTTTCAATCGTCCCTCCGGGACGAATAGGTTTTATATTGCGAGATTTCCCGGCAATAAATTGCCGGGCTATTATCAAATGTCCCTCCGGGACGCGGATATTACCGCCTGTTTTTCTGGTCACTATGGTCCTATCGCTATTCTCCGCCTCCTATGCCCTGGCCGACGGAGGCGCGGTCCAATTCTCGCAACAAGCCGGCGACCTTCAGATCACAGTGATGACCGATCCCACTCCATTGCGTGTCGGAACGATCGACCTCAGCATCTTGACGCAAAACGCCCGCACAGGTGAGATCACAACCACCGGTCGAACAATAGTCATCTTGCGTCAAATGGATGAACCCGCGCTGTTGATCCGAGCCGAGGCCACCACCGCCGCCGCCACCAACAAGCTGCTGCGATCGGCAAAGCTCGAGCTGCCTCGACCGGGGCGTTGGCATGTAGAGATTCAACATTCAGATATGACCCCTGCGGTCCAAGTGACTGGAGAACTCCAAGTAGCCGACAAACCGCCGCGGTGGCGGCAGGCCGCGGGTTGGATCATGATTCCTTTCGTTCCGATCGGCCTGTACATCGTCGGCGAACTGTTGGCCGCACGGAGAAGAACCAAGTAGGTCAGGCTATTGCCTGACGATTGCCGCCCAAATCCATCTGCACAGTTGATGGACAGTTTTCCGTCAGGCAATAGCCTGACCTACGTGCTAGGATAGGCACAGTCTTCTTCCCTTGATCCGACCAACCTTAGCAACGACCTCTCCCCATGACCTGGCTGACGATCTCGCTGATCCTGATCGTCGTCCTGTTCGACGCCTATACCATCGTCCTGGCCGTCATGCGCGGCCACAGCGCCGAAAGCGCCTTGGCCTGGGTGTTCGCCATTCTGGCCTTGCCCATCGTGGGCGCCGCGGCCTATTTGCTCCTGGCCAGCCCCAGCATCCGCCGCACATCGCGCAAAAAACGCCGCACCCGTCGCCGCGTCCGCGAGGCCATGGGTGACGATCCCGCCGTCGATCCCGCGAACCCGCCCGATCCGCCGCAACCCGTCGAATCGCTCCTGAAATTGGCCGAGCGGCTGACCGATCTGCCGGCAACTTACGGCAATCACATCGAGCTTCTCTCCCACGACGCCAGCGCCTTTCGCCGCAAGGAAGAAACGATCCGCGCCGCCAAACGCTCGATCTGGGCGGAGTACTACATCATCCACAACGACGAGACAGGGCAGCGATTCCTCGACCTGCTGGCGGCCAAGGCGGCCGAGGGAGTCGAGGTGCGGCTGCTGTACGACGCGGTCGGCTCGCTGGGCCTCGATCGCCAGCGGCTGGCGGCCATCCTCAAGGCTGGCGGGCAGGTCGAAGAGTTTCTCCCCCTCAATCCGCTCCGCCGACGGTGGGCCGTTCACCTCCGCAACCATCGCAAGATGATCATCGTCGATGGGCGGATCGGGCTGATGGGTGGCATGAACGTGGGTGACGAGTATTCCGGCCGTGCCAGGCGACGCGGAAGGCGCCACTTTCGCGACAGCCACCTGCTCATGACGGGACCGTGCGTCGAAGATCTGGCCCAGACGTTTGCCGAAGACTGGACCTTCGCCACCGACGAAGTGTTGGTGCCGCCGCGCGTGCGAACGAAGTCCGCGCCGGATGGTGCGACTGTCGCCGTCATACCCAGCGGGCCGGATCAGGAGCGCAACGCCAGCAGCGTCCTGTTCTTTGCGGGAATCTGCGCGGCGCAGCGCGAGTTGTTCTTGTGCAGTCCCTATTTCGTCCCCGACGGTCCGACCGTGGCCGCGCTGCAGGCGGCCGCACTCCGCGGAGTCGATGTTCGGATCATGGTGCCGGCGGAGAACGACGTACCGCTGGTTCATTACGCTGCCCGGACCTATTTTGCCTCCCTGCTGCGCGATGGCGTCCGAATCTACGAATATCAACCGTCGATTCTGCACGCCAAGACGCTGGTGGTGGACGGAGCCTGGAGCATTGTCGGCTCAGCCAACGTCGATTTCCGCAGCTTCCGCTTGAACTTTGAACTGGGAGCGTTGATATCCGACCCGGCACTCGCAGCCAGCCTCGTCGCCCAATTCACCACGGATCAAGAGCGGAGCATTGAAGTGACGCTCAAGCAATTGGCCGCCGAAGGCCCCCTGCGCCGCTTCCGCGACCACGTCGCCCGGCTGCTTTCGCCGTTGCTGTAAGGTTGATTCAGAAACAGAAACACAGTTGGCTGCTGTATGACAGAAAACCTGAAACTTATCCAAGACGCGACTTAGGGTGTGGCTGATGACTGGTGGCTACCCGGCCGGCCCCCTAAGCTGAAAATATCTTGAACAAACCGGTACCAAGGTGATTTCGGCGTCATGATCGAATTCAAAAAACGACTACGCATACTTGCGGCCGATGAGAGCTGTGAAATGAATTATCTCAACGACGGGGGTATTCGTTTCACAACAAAAGATGACGCTGTGCTGCAATGTAATCCAAAAACGCAACGATTCATGACTTGCTCTGTTCTCGATCAGAAAGGAGCTTTTAGCTTCGACATTCAAAAAGAGTTTGTGTTCGACGTGTTTTTGCGGTTCTGCAAGCCAGGACTTCGAACCAGCCTCAAGAACTATCGGCCTGGTGCATTGTTAACTCTTCAAAACTATATTGACGAAGAGCAAGGGCAGGAGGCACTTGACTCGCTTCGTTCAAAAGTGTTGGCGAGTCCGGACATTCGTGATACACTTGGCGGGAACCGGATACTGGTTGAATATCGATTGGGGATGCTTGTGATTGTCGATGACCTTATGAGAGATTCGGCAAATGTCGTTGAATTCACGTCTGCAATCTGGTGATAACTGCAGGTCGACGAAAGCTGGGGCAAACTTCCACAAGACTTGGCATATTGATGGCGACGGATTGGGTGTCGCCGTGAATTGCTGAACATGAATCAACTATGCCTGCGAGTTAGACGGCAAACATCATCACAGCCCGGTGATTGCGAACTTTACCACGCGAGCAACCCATGCCGATCCCCGAACGGTTCAGACTGCAACCCGCATCGGATGATATCGTCGCACGAATGTGTGATCTCTGCGACGAGATTGAAGACGCCGATGATATGAATCGCGATCACCTGTTGGCTCAGTGGCACGAACACTCGCAACGACATTGTGATGTGATCGAGTTCAAGACGTATTGGAAGGCCGTTGACAAAGAATCATTTGTGCGCGAAGCGTTGAATCCAGAGCCTTGTCTTGTTGACGACGTAACTTATCAAGAGGTCGTAGCGATCTATGAATTCGTAGCGTCTGCTGAAGGCAAAGAATATGAAACAAGCTACTATCTGGCGTGGCTCGAAGCGCAGTTCCCAAATAGCAATATGTCCGACCTGATTTACTGGCCAGATGAATGGTTTGAGGACGCATCGCTTTTCCGGGATGCCAACGGTGCGTTCAAGGCAGAATCTGAACTATCAACTGATCAAACATTGGCCTATGCGATGGCAAAGTCCCAACGCAAGCTGGCAGATGCCCCCGATGTTGCGTTGCCTTTTCCATTGCCGTAACACAAAACCGTGCAAAAATCCGTTGCTCCGGAGCCATGGGTCGCGCCGACTTTGAAATCAACTTCGTTCGTCGCCCTTCAGAGCGCCCTATCGTAACGGATAACTTGAGAATAGTACCATGGGTTATGATTTCCGAAATCAACAAGTGCATGCACAGGGCAATGCTCAACCACAAGTCGTGGCCTTCATCCGACAGTACCTTCTCGAGAAAGGTTACACTCCCAGCGCCCGTGCGGTTGAGCCCGGCCGAAGCATAGCCGTTTGCTTCACGGATCAGTGGGTGACTGTCTTGGATTCGGCTGGCACCGAATGGGAGGAAATGGCTGGCTTCACGCAACTGGCCGAAGCCCTTTCGTCCAAGTGGCCGGTCGTCGTTGTGGAGATGAGCGACAGTGCTGCGTTAACGCTCTCACTCCACATCGATCGCAAAATGGTCGATCGCTACCAGAATCTCAAACCTCCTTTCTTCGCCTTTCATTCAGACGAAGAAGCCCAAATGGTCCGAGGTGATCCATTGGTGTGGTCACGAATGTTCAATGCACCGTCAGACAATCTGCGATCAATCTGGCGGCAAGGCCTGGATAGCCGCCCCCATGACATTCTCCCGAACACCGGTCGCTTGCTAGGCTGGCATCCGCTTCTGTGTCAGGTAGGATACACGGTCGACTATGATGGATGCCCCGTGGATTTCGACGAGCACTACAGTGATCTCTTAGATCAACTATCCGATGTTGAGCGTCTTCATTTTCAGAACCCTCCCACGCACGCCTCAAAGATGGCGGATGCGCCGGATTCGAGGGAATAATCTTTTGCGTGATGTGCCGCGCAGGACAATCGGCCCTTACTTCCCCTGCTCAAACGTGAAACAGTAGGTCCGCCTTGCCGAGGCGGACCTTTTGCTAACGCGCGCAAGGATCCAAAAAACGCGCCAACCCTTGTTCCAATCCCGCCAAAGGAACTCATGCCCAACCCAACAGGTCCATTCCGGCAGAATGGACCTACTTTCTCCACGCTCACTCTAATATCTGCCAATTTATTGAATTTGTTGGACATCCTCTTGCCAAAGGCGTAGGATGACGGACAACGGCGGGCCTCTCTCAATTGCTGCGATTGCAGCTTCGCTTCTCGGGTTGTTGGGTGGCCGCCGGGGCAGAGGGTGATGATCGGCCGACCGATGTGTCGGGCACCGCTGCCTGCGCTCAACCTTTGGAACAGGAGAGTGTGCTATGAAGCGACAGTGGATCAAGGGACAGTGGATCAAGCGACAGTGGCTCCGAGTGTGCATGGGATCATTGCTGGGATGCGCCGTGGCGATGACGGCAGTAGCCGCTGAGCCGCCCAGTTCAGAAAACCCTGCGGCTCAAAAGAAGGAAATCGCGGGCACTCCCTACGGAGACCTGATCATCGGCGAGCCGATCGTCTACAAGAACCTCACCATCGTCCCGGTCTCGTCGAAAGTGCCCAAGACCGCGGATCGGTTCATCACGCCCGACGAGGGATTGCGCAGCGGAAAGGTCAAGATCGTGGAAGTTGGCGCAGAAGCGGCTCCGGCAGCACCGGCGGCCCGACATGCACCCGCTCAACAGCAGCAGGGGCGGCAGCAAGCTCGCCAGCCGCAAGCGCCGGCGCAGCAAGCTCAACCGCAGCCGGAATCGGCGGAAGTCAATCGCCTCATGGTGATCAATTCGTCCGACAAACCGCTCTATCTCATGCCGGGCGAAGTGATCTCCGGAGGAAAGCAGGATCGCACGATCGGCCAGGAACTGGTGATCCAGCCGGGCAAGAAACCGGTGCCGATTGAGGTGTTCTGCGTCGAGCACGGACGGTGGAGCGGACGCGATGCCGCGGCCACGAATGATCTGGTATTCGAATCGAATGTGTTGTCTTCGAGGGCGCAAACCGCGGAGTCCGCTGCCACCGAACGGGCAACAATTTCCGAGAAAGCCAAAAAAGGGGAGTTCGCCGGCAGCGTCGGCCAGTTGAACAAGTCGGCCCGCATCGCTGTGCAAGGGGACAAGGACCAGGGCAAGGTCTGGGAAAAAGTGGCGGAGAACAACACCAAATCGGGAGCCCAAACCGGCTCCGGCAATTTCGCGGCCAACTACGCCCAGAAGGACGTGGCCGATCGATTGAAGCCCTACATCGAGCAGTGCGGCAAGCCGGTGCTGGCGCGGTCCCAGGTGGTCGGTGTCGTGGTGGCAATCAACGGCAAGGTGGAGAGCGTGGATATTTTTGAGTCCACGCCATTGTTCACGAAGCTCTACGACAAGTTGCTCAAGAGCTTCGCTTTGGACGCCGCAACCGCTGCGGACTCCAAAGCGACCATTGTGGCCTGCCCGCCGGAAGCGTGCGTCAAGTTTCTCA
Organism: Planctomycetota bacterium; assembly: GCA_021413705.1. Lineage (GTDB taxonomy): Bacteria > Planctomycetota > Planctomycetia > Pirellulales > UBA7805 > JAIOPX01. The sequence goes on along the minus strand of JAIOPX010000321.1, from coordinate 35,744 downwards.
AAGAAGCGGAAAAGAGCCCCGTGGCAAAGTCTGAAGTTAATGCCGATCTGAAAGCCGTGCATCGCGAGTCGCCGAGCGTGATTACATTCACCGCCGGTGAGAATGCCAAGTCCGATGCCCAGGGAGGTTTTGGCGGCGGCGCCTTCGGCGGCGGCATCCACACGGGAGCATTTAGCAAATAAGTGGCAGCGAAACCGGCACCGAAATAAACATCACAATACGCAGCCCGAGTCCCACGACGACCGCGAGCCTCTTTGTTGCGTCTCACGCTGATCAGGGGGAGTCGAGGCACGCTCCCCTTGGTCAGCCTCTGCATTTGTGTTGTCCAGTTGAGATCGAGCAGCCCACCAGCCTCGATCACCTCACCCAAATCGATGTCCATGGTTTCCGGGATTTTGAATTCCAACTGGAGTATATTGAATTGACCGGCCTCAACTTGTGGCCGGCTATGGGCTTGCGGTCGGCATCCCTGGAAATGAACCTTTTCTGAATCACTGAGCTTGACCGTCGATCAGGGGCTGATAGAGTTTAGGCCGTAAGTACCCTGGCAAAGTATCCTTGCCCGACTTTGAAAGTACAGCAATTCTTTTACCGCAGTTTGTGATCGAACACCTGTTAAGTGGTAAATCCGAATGTCTTCTGATCTCAAGGATCGCCTCGCTTCAATCCAATGGCACGAGTTTACGCACCCATGTGGATTCGATTCCAAGGAAATTCCATCGCTCTTGATTGACCTCAACAGCAATTCCAACGCAGTTGCACTTCAGGCCGCAAGTCGCCTTTGGAATGTGGTGTCGCATCAAGGGAATGTTGGTTCCAATTCAGTCCCAACGGCGCCGTTCTTGATCGAACGTCTGGCGACCGCCCCTGCGCCACTACAAGTAGAGATACTCGATATTCTATATCAGTTCGCTAGTGCCACACACTTCAGCAACACCGAATCCTGGGCGCACCAACTCCGCGTGATACTCAATGACAACGTCGCACGTTTTACACAATTCTTCGATTCGACTGACGAGGACATTCAGTCGTTTTCAGAATTGATTGTAGAAAGTCTCATTGAGGCCGAGTTGAAGCCGGATCGATAAACTGCTCAGCGGCATGACATGAAACGCTATTTCACGACTGTTGATGCCCTACTTGACCAAGACGAAGCTTCACCGCTTGAGTGGAGTGTTTTCGATGATGAACTGTGGCTCATACTCAGCGGCAGCATCACCCATCCATCCGAACTTGAGAATTACCCGCAACCAGTCGCAGTCTATCTTGCATCGAGATGGCTCGAATGGGAGGTTGGAAACGGAGGATTTGCTCAAGCAGCTTACAACATTCCAGAATGGTTTGAGTTAGCGGCGACCGGTTATGCTGCTCTTGGTAAGCCCAAGGCCGTTGCGCTTATCCGCGAAGCACTGGCTATGTTGGGTAAGGAGCGTGACACTTTGAAGTGCAAAGGGCTGCTTGAAGGATCGACTATCGAGCAGGTCTTTGAGCATTTCAGTGAAAGCACAATGGCTTCTTTTGACAGTCGTATTCCCGAGGACGAGTGGTGGATCGACGAACTACGAGTTGAATATGTCCGGAAGAACCGTGATGCCTTTCGCGGCATCAAGTGATTGGATGCAGTAGCCGCCGAACAAGGCGTTCAGTTGTTTCCAGCCGCTGTTTACCTTTCGTCTGCGTCATCAACTCAAACATTGGTTGGGACTTGCTAACAAACGATAGTTTTGCCGAGACTCAATGGCTGCTTAGAAGAACGATTGGCCGTGCCCAAGTCTGTTCGTTAAATTGTACTATCCGCGTCCGGTTGGCTCGGCTATCAGTCCTACTTCCCCCGCTCAAACTTGAACATCTCCGCATCTCCCGGCGAAAGCGGAAACGAGAAACTCTCCCCCGGCTCGAAGGCGACCCACTTTGCGGTTGGGCGGTCGAATTGCCAGGCTTTTGCCTTCTTGGCGTCGCCGGCGAGGCTGAGGATCATACCCTGCCACGCCTGGGCGTTGAGATTGGCAATGTAGACCACGTCGGCGCCGGCCTTGTCTTTGTAGAATCCCAACAAGGCTTCTCCTTGGTCCACTTGGAGCCAGTTGTCCTTAGGAATGGCCGTGAGATGTTCAGGGATACCCAGCGGCTTGGCCTTGTTGCCAGGGTCGCGGGCGGTGGGTGTGGCGTAGAGGGCCACAGGGCGGCCGATCTTCATCAGTTCCGGGCCTAGCGGGGCAACTTGGGCGTTGATCGCGGCGACATCCTCCCCTAGCGGCAGCCATTTCAGTTCCTTGAGGTCGATGTACGTTCCCGTGTTGTGAAACAGGTATCCCCGCAGCCCGGCGGCGATGGCTGTGTTGATGGTGTAACGCACAAAGTTGCGGTTCCCCTCGCCCGGGTCCGAGACGTTGCCGGCCAGATAGGAAAGAAAGACGCAGTCATTCTTCGTGGCGGCCGCCATGGCTGCATTGAGATGTTTGAACTGCCCGCCCCGCTGCCAGTGGAAATCGTAGTAACCTACCGCGTCCGCATTTTCGAGTTGGCCCAGGCCATAGTCGCGATAGGTACCCACGTAGGCCGTGTGGCGATCGTCCCATGTGTGGACATTGGCGATGTCTCGATTGCGGCCGGCTGCCCGGGTGGCGATGTTGTCCGTCCAGAGGAGGTAGCCGTAAATATCGTTGCTCGTCCGCAGCTTCTGGCAGAGGGCCTTGGCTCCCTCCGGATTTTGAAAGATGTGATTCTCCGCCACCAACATATCGACAAAGATCTTCAAGCCATGCTTGCGGCAGATCTCGGCCCGCTCGTCGGAGTAGGGACATAGCACCACGTTGTAGTTGGCCGCTTTGACCAACTTCATGAGCTTGTCGAATGAGGCGGCGTCGGCAGGCATGGCCGGGCGAACGTAGCCCAGGTTGAAAATGCGGGCGAACTCGGTCGGCCGCCGTTGCTCCTTGCCGGCAGGCGGATCGGCCCAGGCCGAGCTGAAGATTGAGCAGCAAATCATCAAAGAGAGCCAGGAGAGTAGGGCGATTGGTTTCATGGGGAGTAGCGCCTCGGTGAGACATGCACGGCCGGCAGGAAGGTCAGTCCCACAGCATAATTGGCCGATTGACATTGGGGAATGCACCGTGTGAAGGCAGGCAGTCGCGGCACCGTGCCGATCAGCCGCCACGCGCTAGCGTCCGGTTCGGTCTCTGCCCGGTCAAAAAATGACTGCCTCTCTGTGTGCCGTAACAAAACCAGCGGACGGCACTCGGAGAGTGCCTGCTACTTTTTCGCCGCTTTGACCGGCGGCTTTTTGGACTTCGAGCGAGTTCGCTTGGGCTTGGCCGGCGGTTTCGTCTTCTTAGTTGCGCGGGGTTCGCCTGAGCGCACGGCCTCGGCATTGGGGTGATGGGCCTGCCCGGTCAATTCATAGAGAAACCGGCTGGGCATGGACTGCCGCGATTTGCCCCATTTCTGGCGGGAGAGGGCCATGGTCAGCGTCAGCCGTTCCTGAGCCCGCGTCACACCCACGTAGCAGAGCCGTCGCTCTTCGTCGATCGCGTTGCCTTCATCTTCAAGTGATCGATGGTGCGGCAGCAATCCTTCCTCCATTCCCACGAGATAGACGTGGGGAAACTCCAAGCCTTTGGCGCTGTGGAGCGTCATCAGGGCCACGGCGTTGCGTTTAAGATTCGCGTCTTTGTCCGGTTCTTCGTCCCGCGCGGAGAGGGCTATCTCTTCGAGGAAGCCGGCCAACCCTGGCTTGCGCTTGGCGCGGCGTTCGTAGCTCCCTACGGCGCTGACCACTTCTTCGACGCTTCTCCAGCGGGCGTCTTGATCTTGCTGTTCCTTGTAGGTTCGGACCAGCTCGCTGCGGTAGTGGATGGCGTGGAGCAGGTCGATCACCATGCGGGCCAGAGGCGTGGCGGTGGTGGGGGGAGTGTCCTCGTCGGGGAGGTCGGGATCGCTTTGTTGGGGTGGGGCGGGATCTAGGACGTCATCTGGCTGGGGCGGCGCTCCACTTGCCCCAGGCACCCGATCGTTTGCACCAGGCACCCCGGGGACGGGTTCGGGCATCCTAGCACTTGGGTTGGCCGCCCGGGCGCGGTATGTCTCGATCAACTTGCAGAACCGGTCCACGGCTTCCGCTGCCGCAGGCGAAACGCCTTCGATGTTGGCGGCATCAGGTAGCACATTCCACAGGGGACAGCCGCGTTTTGTGGCTTCGGCAGTTAAGGCGGTGACGGCGCCCTGACTGATGCCGCGCGGCGGCGTGTTAATAATCCGCAAGAGCGAGACTTCATCGCTCGGCTGGGCCAGCACTTTGAGATAGGCCAGCACATCGCGAATTTCTTTGCGATCGTAGAACGACTTGCCGCCGACCAGGACATACGGTACTTGCGCTCGGCGCAGTTCCATCTCGAAGGTGCGCGGCTGCTCGTTGGTGCGAAACAGGATGGCGATGTCCCGGGCGGCGATCGTTCCTCCGTCGCCGAGCAGGCCGCGGATTTCGGCGACCACTTCCTCGGCCTCGATGGCTTCGTCCTGAAACTGCAAGATGCGGGGCCGTTCACCCGGGGCGCGCGACGCCCGCAGCACTTTGTCGTGGCGGTTCTTGTTATTGGCGATCAGCGTGTTGGCCATCGCCAGGATTTCGGGGCGAGAGCGATAATTGTCTTCCAACCGCACAACTTTCGCATCGGGCCAGTCGGTCTTGAAGCGAAGAATATGCTCGACCTCGGCTCCGCGAAAGCCGTAAATAGACTGATCGTCGTCACCCACGACGCACAAATTGCGGTGCCCGTCGGCCAAGGCTCTGACGATGCGATATTGGCTTCCGCTGGTGTCTTGATATTCGTCGATCAGCAGATGGTCGAACCGCTTGGCTTCTTCGTGCCTCACATCTTCATGACTTTCAAACAAGTCCTGGACCAGCAACAGCAGGTCGTCGAAATCGACGGAGCCGGCGGCCCGCAGCGCCTTCTGATAGCGGCGGTAGCCGGCGGCGGCCAACGCTTCGCGATCGGTCGTGGCCGCGCTCTCGGCGGCCTCCGGCTTCAGCCCGCGGCTTTTCCACTGGCCGACGAGATAGATCAAGTCGCCAGGGCGGAGCGATTCGTTGGGAACTTTCATTTCTCGCAGGGCCGTGCGGGCGATCGCTTCCTGATCCCCCCGGTCGCAGATGCCGAAATGCTCGGGATAACCCAGGCGGCGGATATGGCGGCGCAGCACGCGAACGCAGAGGGAATGAAATGTGGAGATTTCCGGTTTCGTTTTGATTTGGCGGCCGAGAAGCGCCTGGGCTCGCTGCTGCATTTCGCCAGCGGCTTTGTTGGTGAAGGTGACGGCCAGGATCCGCTCTGGTCGCGTGCGGCGGCGGATCAAGTCGGCGATGCGGCAGGTGACCACGCGGGTCTTGCCCGTGCCTGCGCCGGCCAGCACCAGCAGCGGACCCGATAGAGTGGCCACGGCTTCTCGCTGGGGCGTATTGAGCTGTTGTTCGGCGGATGGCTGTTTGGCTTTGGAGGAGGCCGTGTGAGAGGCTGTGGAAGAGGCAGAACCGTGTTTGCGCTGCGGGGAGCGGCTTGCTTCCGCCTGTTTTCGTGGATTGTTAGGAGCTTTTGCCGTGGACATCGATCAATCAACCGCCGTGTTGGGACGCATGCGTAAGTGCTCAGGCGATCCTATCGGTTGCACGCCGCATGAGCCAAGGGGGCCAAGCGGGCGCAGCAGCTATGCACCGCAGTCCGCTCTTGTCCAAGGTTCAAATCCCCCTTATATTTACGCTCCATGAAGACACAACGCCGCCACGAACTGCATACCAACGTATTGGCCGACTGGCTGGGAAGAAAAATGGAGGCGATTCAGCCGTATATTGGCTGGGTCGCGGCCGGGGCGCTTGCCATTGTGCTGGCTTATTTGGGCTACTCCTATTTCAATAGCCGCTCCGAAGCGCAGATGCTCGAAGGTTGGGGCGCTGCGACTAAATATGGCGGCGAGGCCACGAGCGCAGTAGGCGCCAACGACACGCCCGGTTTTCAAGACGCCACGAAGAATCTAGCCAAGCTCGTGGATGAATATTCCGGCACGCCGCTGGCCACGTTCGCCGAAGCGAACCTGGGTGACGTGAATCTGTATCGGGGGCAGATGTTGATGTGGACGAATCGCTCGGAAGCGCTGCAAAGTCTGAAAGAGGCTGTGGCAAGTTACAACTCCGCGATTGGTTCCACCAAGGAGCCTCTGCTGAAAAATCGCTTGCGGATGAATCTCGCGACAGCCTATGAGTGGATGTTTCAGGTGGAAGATGCCAAACGGGCTTATCAGCAAGTTGAAGGCATTTATAAGCCGGCCGCGGAGCAACAGATCGCCGCGTTGGAGCGCGCGACAACGGACCAACTCTTTGAGCGGTTGCAGAAGTTTCAGCCGGCTCCCCCACCCATCAAGGCTAAACCACCGGAAGCTGAATTTGGCAAGGAAGGGGAAGATCTATTCAAGCAAATTCCTGGCCTGAAGGATTTGGAAAAATCTGATGGGGGTACAGATTCTGGATTGCCGATCGTGCAACCGACAGGGGCCGATACCAAGGCGGCCATCCAAGATTCCAAGCCCACCGATGCGACGAAGTAAGCGGGCTGGCAATTACGAGCCCAAGCGTGTGCTTGACCAGGGTTAGCACCGTGCCGCTCAGAGATCGTGATTTTCAGGCGTTCCGCGTGGCGTTACAGCCGCAGATTACCGGGACTTCGCCTCGCAGGAGGCTCGGCTCCAGTTCCGGCCACCCAAACAATCACGGGCTCTCACGGTTTTCCTTTCTAAGGTGTCTACACATGCCATTGTTCAGCGGACGTGGACCGTTCTGCACCCGGTTGGTTTTACTGGGGCTGATGCTCTCGGCCGTCGCAGTTCATGCGGACGAGCCGAAAGTGGCTAAGCCCCCGGTCGAAATGTCTGAGTTGGAGAAGGCGTTTGCCGCTTCGCTCTCGGGTGCGGATCTGGTTGGCTATTCCATGCGGGACGACAAGGAACAGGGCAAGGTTACGCCCGATCGGTATACGATTGAAGAAGCGGTCAAACTCGATGCGAACCACTGGCGAATCAAAGCCGGCATCCCCGTGGGACAGGTCGTGCTCGTTTTTCCCTTGGTTCTCGAAGTGCAATGGGCCGGAGATACGCCGGTGATCACGCTGACCGACTTTGCTGTCGGTCCGTTGGGAACATTCACCGCTCGGGTTGTTTTTTACCGCGGCCGATATGCTGGCACTTGGAGTCATGGGGCCAAGGATGGAGGCAATGCCGTCGGTGGGCAAATCTTCGGGCGGATTGTGCCGAAGGGTGGAAAAGATGAGCAAAAGAAACCCGAGGGACCAGCGAAGATCAGCGAATGAGATTCGAAGCGAAGGAGCCAGGAGGCACTGCTTGGCGGACGCATGGAAGCGGCAACTTCGATGAGGTGTGGAATGTGGCGTCCTTCAAGCAGTGGCACACAATCGTGGCTTGGCACACTATGCAAGCGGTTGTTGATACTTCCCTCGCTGGCGCGTCGGGCTAGAGTATTGCTCCCGCTACTGCAGCCAGAGCCAACGCCGCAGTTTCTACTCGCAAGACGCTTGCACCAAGACTGATCGGCTGCCAGCCGGCGCTTATCGCTGCTGCAAACTCTGCCTCGGTGAATCCTCCTTCGGGGCCGATTGCGAACAGGCGAGGGTTTGCCTTGCCTTGCACCGCTGCCAACAAGCTGAGGGCCGAAGCTGTTCCACTCCCCGGCTGACCAATCAGCTTAGTAGCGTCCGCGGGCGTCTCCCCGAAAAATGATTCCAAGCTGGCGACTTCCGAGATATCCATGAGGCGGTTCCGGCCACACTGTTTCGATGCCTCGATAACGGCGCGACGCAAGCGAGTTAGTGCCGAGCCAGGGTCGGCCACGCCACGTTGGGTTTTCAGCGGCACTAGCCGAGTCACGCCAAGCTCCACTGCTTTTTCCACGAGCCATTTCTGCCGCTCTCCCTTGGGCAGGGCAACTCCCAGCACGAGCGGAAATGGCAGCTCGCGATCGATGGTCTCGCCGGCAGCAACATCCAACTCGACGCGCGATTTACCCACCTGACGCACCGTGGCGACAAACTCCCGGCCGCTCCCGTCGAAGAGCACTACCGAGTCGCCGACCGCGGCGCGCATCACATGCGCCAGATGATGCGCCTCGGAGCCGTCAAGAATGGCGCCAGCGGTTTCGGAGATGCGATCGCAGAAGAAACGATTGGACATGGGGGGCTTTCTGCTAGCAGCTATCAGATTGGTAGCCGAAGTCGTGAGACTTCGGTCTTTCGCGGTGCGGAACTCTCACAAGTTCGGCTACGCTTGAGGCCAGTGGCCCAAGCCACAACGGTTACTTAAGTAGAGATGCCGATTCTACCGATCAGGATGAAGATGCGGTATTGGCGCGCCGCGTACTGTTGCGCGCCGGCCGTTGCAGCGGGAGGCCGGTGGAATGTACGAACGACATTGGGGACTATCGCAGCCGCCCTTTTCCGGCGACATCGACCCTGCGCGCTATTTTGCCAACCCCATACAGGATGAGGCACTGGCTCGGCTCCAGTTTCTTGTCGATCAACGGCGACGACTGGGCTTACTGACGGGCGTGCCTGGCACTGGCAAAACAATGCTCCTATCTGTGCTGGCAAATCGACTGGCGAGTGAAAATCGTCCCTGTGTCCGGCTCAACCTGACGGCGGTCGGTCCAGTGGAGTTTCCCTGGCTGCTGGCAGCAGCTTTAGGGCTGAATCCTAGGGAAAACGATCAGCCCGTTCGGCTCTGGCGAATGATCGCCGATCGGGTGACGGAGAACCGTTACCAACAGATTGGCACCACATTTCTCCTCGACGATGCCGATCAGGCCCAGCCAAACCTGATGGGTTCGCTGTTGAGACTTGCCCAGTGCGATCAATCTCCAACGGCTCGGCTGACGCTTGTGCTGGCGGCTGAGCCCGCGGGCGTCTTGCAACTCGGCTCAAGGCTGTTGGAGCTGGCCGAACTGAGGATCGAGCTTGAGCCGTGGGACGAAGCAACAACGGCCGGTTATCTGTCGGCGGCTCTGGCCCATGGCGGAGGCTCGGGGCAAATCTTCGAGCCTCGGGCAGCCGAGCGGATCCAGCAACTCTGCGATGGCATCCCACGCAGGATTAACCATTTGGCCGACTTGGCGCTGATGGCTGGCGCGGGCAGGCAGCAATCGCGCATTGATGTGAACACCGTTGAAGCAGTGTACGACGAACTCGTCGGCACCCATCTGGAAGACGCCGCAGTTTAGGCAGACTCGTCGACTCTCGAGTAAGCCAATCGCGATCAATTTTCGCATCACACTTGACCGATGCGTGCGTGGCGAATCATCTCTCAATAGGGGCGATAACGGCACTTTCACGTAACGCAAGTTACCCAAACTAACTGGCTTTGCGTGTCTCGCATCAGCTTTCAATTGCGCGATACAGCCTCCCCGATCGCAGGGTGGTTGACCCATTTTTCGTGACCGCTAAACTCACAGACCTACCGGAGACGTGGGGCCATCGCCTGATGGCCTTTATTTTTCCCACCGAAGTCTCCCCTGATTCCCACCTTTACGGAGGAAGTGCGAAGATGTTAAAGCGAGCATTGCTGGCAGTTGCCGTGGTTCTGGTTGTGTGCGCGGCCGATATGGCTGAAGCACGAGGCCGTCGTTGTGGTTCTTGCTGCTCGGGTGGCGGTTGTGCCGCTGGAGCTTGCGAAGCACCCAAGGCTGCCGCAACGACTGACGCCGAGAAGGCTCACGTAGCCAAGGACCAAGCCCCGCCGGCTCCGAAGGAAGAGAAGGTTGCTGAAGTCAAGAAGTCAACCGACGCCGCAGTGGCCAGCGAAGGCCAAAGCAGCCGTCGTCGCATGGGCCGCCACCGTTAATCGGCTTCGGTTCTTGATAGTTTATTGAGTGCGATTGGAGGATCGGACTGGCAGGAAGCCCGTCCGGTCCTTTGTTTTTGGGGGTCACCCCTTGGCTTTTTCCCTGCTTTCATGGTAAAAAAGCTGTTCGCGCTCCTGGACCAGGGGCTTTGATCCGTGCAATTTTGAGGGAGTACACCTGTGGGAGGACGTAGTGAGCGCCAGAAGGAAATCAGCCGTCGCCGACACCGCCGTCAAAAGGTAGCTAAATTGGCCGGCAAGCTGAAAAAGGCCACCGTCTCTGAAAAGTTGCTGATCGCACAGAAGCTCCGCGCACTGACGCCGGGGGCCGAGGTCATCGTCGCCAATTGGGGCTTGGAAGGACGTTAGGTGGGCGCGAAGTCCCGGGCTACACAGGTTGGGGCTGGGGCTTTCCCGTCTTGAAGTAGAATCCGTCCGAGCCGTAGTCGAGTCGCACAGTGGCGCCGGGCGAGAACTCTCCTTTGAGGATCTCTGTGGCTAGCGGGTTCTGCACCTCCTGTTGGATCACACGCCGTAGCGGTCGCGCGCCGAACATGGGGTCGTAACCGCGGCGGGCCAGTTCTTCCAAAGCCGGTTCGCTTACCTCAAGCTCCAGTCCCACTTGCTCAAGCTGCTTGCGGAGAATCTCGATCTGTAGCGTGACGATCTTGCGCAACTCCTGCTGCTTGAGTGGATGGAAAATGATCGTGTCGTCGATGCGGTTGAGAAATTCCGGCAAGAAGTGATCGCGCAGTTGCTCCGTGACCGCTTCGCGAATTTCCTCCTCGCTGCCCCCTGCCCGGGTGATCTCCTGGATCGCCTGGCTGCCGATATTGGAGGTCATCACGACAATCGTGTTGGTGAAGTTGACGGTGTGGCCCTGGTTATCGGTTAGCCGCCCATCATCGAGCACCTGCAACAGCACGTTGAACACGTCGCGGTGGGCTTTTTCGATCTCGTCCAGTAATACGACGCTGTAAGGGCGGCGGCGGACGGCTTCGGTCAACTTGCCACCTTCTTCATAGCCGACGTAGCCGGGTGGAGCGCCGATGAGCCGGCTGACGGTGTGCTTCTCCATGAACTCGCTCATGTCCAGACGAACCATGGCATGTTCGTCGTCAAAGAGCACTACGGCCAATGCTTTGCATAGCTCGGTCTTGCCCACACCAGTGGGGCCGAGGAACAAAAATGAGCCGATGGGACGGTTGGGATCCTGCAATCCACTACGGCTGCGGCGCACGGCGTTGCACACGGCCGTGACCGCCTCGTCCTGCCCCACCAGGCGCTGATGAATCCGCTCTTCCATCACCAGCAACTTGGCCCGCTCAGTTTCCAGCATTCGGGTGACAGGGATGCCTGTCCAGGCACTGACAACCTCGGCGATTTCGTCCTCCGTCACTTCGCGACGAAGCAATCGCCTTCCCTGCGGAGTCGGTTCTGTTTCATCGTGATGGTCAGCCGTTTCGGTTTCCAACTGGACCGACAACTGCTTGCGTCGGACGTCGGCCTCGTAGAGTTTCTGATAATCGTCCTCGGGAACTGGCACGCCGGAACCCAACTTCTCTTTGATGGCCGAGTCGCGTTGCTCAAACTCCATTTCCGCCTGAGCAAGCTGTTGCCGTAATTTCTGCACATCGCCCAGCCCCATCTTTTCCCGCTCCCACTGTTGCCGCAGCTTGGCGAGCTTTTCGCGCAGCACGGCGATCTCAGCATCAATCTCCGCCCGTTGCGCCTGGGCATGCTCTTCCATCTCCTCCGCCAACTGCCGGGCAGCCAACTCGAGTTGCGTGAGCCGCCGCTGCACTTCGTCGATCTCAGCCGGAACGCTTTCCAGTTCCATAGCGAGTTTACTGGCCGCCTCGTCCACTAGATCGATCGCTTTGTCAGGCAGAAAGCGATCCGTGATGTAGCGATCCGACAGCTTGGCCGCGGCCACCAGAGCGGAATCCTTGATCTTTACCCCTTTGTGGTGGGCTTCATAGCGCGGTTTTAGACCTCGAAGAATGGCAATCGTATCCTCGACCGACGGCTCGCCGATGTAGATGGGAGCAAACCGACGTTCCAGCGCCGCATCCTTCTCGATGTATTTGCGATATTCGTCCAGCGTCGTAGCGCCGACACAACGCAGTTCGCCGCGGGCCAATGCCGGCTTTAGGAGATTGGCTGCGTCGTTTCCTCCTTCAGCGGCTCCAGCGCCGACGACCGTATGCAGTTCGTCAATGAATAAAATGACGCTCCCCGCAGAGTCCTGCACTTCGCGGAGCACGGCCTTGAGTCGTTCCTCGAACTCGCCGCGAAACTTGGTGCCGGCGATCAAGGCTCCCATGTCCAGCGCGATGACGCGCTTGTTCTTAAGGCTCTGTGGCACGTCTCCTTGCACGATCCGTAGCGCCAGTCCCTCGGCAATGGCCGTTTTGCCCACTCCGGGTTCGCCAATCAGGACCGGGTTGTTCTTCGTGCGTCGCGATAACACCTGAATGACGCGGCGGATCTCCTGGTCGCGCCCAATGACGGGGTCGAGTTTGCCTTGTGTCGCCCGCTCGACCAGGTCGATGCCATATTTTTCCAGAGCCTGGAACTTCTCTTCCGGGTTTTGGTCGGTGACTCGGGTGCTTCCTCGGACACTTTGAAGAGCTTTAAGGATTTCCGGCTCGCCCACGGCACAGAGCTTCAAGAGGGACTGAGCCTTCGATTCGACGCGCGAGAGCGCCAAAAGAAGGTGCTCGGTCGAGACAAAATCGTCCTTCATCGTGTCGGCTTGCTTTTTGGCGTCCTCCAGGACTGCCATCAGCGACTTGTCCACATGGGGTTCCGCGCCGCCGGAAACCTTGGGGAGATGCCCCAACTCACTCTGGACGATCTGCGTCAACTGGCCGCGATTGGTGCCGATACGGTCGAGAATCGTCCCCACGACGCCTCCCGATTCATCCAGCAGCGCAGCCAACAAATGCAATGGCTTGACCTCGGCGTTGCCGCGGTCAGTCGCCAGAGCCTGTGCCCGCTGCAAGGCTTCTTGCGCCTTGATTGTCAACTTGTCCATGCGAAAAGCCATGATGAACCTGCTTTACTCTCGAATGAAAATGATTCAGATAAGAATTGAGAAACTATGAAAAAAGCCCAGGGACTTTGCTGGTCCCTGGGCTTCTTCATTGAACCTGTCATTACGCCCCAGGGGACGCCATGAACTTTATTTCACCTCGAACTCGGCGTCGATTGCCTCGTCGTCGCCAGCCGAGCGCCCTCCTTGAGGAGCGCCGCCATCGGCTGCACCACCAGGACTGGCACCCGCGCCACCGGGTGCCGCTTGATACAACACCTTACTGAGGGCGTGCGAAGCCGCCTCCAACTCGGACGTGGCAGACTTGATCGCCGCCACATCGTCGCCGGACGCCGCATCGCGAGCCTTCTTGATCGCCGCTTCCAGCGGGGCCTTATCGGCTCCGCTGAGTTTGTCTTCATGCTCCTTCATGAGCTTCTCGATCTCGAAGCAGCGGGCCTCCGCCAGATTGCGGCTCTCGGCCACCTCACGCTTCTTCTTGTCTTCCTCCGCGTGCGAGTCGGCATCCTTACGCATCCGCTCGATCTCGGAGTCGTTCAGGCCACTCGACTGCTCGATGCGTACCGTCTGCTCCTTGCCACTGGCCAAATCTTTGGCCGAGACACTGAGGATGCCGTTGGCGTCAATGTCGAAGCGGACCTCAATCTGTGGCATCCCTCGCGGGGCCGGCGGAATACCGTCCAGATTGAACTGGCCCAGTAACCGGTTGTCGGCTGCCATCGCCCGCTCGCCCTGGAACACGCGGACGGTAACAGCAGTTTGATTGTCATCGGCCGTGCTGAATACCTGTTTCCGTTCAGTTGGAATCGTAGTGTTTCGCTCGACCAGCTTGGTAAATACACCGCCGAGCGTTTCGATACCCAGCGAAAGGGGAGTTACGTCGAGCAACAGCACTTCCTGCACGTCACCCGACAGAACGCCTCCTTGGATCGCCGCGCCGATAGCCACCACTTCGTCCGGATTCACACCCTTGTGGGGCTCCTTGTCGAAGAACTTGCGGACCAGTTCCTGCACCTTGGGGATCCGGGTAGATCCACCGACCAACACCACCTCGTCGATGTCGCTTGGCTTCATCTTGGCATCTTTGAGAGCCTGTTCCAGCGGGCCTCGGGTTCGCTCGATCAACGGATCGACCAGTTTTTCAAACTGGCTGCGGGTAATGTTCAACTGCAAGTGCTTTGGTCCGCTCGCATCCGCCGTGATAAACGGCAGGTTGATATCCGTCGATTGGGCCGAGCTGAGTTCCTTCTTGGCCTTTTCACACGCCTCTTGGAGACGCTGCAACGCCATCGGATCTTTGCGCAAGTCGATTCCTTGCTCACGCTTGAACGTGTCGGCAACGTGATTGATCAGAACCTGGTCAAAGTCGTCGCCACCCAGGTGCGTGTCGCCGTTGGTGCTGATGACGCGAAACACGCCATCGGCCACTTCCAGCACGGAGACGTCGAAAGTGCCACCGCCGAGGTCGAACACCACGATCTTTTCTTCGCCTTTGCGATCAAGGCCATAGGCCAATGCGGCCGCCGTCGGCTCGTTGATGATGCGGGCCACTTCCAAGCCGGCAATCTGACCGGCGTCTTTGGTTGCTTGTCGCTGAGCGTCATTGAAGTAAGCAGGGACCGTAATGACGGCCTTGTTGACCTTGTGACCCAGATAGGCTTCGGCCGATTCCTTGAGCTTGCGCAGAATCTTGGCGGAAACTTCGGAGGGAGTCAGTTCCTGATCCCCGACCTTCACTTTGACGTAGTCATCTTTTCCACCCACGACGGGATACGGAACGATCTTCTCTTCCGATTCCACTTCGCCATGCCGCCGACCCATGAAACGCTTGATCGAGTAGATCGTGCGCTGGGGATTGGTAACGGCCTGTCGCCGGGCAGGCTCTCCGACCAGGGTTTCCCCCTTGTCGTTGAACGCCACCACGCTGGGAGTCAGCCGATTTCCTTCCTGGTTGGGAATGACTTTCGCTTCTTTGCCTTCCATCACGGCGACGACCGAATTGGTCGTACCGAGATCGATACCGATAATTTTTTCGCCACGAGCCATGTGTAATGCTCCTAATCTCTGTGCAAATTCGGCCTCAGGGCCGACTGGATAGTTTTGTTGAACGAATGAGAGTTGTGTGAAAGGTCGCGTCTGTAGGGCATCCGTGCTGATGTGCCCGGCAGGCGGTGTCTATCGAGCCAATCGATTAAGCAAACACCATGCCGACCAATGACAACTTAGTGGCAAACGGCAACCTGCTACCACTTAATAACTTACGTTATGGGCCAAAATTCATGATTCTCCGCAGGCCGGAAAATTCTCTCCCCAAGCTGCCATTTTGACCGCCACCAATGGGCTATCTTTTAGCCGCTGCCAAATTGGCAGTTGCTTGACGGCCTTGTTTTTCCTAACTACAAGGGAGCGTTCTGTTTTCGGCTCGATCCCTTCTACGACCGGCCCCGGTTTTCTGCGGCCGCGGTACCCCTACATCTGTGGCATGGCGATGGCTAAATCAAAAGGTTCCAAGGCGACACACTCACCTGACGATCACGGACCTACTTTGGCCACGCTCCGTCGCCAGATTGATGCACTCGACCGAGAAGTCCTGGAGAAAATCAACCAGCGTGCTCAACTGGCCCTGAAGATTGGCGAACTGAAGAACACGGCCGGAAAAACGGTCTATGCGCCGGATCGGGAGGAACAGGTTCTCTCCCGTGTTGCTGAGTTGAACGCGGGGCCGCTTTCGGAGCGCTGCGTCAGGGCCGTATTCCGGGAAGTGATTAGCGGCTCCAGAGCCGTGGAGAAAATCCTGCGAGTGGCCTTCCTTGGTCCCGCCTACAGCTATAGCCACATTGCGGCGATTCACCGCTTTGGGCAGAGCGTGGAGTTTCTGCCGGTCGGAACGATTGGCTCCGTTTTTGAGGAGGTAAGCGAGGGGCAGGCCAACTACGGACTGGTACCCATCGAAAATTCCACCGACGGGCGAATTGCTGATACGCTCGATAATTTCACTCGTTACAAGGTGCGGATCTGCGCCGAGGTGCAATTGCGGATCCACCACAATCTGCTGGGCAAATGCTTGCGCTCCGATGTCAAGGAAATCTACAGCAAGCCGCAAGCCTTGTCGCAGTGTCGCAAGTGGCTCTCGACACATCTCCCGATTGCCCGGACGATTGAAGTGACCAGCACCTCGACGGCGGCTCAATTGGCCGCGGAAAAGCCAGGTGCGGCGGCGATTGCCAGTGCTGAGGCCGGCATTCAATACGGCCTCGATGTGTTGGCGGCCGACATCGAGGACAACCCGGACAACCTGACCCGATTCGCCGTGATCAGCCACACCACAGCCGATCGAAGCGGCAGCGACAAGACATCCATCATGTTCCAGATCCGTCATCAACCCGGCAGCCTGGCCGACGCCATGTCGATCTTCAAGCGACACAAGTTGAACATGAATTGGATCGAGTCGTTCCCCGTCGCGGGGAGCCAAGGGAGCTATTGGTTCTTCATCGAACTGGACGGTCATCAGCAGGACACGAAAGTGCGCCGGGCGTTGGATCTGTTGAACAAGAAGGCGCTGCGGCTAGACATTTTGGGCTCCTACGCCCGGAGTGCGGCGGTGGGCTAACGGTCATGTCCTTCGACATGCGTCACTTTCTCGGAATAATGGGTCGTGTTAGAATTGATTCCAGATCAGGCTTTCGGCTGGAGAACACACGATGATCGTTGACAATCGAGTCCGGGACGCCTTGGATTTGCATGGCCTTAAGTTGCCAGCACATCCCACGGTCGTGAATATCGAGGCCGAAGACTATACCAATTGGTCGGGCGATGACGCACTTCGCGTCAACGTAACTCTCGCGGGAGATACCGACGAAGAGAAGATTTTGGGTGAGGAGGTCATCGCACTAAAATCTGCTATTCAAGACAGTCTTCGGTCTCACGGTATTACCGTATTCCCTTACATTTTCCTGCGCAAAGCCGGACCAAGTGAAGTGGAAAGTGACGAGGACTGATGTCTCTGCATAAAGACCTTCTCCGGCAAGCGGAACGGTTGGCGAGGCTCGATGCCAAGAAGCCAAAACAGGCAAATTTGCGACGCGCGGTTTCGTCGGTCTACTATGCATTGTTTCATTTCGCAGTGGATGAAGCCTGCCGAGTTGCCATTGGCTCGCAGCACGATCAAACCCCCTTTCGGCAGATTCTCGCACGAGCGTTTGTGCATGGCACCATGAGTCAGGCATGTACCTCATTCGCCGGTGGCACGCTCAAGGCATCGGTGACCAAAGGTCTATCCCCTGCCTTGGTTATCCCCTCTGCCATCAAGACGCTGGCGACTGTCTTCGTCGAACTCCAAGAAAAGCGACACATCGCGGACTACGACCTCTCGGAACGATTTCGACGAGAGGACGTTTTGTCGTTGATTCAACAGGCAGAGCTGGCGACCAAGGATTTTGCCGGGTTACCTACTTCCAATGAGAAAAAGTTCTTTCTTGCCTGTCTGTGGGCATGGGGAACACTCGTGAAGCGATGAACTGTGAGGACTCAATAAGCCTGACCACTAGGACAAGTCTCACTTAAGTCCAAAGCCCCAGCCACCAGCGCCCCCGCCTCGCCTTCTAGCGCTACCTTGCTATACTTGCGGTTTCCCCTAAAACCTGCCGGCCCGTCCCCATCCAGGGCACCGTGAGCGATAGCATGTTGATCATCCTGAAATCAGAGGCCACGCAGCAACAGATAGACCATCTGATCGAGCGAATCGAGGGGCTGGGGCTGAAGGCACACCTTAGCCAAGGAACCTACCGGACGGTGGTCGGCATCATTGGGGACGAATCTCAATTGGCCGGTACGCCCTTGGAGGCCATTCCTGGTGTGGCTCAGGTCATACCCGTGCTTCCCGCCTATAAGTTGGCGAGCCTGGAAGCCCATCCTCAGCCGAGTGTGGTCAACGTGGGCGGGGTAAAGATCGGCGGCGGCCATGTCGGCATGATTGCCGGCCCCTGTGCTGTGGAAAGCTACGAGCGAATGGATGCCATCGCAGGTGCGGTTCGCCAGGCAGGAGCTAATCTGCTTCGCGGCGGAGCCTTCAAACCGCGAACCAGCCCTTACGCATTCCAGGGCCTAGAGGAGGAAGGGCTCAAAATCCTGCGTGAAGTTGGTGACAAACACGGGCTGCCGGTGGTTACGGAAGTCATGGATCCACGCCGCGTGGATCTGGTTCATGAATATACCGACATGTTCCAGATCGGCGCAAGGAACATGCAGAACTTCGTGCTCCTGACGGCTGTTGGAGAGACTCGCAAGCCAGTGTTGTTGAAGCGAGGCATGAGCGCCACAGTCAAGGATCTGCTGATGAGCGCGGAATACATCTTGGCGCGCGGAAATCCGAACGTGGTGTTGTGCGAACGGGGCGTTAAGAGTTTCGACACGGACACGCGGAATCTATTTGACGTGGCCGCAGTCCCGCTCGCACACACGCTTTCGCATCTGCCGATCTTTGTTGACCCCAGCCACGCCACGGGCCGGCCCGATTTGGTTCCGGCGTGCGCATTGGCTGGCCTCGCGGCCGGAGCGGATGGCGTCCACATTGAAGTTCACGATTGCCCCGAGAAGGCGCTGTCCGACGGATCGCAAGCCTTGCTCCCGTCGCAGTATGCGGAGTTGGCATCGCAATTACGCGAACTGGCCAAGTTGCTGGGGAAGCAATTATCACCTGCGCCGCAACCCGCACGAGCTAAGTCAGGAACCTGAAATATGAGAACACCGCTGATTGCCGGCAACTGGAAGATGAACACCGACGGCAAGAGTGCCGCGGCCTTGGCCAAGGCCGTGGCTGCGGGCGCCGCTCGCTTTGGCAGGGCAGAAGTGGCCGTCTGCCCGCCATTTGTCTATCTCCCGGAAGTCGGTGCGGCGCTGGCCGGTTCGCCGGTGGGGCTGGGGGCACAAAACATGTACCACGAGCCCTCGGGAGCGTTTACCGGTGAGGTGAGCGCGGCAATGTTGCTTGATGCCGGCTGCCGGTATGTCATTTTGGGGCACAGCGAACGGCGTCAGTTCTTCGGGGAGTCGGACGCTGTGGTCAACCGTAAGGTTCTGGCTGCTCTAAAAACGCCACTGACGCCCATCGTCTGTGTCGGCGAACTCCTCGCGCAGCGCGAGGCGGGGCAAACCTCGGACGTGGTCCGCAGCCAGCTTGCCGGCTCGCTGGCGGGCCTGAGCGAAGAGCAAATCCGCCGGGTGGTGGTGGCTTATGAGCCCGTTTGGGCGATCGGAACCGGCAAAGTGGCCACCGTGGACGAAGCGGAGGCCGTGCATCTCGACCTTCGCAAGACGCTGGAATCCCGCTACAATGCGGGGGTCGCCGCCGTGGTCCGCATCCTTTACGGAGGAAGCGTCAAGGCGGACAATGCTTCCCAGTTGCTCTCGGCGCCCAATATCGACGGTGCTCTGGTCGGCGGGGCCAGCCTGAAGGCCGAGGATTTTTTGTCGATCGTCGATGCGGCCCGCTGATTTGCTGGCAGCTTGGATCCCAACCCAATTCGTTTTTGCCGTCTTGGATTAAAAATATGAATGTCTTGCTGATGTTTGGTTTGATAGCCGTTGCGGTGTTCCTCATTCTGGTGGTGCTTGTCCAGCGCGGACGGGGTGGTGGGCTGGCCGGCGCACTAGGCGGCATGGGTGGGCAAAGCGCTTTCGGTACGAAGGCCGGCGATACTTTTACGAAGATCACCATCTGGACTGCGGTGGTTTGGATTCTGCTGTGCGTGGTGGCCGTCAAGTATCTCTCCACGAAGACGCAAGACACGCTTGGAGACAAGGGAGCCAGCACGTCTGAAAGCATCCCTGTCGATTTACCAGGTCTCAACTCGAAGGGTTCCAAGAAGGGGGGCGAGACGAGCACCAAGCCCAGTGGTGCGGCTCCAGCGACGGGTGATTCAAAACCCGCGCCCGCAACGACACCTGCAATACCACCCCCGGCGCCCGCTCCACCGGCCAGCAGCAAATAACAGCACACGCCAAAGTTCAGTGCCCAATTTTCAGATGCTTTGCCGCGTCCTTCATCCAGGAGATTGCGTCCGGTGCTACTGAGTATGACCGGCTACGGAGAGGCACGCCGTCAGGACGAAACCCTGACGGTCTCCGTGGAAGTTCGCGCGATCAACAATCGCTATTTCAAGTTGAATTTGCGGCTCAGCGAAGGCTATGCCGGTTTGGAATCGCAGATCGAGAATCTCATTCGGGCTCAACTTCGCCGGGGCACTGTCCAACTCAACCTCCGCGTCGATCGATTTGGCGGGACCGACAAATATCAGGTCAACGAAGCGGTTCTGGCAGGCTATTTTCAGCAGGTGGCCAAGTTTCAGAAGCGGTATCATAGTGCGGAAACGGTGCCAATCGGCGATCTCCTGGCCCTGCCGGGCGTAATTTCCGAGAAAGGGGGCGCAGCCGATGTCGGTGAAGACTGGCCGCGGATCGAGCCTGTTCTCAAGGAGGCGCTAGCGGCGCTGGGGCGAATGCGCGCTACGGAAGGAGCCGCCATGGAGGCCGACCTCACTTCCAATCTCGATCAAATTTCCACAGAGCTTTCGGCCATTCAGCTGCGCGCCCCGTTGGTTGTCGAGGCTTATCGCACCCGACTTTCCGAGCGACTCACCAAGCTGCTCTCCGAATACGATGTGCAGGTTGGGCCTTCGGATATCATCCGTGAGGTGGGGTTGTTTGCGGAACGGAGCGACATCAGCGAAGAAATTGTGCGGCTGGGGAGCCACCTCGATCAGTTCCGCGCCAGCATGAAGCTAGGCGAGAGCGCCGGCCGCAAGCTGGATTTTGTCACTCAGGAAATGTTCCGCGAAACGAACACCATCGGCTCCAAATCGAGCGACGTGGAAATCTCACAGCGCGTAGTGGAGATTAAAACGGCCGTGGAACGGATTCGTGAGATGGTGCAAAACGTGGAGTAGGGCTCCGTTTTTTCCCCTTCACACCCTTCTCACTCTTTGCACCTTTCACACCACCTTCCTGCCATGCCGAGCGATAACCCGGGTAAATTGGTGGTGATTTCCGGCCCGGCAGGGGCTGGCAAATCGACTGTCCTGAGAGAAGTGTTTCACCACTGTCGTCGGCCACTTTCCTTCAGTGTTTCCGCCACCACCCGTCCCCCCCGCCCCGGCGAACTCAATGGCCGAGACTACCATTTTCTCACTCCAGCGGAGTTTCAGAAACGGCGTGCTGAGGGAGACTTTTTGGAGTGTTTTGAGGTCTTTGGCCGGGGCCACTGGTATGGCACCCTGTGGTCGGAGGTTACCCCTAGCTTGGAGGCAGGAAAGTGGGTAGTCTTAGAGGTTGACGTTGATGGGGCCATGGCCGTCTTGGAACGGTTTCCCCAGGCGATTACCATCTTCGTCCGTCCTCGGTCGATCGATGTGTTGCGAAAACGACTGGAAGCCCGTGGCACCGAGGCAGCCGCAGAAATTGAGCGCCGCCTGGAAGTAGCCCGCCAAGAAATGACGTTCGCCGACCGCTATCAGCACCAAGTCATCAACGACGACGTCCAACAGGCCGTCAACCGCATTTGCCAGATTCTGGAGGCCGACGGCACTAACGCATTGCCGGCCCATCAATAACCGCTCCCCACAGCCCGAGGCACACATGCTTAAAGATCTTTTTGAAGAGAGTATCGTCAACAAGGTTGGCGGTCGCTTCAAGCTCGCCACGCTGATTCAAAAGCGGCTGGTGCAACTTAATGCCGGCAGCCGTCCGCTGGTCAACATCGGCAGCGACAACAAGATGGAGATCGTGATCCAGGAGATCATGCAGGATAAGATTCACTTGGACACGACGATCAACGTCCGTGCCGCCGCCGAGAAGGAAGGTGGCCCGCCCGTGTTGGACCTGGAAAATCTCGGCTGATAT
Organism: Planctomycetota bacterium; assembly: GCA_021413705.1. Lineage (GTDB taxonomy): Bacteria > Planctomycetota > Planctomycetia > Pirellulales > UBA7805 > JAIOPX01. The sequence goes on along the minus strand of JAIOPX010000321.1, from coordinate 13,897 downwards.
GCCATGCAAGAACATTCGGGGACTGTCCCAATTTTTGTCTCAGCAAAAATGGGACTGTCCCCTTCAGGTCCACCTTCAAGTCCAATGTGCTTCGGGACTCCGCCATGCAAGGGCGTGAACTGCTGATCGGCGTTACGGGGGGCATCGCCGCCTACAAGACTGCGGCGCTGGTCAGCCAGTTGGTTCAAGCCGGCGCCCAGGTAACGGTCGTCATGACACAGGCCGCGGAGCAATTCGTCGGCCGGGCCACCTTTGAAGCCCTCACGGGCCGCGCCGTTTGCCGTGAGGTGTTCGACAACGAAAGTTTTCCGCTCGGGCCGCATATCGAACTGGCCCAACGAGCCGAGCTCCTCTGTGTCGCTCCCGCCACGGCAAACTTTCTGGCTAAGGCAGCCGCTGGTCTGGCCGACGATCTGCTCTCCACCCTGTACCTGTCGCACACCGGATCGGTTCTTTTAGCGCCCGCGATGAATACCGAGATGTGGGCCAAACCGGCCGTGCAGCGCAATGTGGCGCAGCTTCAGCAGGATGGAGCGGAGATCATTCCGCCGGAAGAGGGCTGGCTCAGTTGCCGGCAAGTCGGATCGGGACGCATGGCGGCGCCCGAGAAGATTTTCGAGGCGATCCGCCAGCGGCTGACCAACACCAAGGCCAAGCGTTAGGCGCGCAGATCAGCCGCCACGCGCTAGCGTCCGGTTTCCTGTGCGTTACGATTGCCGAAGAGACCGGGGGCTAGCGCCCTGCGGCTGATGAACAATTCGCTTTCGTCTCGCACAACCATGGCCCACATCCTCATCACCTCCGGCCCGACTCGCCAATATCTCGATCCCGTGCGCTATCTCACCAACGCCTCCAGCGGTCGGATGGGTAGTGCCTTGGCTACTGCCGCTCTGGAATTGGGGCACCAAGTGACGATCGTCAGTGGCCCCGTGCAGGTGTCCTACCCCGAGGCCGCACATGTGGTCAACGTCATCTCCACGGAAGAAATGCTCGAGGTTTGCGGAGGTCTGTTCCCGGATTGCGACGGCCTGATCGGAGCGGCCGCCCCCTGTGACTACCGTCCCGTGCAAATCGAATCCAGCAAGATTGCCAAGACCGGCCACCCGCTGACTCTCGAACTGATCGAGACCGAAGACGTCGTCGCCACGCTAGGACAACAAAAGCAAAATCGCTGGGTCGTCGGCTTCGCCCTGGAGACAGACGACCAGCGATTGCGAGCGTTGGCCAAGCTAGAGCGCAAGCACTGCGATTTGATCGTGGTCAACGGCCCGGAGGCGATGCACTCACCCGATAACCAGGTCGATGTGCTCGATCCCAGCGGCACAGTTCTCGCCACGATCGCCGGACCAAAATCAGCAGTCGCTCACGGCATCCTGGAAATCATCCAGCAGCGACTCGTCGCGCCACGGTTATGAGTGGATCAGCATCATGTGACGAAGCGAGTTCAGCCAGCATGTGGTAAAGCCTTCTTCGAATTGAAGTGACACAACATGCGCTCGACTCATCGATCCCGTAAACCCATAGCCACGCGTTGGAAGGGCTCGCGCAGATGGTTGATATTTCCCCTCTATCTATTGCTGGCTGGCGGAACGGCGTTTGCTTTCGCCGACGTGATGCACCTCGAGTTTGTCAGATATGACGATGACCACATGATCTTCGAGAACCCGCGCGTCGTCGGAGGACTGACTCGCGAGGGGTTGCAGCTTGCCTGGACCGGCCCACACATGGGGAATTGGCATCCACTGACGACGCTCTCGCATCTGATCGATTGCCAGTTATTCGGAGTGGAGCGACCGGGCTGGCACCACCTCGTCAGTCTCTGTTTTCATGTGGGAAGCACGCTGCTGCTGTTTGAGGCTTTTCGACGCATGACGGGGGAAGTGTGGCCGAGCGCCTTGGTGGCCGCGCTGTTTGCCGTTCATCCGCTACGCGTCGAGTCCGTGGCCTGGGCCGCGGAGCGCAAGGACGTGCTGAGCGGCTTCTTTTGGATGCTGACTTTGCTGGCCTACGTATGGTATGCACGAAATCCCGGGATCATGAAGTATCTTTTCTGCAGTCTGGCCCTGTGCTGCGCGTTGCTCAGTAAACCGACGACCGTAACACTTCCTTTTGTGTTGCTGTTGGTCGATTGGTGGCCGCTGAGACGCTGGAGGCGGAAGCAGAAAACGGAGGATCAGAGGGTTTTGGAGGTGCGGTTTCCAGAGCAATGTCTGTCCCGTTTGGTCACGGAGAAAATCCCGTTTTTAGTGGCTGCTATTGCTGCAGGGGGCTTTGCAGCCCTGGTACAGAGCCACGATGTAGTGGATCATCCGACACTCGCCCAGCTCCCCATGAGTTGGCGATTAGTCAACGCCAACATGGCCTATGTGAGCTATCTCTGGAAGTCAGTTTGGCCGGTAAACCTAGCGGTTTTACATCCACACCCTGGCTTGGCGAACGGGGCTAACCTCGCTTCCTGGGTGCTGCCGGCTCTGGGGGGCGGATTGCTACTTCTGGGGATGACAGCCTGGGCTTACTTCGTCGCGCCGCGACGTCCCTATCTGCTCGTCGGATGGTTATGGTATCTCGGTACTCTGGTTCCCATGATCGGCCTCTTTCAGGTCGGATGGCAAGGTTATGCCGACCGTTATACGTACTTGCCGATGATCGGCATCTATGTGGCGATCTCTTGGGGTGCGCGCGACTTGGTCCACTATTGGCCGAAGGCGAAGTATCCGGTCGCGCTGCTGGCGACGGTTTGGCTGCTGGCCCTGATGGTTCTCACTGGGCGCCAATTGGGCTACTGGCGCAGCAGCCAGACGCTGTTTGAACATGCTCTGGAGGCCACCGCGGACAATCCCATCATGCATAACAGCTATGGCAATGCCTTGGACCGTCTGGGCCAACTGGACAAGGCGATTGAACAGTATCGAAAAGCTGTCGAGCTAAAACCAGACTACGCCATGGCGCATTACAATCTTGGCATTTCCTTGTCGGAAGTTGGTGATTACGGCGGTGCGGTGGCTGAATTGCGAAAGGCATCGCAACTCGATCCCAAGGCAGTGGCACCCCATAACAATCTGGGGAGCGCGCTGTTGAAGCAAGGCCAGACCGAGCAAGCAATTCAAGAATATCGCGAAGCAGTCCGACTGAAACCGGACTTTTCCACCAGCCGCTACAACTTGGCTAACGCCTTGCAGAGTGCGGGGCAAGACGTGATCATTACCGTGAATCCATCCGGCTGATGTCGGCGGCGGACGAAGCGGAAAACGCATTGCCCGAGACTTCATCGCCACGAGGGCAGCCCCTCGCAGCCAACACGAACACCCGCAACCCCCGGCTCCTCAGCTTCCAGCGTGCTCAGGCCCACTACAACCTGGGCATCGCGCTCTCCAAGCTCAACCGAATCGAGGAGGCCATCGAGAACTTCCAAGGAGCCTTGCGGCAGAACCCGAGATTAGCCGAGGCATATAACGAGCTGGGTAACGCACTGCTCGGCTCCGGGCGGACCGAAGAGGCAATCAAGCAGTACCAGTTGGCATTGCAATTGGAACCTCGGACGGCCGTGCCTTGGAACAACCTTGGAAATGCGCTCCAGCGGCAGGGTCGCTATGACGAGGCCATCCCACACTACCGACAGGCCTTGCGACTAAACCCTCAGTATGCCGACGCCCACAATGGACTGGGCGTTGCGCTGTTGAATCTCGGACAGGCTCGCCAGGCGGCGGAGGAGTTTCGCGCCGTGCTGGTCATCCACCCCCACTCTGCCACGGCCCGCGCCAATCTCGGGCGCGCAGAGCAATTATTGAAGGAGCTTCCTGAAAGTGAAAAAGATCAGCGAGAATGAAATTCTTCAATCTTCCCAGCTTTTACCTTCTCATAGTCCTATCGGCGGCTAGCGCCGTTCCGCATTGAACCTGGTGGGGTCTGTCGTGTCGTAGCCAGCGCCGTTATACTGGCTCCTCGGCATTTTCCGCAATTGTTGCGGTCGCATTGAACTGATTCTTAAGCCCGCCTGCGCCACAAATGATACGCATCGCCGTGCTAGGTGCCACGGGCTATACGGCCCTGGAACTGATCAAAATTCTGTTGCGGCACCCGGAGGTCAAGATTGCCGCCTTGACCAGCCGGCAGGAGGGGAATCCGACGATATCCTCGATTCATCCCTCGCTGAGGCGGCGGATCGAGCTGCCGGTGGAAGACCTGTCGCCGGCCCAGCTTACTTCGCGTGCGGAATGTATTTTCAGTTGCCTGCCGCACGGCGTGACGGCCTCCCTGGTGCCCGAGTTGCTTGCGGGAGGAGCCCGGATCGTCGATTTCAGCGCCGACTATCGACTGGATGACCCGGAGCAATTCGCCCAGTGGTATGGGATGAAACATCCCGATCCGCAGCGGTTGCCTGTTGTCTATGGATTGCCCGAGCTGTTCCGGGAACAGATCCGGCCGGCCAGGTTGGTGGCCAATCCGGGTTGCTACCCGACTTCCGCGATCCTGGCATTGGCGCCGTTGCTTAAAGCTGGGCTGATTGAGGCCGACGATCTGATTGTCGATTCCAAGAGCGGTGTGACCGGGGCCGGTCGCTCGCCGAAATTGACGACACTCTACCCTGAATGCAACGAGAGCATCTCGGCCTACAACATTGGCCGGCATCGACATACGCCGGAGATTGAACAGATATTGAGCAAGGCCGCCGGCAAGCCGGTGCAGGTGATCTTCACGCCCCACTTGGTTCCCATGGACCGCGGCATCCTCTCGACCACCTACAGTCGCCCGCGCGGCGAAGTGACCGAAGAGCGGCTCTTTGAAACGCTTCGCGAGGCGTACGACGACGAGCCTTTTGTCCGCGTGGTCGAGCATCTGCCGGGTACGAAGGATACGACCGACACGAACTTTTGCGACGTGACGGTGCGTGTGGTCCGCGGCCGAGTGTTGACGATCAGCTGCATCGACAACCTGATCAAAGGAGCGGCCGGAGCGGCGGTGCAAAACTTCAACCTCATGTACGGCTTCCCAGAAACAACGGCGCTTTAAGAGGGCATGATGATGGGATCAGCCGCCGGGCGCTAGCCCCCGGTCAGCGCGGCGAAACGACCGGGGGCTAGCGCCCTGCGGCTGATGTGTGGGCATGATGTAATAAACTGTGGGTTTCAGAATTTCCATGACACCATCCGTTCCCCAAGGTTTTAAGCTTTCCGGCACGCATTGCGGCATCAAACGCAACCCTGGCAAGCCCGATCTGTCCATCATCATGAGCGATCGGCCCGCCACTGCCGTCGGCGTGTTCACGCAGAACCTTGTTCATGCCGCGCCGGTGGCACTCGACAGGCAACGAACGCCGACGGATCGCTTCCGTGTGCTGGTCATCAACTCGGGCAACGCCAACGCCTGTACCGGAGATCGTGGGCTGGCCGATGCTCGGCAGATGGCCACGCTGGCGGCGGCGGCCTGTGGAGTGGAAGCCTCTCACGCCCTGGTTATGTCCACGGGTGTGATCGGCGAGTTTTTGCCCTTGGAAAAGATCGAAGCCGGGATTCGCGCGGCGTCGAAGCAACTTGGCAACAGCGAAGAGTCGTTGGTGTTGGGTGCTCGAGGCATGTTGACCACCGATACGGTCCACAAGCTCTCCGGCAGGACCATCCTGGTGGATGGACGCAGTGTGCAGATCACGGGGATGGCCAAAGGAGCCGCCATGATCGGCCCGCGGATGGCCACCATGCTTTCCGTCATCATGACCGATGCGGCACTGGAACCGGCCACGGCCAAGACGCTGCTGACGTCGATCGCTGATGAGACTTTCAACTGTATCAGTGTTGACGGCCACATGAGCACCAACGATACGGTGCTGTTGCTGGCCAATGGCGCGGCCGGCACGGCTCCGCTGACGGGCGAGTCACTGGCGACATTCGGTCAGGCACTGCTCGAAGTCTGCACAGAGCTGGCTAAGGCGATCCCCAACGACGGCGAAGGATGTACGCACCTGGTAACGATCGACATACTCGGCTGTGCCGACAAAGCGGCCGCTCGGCGGATCGCCAAAACCGTGGCTGAAAGTCCGTTGGTGAAGACGGCCATTGCCGGTGCCGATCCCAACTGGGGACGTATCGTCTCGGCCGCCGGATATTCCGGCGTGGCCTTCGATCCGGGCAAGGTCGATCTAGATGTTAACGGAGTGCGGCTCTATCAACAGGGTTCGCCGCTGGCGTTCGACAAGCCGGCAGTGGCGGAGTCGATACGTTCGCAGCGCGATACTCATGTGCGGCTGATGTTTGGCGAGGGGGAAGCCACGGCCCGTTTTTGGACGACGGATCTGACGCCCGAGTATGTGCGGCTCAACGCCGATTACACAACCTAAGCGGCACCCTATGAATGCGCCACTGCGGCGAATCCGAGCGGGCGGCATCGCATTGGTGGTCATTCTTGTCGTGGCGGTTTGCGGCTACCGCTTTCTCGATCGCCAAGGGGATCGCGGCTGGCTCGACGATCTCTATCTGGTTGTGATCACGATTTCGACGGTCGGCTATGGCGAGAAGAGCACGCTCGATCCAGCCCGGCAAATCTGGACGATCGCGGTGATTTTGTTTGGCTTGACCGCATCGGGCTATACCATCGGCGGCTTGTTGCAGTTGATGACCGAAGGAGAGCTTCAACGTGCCCTGGGAGTGCGACGCATGATCCGAGAGATTTCCAGATTGGAGGGGCACATCATTATTTGCGGATATGGCCGCGTAGGGCGCATCTTGTCGGAGCAGCTTGTTCGCCAGAAGCAAGCTGTGGTCGTTATCGAACTCAATCCCCCGAAAGCCCTGGAAGCCGAAGCTGCGGGATTGATGACCATCACCGGCGATGCGTTGGAAGAAGCATCACTCAAACTGGCAGGCATCGACCGGGCGCGTGTGTTGGTAACGGCCTTGCCTGGGGATGCGGACAATGTATTTCTGACGCTGACGGCCAGGAACCTCAATTCAAAGCTGACGATCATCGCTCGGGGCGAACACCCCAATACTCAACAAAAGCTGTATCAGGCCGGCGCCAACCAAGCCGTGATGACAGCCGCCATTGGCGCTCGGTGGATCGCCACGATGATTACGCGTCCTTCGGCCGTCGAGTTCTTGGAACTGATCTCGGACAAGCAGTTGCTCGATGCGGAGTTGGACGAGATCACGCTCGATGCGGGACATAAGATGGTGGGACAGAATATTGGCGATGTGGTGGCCAACTGGCCGCACACGCTGTTGATCGTGGCGGTCAAAGAAACCGCAGGCAAAATGACCTTCCGCCCTGACTCAAAATATGTGCTCAAGTCAGGCGACACGGTAATCTTGCTTGGAGAGACCGAAGCCATCCTGCGTCTTCGTGAGCGGGAAGGAATCTAGCGCGATGTGGCCAAGGACCCGCCACTGTGGCAGATTGACGCGCAGAGGCCGCGGCATCGCTCATCGCAGACAGCATTGCCAGCGACGGCTGCTGGCTGGATATTATGCGACAAGATCGCAGCTAGCATCTCCCTGAATTGCAATCGCCGCTAGGTCGATTCATCTGGCACAGGGATTGCATCAATGGGGGCCACCTCGTGCAACGATGCACGAATCAATGCCGCCCAAATCCGGGAACTCATGAAAAGAGGTGGAAGATGTTAGTGCTCAGCAGGAAGCGAGGAGAGCAACTCGTCATCGGAAGCGATATCACGGTGACCGTGGTCGAGTGCAATGGCAATCGGATCAAGATCGGCATTGAGGCGCCCGACTATATCCGCATCGTGCGCGGCGAACTCAATGCGATTCCTTGCCCAGCCCCGACGGGCGGCTTCGGCACCATGGAGGAGTTCGAGGCGGTCTTGGTGGGCAACCCGCGCTGATTTCAGAAAACCATCGGCCGCGTAACCAGAAGAATTGAGAGAGAATCCAGAGCAGTCTGGCGTGGTCATTTTCTGAGTTGAGACCCGAGTTGGGACAGTACCCGTCAGTCCCACCACCATCGCTCGGCTGCCTGGGGGCGCGACGTTGATTCACGCTTGGCGGCCAATTGTCCATCCTTGTCCTGTTCGACTCGCGCCGGATCCAAGGCGTTGGTCGGAACGATCGACACTCCGCCCGCAGGAGCCAAGAGTCGCGAGCCTTTCCAGACTACATTGACTGCGCACGGGGCGTGCTTCGGCGCCGGTAAGGTTTCGGTGGGTATTGTTTTCTCGTCGCCCAACACGCCCTGATCCCATTCGGCCTTCTCATAAAAGCCTTCGCGGGCCATGTAGGCGGCGACGACCAGGAGATCGATCCCATTGCGCATCTGAGCATAAACCGGGCTGCGGGCCGCAATCTCTGGGTATCTCGTGGTGAATGACTTGGCAAAACGCTCGCTGGCGCCGCTGGAGCGGCTATTGGGGTTGATCAGCTTACCACCTGGGCCGACCGCCATATTCTCTGTAAGCAACTGCACACCCTGTCCTGTAAGTTCCATTCCTTGGCGATCCTTGGTCACTTTGACGCAGTCGTAATCTGGCTGGAACCACCATCGTTGCACCAAGCCCTGCGGGGCCGATTGCAGGCCACCAAGATAGGTGACCAGTCGCACCGGCGGCGGCTCCAGGTCGATGGCGATCAGTTTCATCCGGTAGTCAGCTTCGATCAGAACCTGGGCGAGATGAGTCTTGGCAGAAATTCCAAAGACCTGGATATTGGAGTTTCCGAGTGCATCGCGCAGTCCACGGTCGAGTTGCGCGGCAATCTGGCCGCGTTCGCTTTGAGAAACGCTTCGGGGCACCGTGCGTTGAAACGCTTGCAGCCGCGCCATCGCATCGGGCGAAGGATCAATCGAGCAGCCGATGAACGGAGCCTCGCGCCCACCAGGACGAAACATGCGCAACGCTACGCACAAATCGACCAGTTCCAGCACCGGCCGACCGTTATCCAAGGATACGGCACGGCCTGCGCCGTCCTCCACCCAGCCTCCGGCCTCGCCGGCAATGACAATTTCGTGGGTCTCGGGAAAGAGGAACAGATAGCGCAGGCGCGTCAGCCCAGCGAGATGGCGCTCGGCAGCATCGGGTTGCCCGCCAGCGTCGATTCGGCGTCGCAGCGCCGCGTCCAAGCGAGTCAGTGAGACTTTGCGGAGTTTCGAGATGGCGACCACATTCCGCGGCAGAGCCTGTTTGGCTGCCGCATTGCGAGCCGCTTGTAACTGACCGCCGACGTCTTCGACCTGCTTGTGATTCAGCACGCCTTCAGCGTCGATCGAAACTCCGAACGTCGGCAGTTGGACGGTCGTCCCCTGGCCGCTGGCAGTATCAGGGAAATCAACCAGCGCCGCGGCGAGCAAGGCAAGGCATGGTGCGAGCAGGTGCGTGCCGCTGATCGTTCGCATGGTAAGTATGTGTCCACAATACCACTGCTCGCCAGACGCCGCGAATTACACTGGCTAAATCCGCGACTCGTTCAGCGTCTGACAAGCGGTGCCATGAATCATGCAGACTTGTGAGGCGATTCTTTCGAGCCTGGCGCCGGAGTCACAGGCGCTTCCTTCGGTGTCGAAATCTCTCGCAACAATTGTTGTCCACCCTGGTACTCGCGAGCCGAAAACTTTCCGCGCAGACTTTTCCAGGTCAGCCCGTTAGCCAGATGCCAGGCAACGGCCTGCACCGCCTGTTGGTCGTAGCTCTCGTCGGCCAGAGATTGCAAAGCGGCGACCAAGCGGGCATCGGTGGCCACTTGTTGCACTGGCACCAGGTCATAGCGCATCCGCGAGTTGGGTGTGCGCTTTCCGTACTCCAAACATACGCCTTTCAGGGCGATACTGATTTCAGCACGCGGGGGCAGTTGCACCACGCGTACAGGTCGTTCGGCTTTCAAAGCCGCGGCGCGGAAAACCTGATTGTTGCGGGCGCCAGGAACTCCTAAACCGATAATTTGCGCAGGGGGCTGAAACTGCGCCAGAACTGGCACGGCGCCCAGGGTGTCTGGAACTCGAATCGCTAGCGGTGTGCGCGTGCGATTGCTGAGCGTGAGCGCCCCCTTTCTCTCACTCGCGGGAACGAACCGAACGGCGAGTTGACCCTTCTCGCGTGCATCGAAGAGATCCAGTTCGCTTTCCGCGATCCGCGCCGGATCAGCGGCATGGATTACCGACGGCGTGGTGGTCAAAACTCCAACAACTGCTGAGATCAAGAAACATGCGCAGGAAAAGACTGTAGACTTCATAAGGTGCCTCCCTCTGTCTGCGCCCCTGCCGCATTGTGGCATATCTTGGCCTGTCTGTCGAAGAGTTTTTCCCAAAGCCCCGGGCTCCGCCCGGGGGTGTGTCGGGAGATTGCCCGAGGGATGGAACGAATCCTTGAATTGTTGCTTTGCGGAGCGGAATCGCCCTACAGGTTACACGGATTGAACTTCTACAATTGGCGAACTCCACGCAAACCCCCGGGCGGAGCCCGGGGCTATGGGGGGTAACCCTTTGTGGCGATCCACTTTGCGGCTCTGCCCTGCTCACTATTCAAAATTCCGTTTAGAGCCTTGTGACGCCCAGCCCTTCCCTGGCAACAGACCTTTTGATGGCCGAACGATGGCTTTGGCCCGTGTTTCACAGGCGTCCCACTCTCCTGGGCAGTCCCATGTACGCTTTAGTTGCCGGTTCACTCTTGATGCTTGCTCTGTTGGCCCTCGATCTTTTGACCGCGCCAAAATACTGAGCCCAATCGCATTGTCCCGCAGCGCGACTTCGCAACGAGCGACCCGAAAGCCGCCGCGATGGTCGCGTCACGGGCGTTTCAGGGCGACGTGGCCATTTGACGGCTCCCTGGCTTCCCTCCGATAATGGCCTCGGAGGACTTGCCATGGAAACGATGACGCCCGCTCAATTGGTTGCCAAAAAGTGTCGCCCATGCGAAGGGGGCGTTGAGCCCTACACAGTTCAACAGTCGGAGGAGCAGCTTACTCGCCTTTCAGGTTGGCGGCTGACGCACGACGGCCAGCGTATCCGCAAGGACTGGGTCGTGAAAAACTTCGTATCCGGCATGAACTTCTTCAACCGCGTGGCCGACATTGCCGAAGAAGATGCCCATCATCCCGACCTCCACCTCGAAGGATATCGCAACATCTGGATCGAATTGTGGACGCACGCGATTGGGGGTTTGTCGGAGAACGATTTCATCCTGGCGGCCAAGATTGACCTGGTACCGGTCGATGTCAAAAAGTAGGGTATGCGCAGCATACCAATGCCTAGTTAGCGAATGAGCTTGAGGCTTTACGAGCGAATCATCCCGGCTTGGTTGACTAGGAATTGGTACGCTGCGCGTACCCTACTTGGGTAACAACCGCAGCTCTCGCAGGTCCATTACCGCTACGCCTGCCTTGTGCGTAGGGACGACCTTCAGCACGTACTTGCCCGGTTTGTCGAGCGTTATGGCACCCACGATTCTGGGCTTGAAGTTCTGGAAATGCCCGGTGTCCTCCACGGTCACCGGCAACTCTTGACCGGCAACTTCGATCACCGCTTTGCTCCCTCCTTGCCCTTTCCCGCAGCCTTGGAGAATCTGCACGTCGAATTTGCCCGCTTTCGAGATACTGAACTCCCAACTCACCGTGTCTGTCGCGTGGGTCCAGAATCCCACGGTGTTCTTCTCCGGCTTCGGTTCGTATTGCACTTGTACGCCGTGAATCGTCACATCTTTGGCGTGCAGTGTCACGGTTCCATCGGCGGCTTGAACCGGTAGCGTGCCTTCACCAGCGGGTATGAGCGTCACTGCCTTCAGATTCATCACCGCGCCCCCCACCATCTCCCGGCAGCGGACGGAAATCTTCAGCGGCCCGGCGGCTGGAATCGCCACATTGCCCAGTTTTTGCCACGTATAGCCATACCAGCCGTTGTCCGTGGTCTTGAGCGTGCCATCAAGTTGTTCCTTGCCGATCTCGACGTTGATCTTCGTACCCGCTTTCTCGGCGCACGAATAGGTCAGATACACGTCATACCGACCCGGCCGCGTAGCTTTGTAATCCCAGGTAACAAAATCCTTGGGGTTTCTCCATAATCCGATGCGCAGATTCCCAGGATGCGATTCCAGTTTGGCCGTTTCGCCTTGGACTTGCGCATTGCCAGCCGAGAGAACGATTCGCCCATCGCGATACTGCCCGGCCGCTGAATCAATAGGTTCGACTACGATGATTGCAGGCCCACTCGCTACCACACTGCTGGGTCGCACGAAGTGGCTCTCGGTAGCGTGCTGATTGAAGGTTACGATGACAGGCAACTCGCCCTCAGCGGTGCGCAGGTAAGCCCGGCCGACATCGAACTTCGGTATGTCGCTACGCGGCAGGCGTCCGTCTGCTGGCCAGCGGTCGATGGCGATTTCCACGGGAAGATCCCCCGTGCGGCCACCAGGTGTGGAAGAGCCGCGTTCCGCACTCTGGGACGTTAGTTGCAACGCCACGAAACAATACAGCGCCAGAATCAATTTCAGACCAAGCCTTCTCATCAGGATGCTCCGCCAGGACGAAGGTTGCGAAAGTATTTCACTTGGGACATTGTCATCCACAGACCGATTCCATTCAACCAGTTCGAAACCATCCACTTGCAGTGCGGTAAGGTTCATTTACCATGATGGCTGCACCATAACCCAGCTTGCCCGTGTGAAGGCCATCACCGTGTCTCCAGTACCTTCCACCGGCGACTTTCATCGTGAGTATCTAGTGCGGCTGCCGCTGCCGCTGGCACAGCTCTATTCGCGGGCGCATAATTCTCCTTCGGCGCGTGCCCGGCACGACAATTCATTCTATCTATTCGAGGCGCTGATTAAGCTCAGTGCCACGCCGGTGGTGGGGGCTTATCTGGCCGAAGTTGAAGCCGGCGCCCCAAGGGTCGAATCCCTCGACCGCCTTCTGGCCCAATTAGTCCTCCCTTCGCTGGGACAATGGTTAGGGATCTTGCGGGAGACTGCCCGGCACTTCGGCACGCGCGCGGATGCTGCGTCGCACCCGCTGGGGCACGTCTGGCAGCAGCTTAGCGCGAAGCGACGCGGTCTGTCCGCGGCGCTTGAACTTTTCCGCCGCATCAAGAATGGTCCCGATGGTATGCGTGCAGGAGACGAGAGCTGCTCGCCACTGGATTTGTTCGACGCTCTGGTCGTTTATCGCAATACAGTCTTTGGTCACGGCGCTGGCCGCTCGGAAGAGTTTTACGATCAGGAGATGGGGCCACTGTTGTTTCCCGCCGCCAGCGAACTCCTGGGTGAAGGCGTCCTTGACATACTCGGTCCGCGCGGCTCGCGGCTGGTCAGCATCAGCGAACTGCGTGCGGTGGACGAGCAGCGATTCGAAGTCGCCTTATTGGAACTGGTCGGATTGCAATCGGAGCGGATGGCGCCGCTGGAGCTGACGTCGGCCGAAGCAGCGGCGATCGGCGCGAACTGCGTGGCCGTCCTGTGGCCTGGGCGCAGAGCACCCCTCCGACTGGACCCGCTGTTGGTGTTTCGCGGGGCAGAGTTTGCCGACGAAGTACGATTCCTCAACCGGGATCGCAGCGGCCGACAAGTTGAGTACCTCAGCTACACTACGGGGCGTACCGAGCGTGACAAATCGATGGTACCGGCCATGACCCGGCTGTTGAGCCGCGTCACGGGCCGCCAAGTGGAAGAACAAGACCTCGATCGCCTGGCCCAACAAAGCCTGGCGGAAACGCCTTCGGTCGATGCGTTGTTTGCGCCGACCGCTCCCTCCCAGCGAACGGTGGGAGATTACGAGATTCTGGCCGAGTTGGGGCGTGGCGGCATGGGTGTAGTCTACCTTGCCCGGCAATTGTCGCTCGGTCGTCTCGTGGCCTTGAAGATGTTGCCCGCATCGCTGGCGGGTGACGAAGTGGCATTGGCCCGCTTTCGACGCGAAATGCGTGCCCTGGGACGTTGCGAACATCCGCACATCGTTAAGGTGCTCGCCAGCGG